>JAJZTT010000088.1 GCA_021848705.1 Pseudomonadota bacterium
CCTGCTTTTCTCCAAGCCCCGCTTCCTTCAGGTCGGCGGAAATGGCGTCAACCGCAGCCGAATGGCCGAGGCCGTCGTATTTTCCTGAATTAACGCAGATTCCCTTTTCTTCAAATCGAGAATCCCACTCCAGCCAAATCAATGGAGATTGATTTGTCGCACCCAAACTGGGCGCGTAATGAGTTAATGGTCTATCACCTACAGCTTCGCTGATAAAACTTTGATTTATTTCTTCATTTTCCCATGAAATCGGGACAATTACGGGCTTTATGTTCAGATTGTATTTCTTGGCAAAATGGAAATCCCTTTCGTCGTGGGCTGGAACCGCCATCACAGCGCCTTCGCCGTAGCCCATCAGCACGTAGTTTCCGACCCAGACCGGCACTTCCTCGCCGGTGAGGGGGTGGGTGACGGTGAACCCGGTGTCCATGCCCTTCTTTTCCATGGTGGCGAGATCCGCCTCCGCGATCCCGCCCTGCCTGCATTCCTCGATGAATTCGGCCAGAGCAGGGTTGCCTTCCGCGGCCTTCAATGCGAGCGGATGCTCGGCAGCAACGGCGACGAAAGTGACGCCCATGATGGTGTCGGCCCTTGTCGTGTACACCCACAGCTTCTCGTTCTCTCCATGGGGGAAGGCGAAGCGCACCCCGTGGCTCTTGCCGATCCAGTTGCGCTGCATGGTCTTCACCTGCTCCGGCCAGCCTTCGAGCTGATCGAGGTCTTCGAGCAATTCCTGCGCGTAATCGGTGATGCGGAAAAAATACATCGGGATTTCACGCTTTTCCACAAGCGCGCCCGAGCGCCATCCGCGTCCGTCGATCACCTGTTCGTTGGCGAGCACGGTCTGGTCGACCGGATCCCAGTTAACGGTCGAAAGCTTCTTGTAGATCAATCCCTTTTCGAAAAGACGGGTGAAGAGCCACTGTTCCCAGCGGTAATATTCGGGGCGGCAGGTGGTGACTTCGCGCGACCAGTCGAGTCCGAGCCCCAGGGACTTCAACTGCTTTTTCATGTATTCGATGTTCGAATAGGTCCATGCCGCGGGGGCCACCCCGTTCGCCATCGCGGCATTTTCAGCGGGCAGGCCGAAAGCGTCCCAGCCCATCGGCTGCAGCACGTTATAGCCTTTCATCCTGTGATAGCGGGAAAGCACGTCTCCGATCGTGTAGTTGCGCACATGCCCCATGTGCAGCTTGCCGGAAGGATAGGGGAACATCGACAGACAATAGTATTTCGGCCCTTCGTTTTCCTCTGCTGCGCGATGCGCGCCCGATTCTTCCCAGCTTTCCTGGATTTTCGATTCGATTGCCGAAGGCCTGTATTGCTGCTCCATGATTCCCCGAAATTTCTTTGCACGATCCGACATTATACCCTGCCAGCCCGATTTGACTGCGCACTTTCCCCGCCCGGTCTGTCGAAAATTTTCACATTCTGTTAAAGTAATGTGTATTAAGGGATTCAAACAGCTCAGGAGAACCAGCATCATGTCGAAAAGGCATCCAGTCATTGCCGTTACCGGCTCGTCGGGCGCGGGAACCACCACGGTGAAGCGCGCATTCGAGAACATTTTCAGGCGCGAGAAGATCCACGCAGCCGTGATCGAGGGCGACAGCCTGCACAGCATGGACCGCAAGGCGTTCCGCGCGGCCGTTGCGGAAGCGGAAAAGAACAATGTTCGTGCGCCCAGCCATTTCGGTCCGGAAGCCAACCATTTCGACAAGATCGAGGAAACCTTCCGCAGCTACAGCGAGACTGGTTCCTGCGATCGCCGCTACTACATCCACAGCGAGGAAGAAGCCCGCGAGCACAATGCCCGCCTGGGCACCAGCCTCAACCCCGGCGAATTCACCCCATGGGAAAAGATCCCGGAAGGATCGGACATGCTGTTCTACGAAGGACTGCACGGCCTGGTGAAGACCGACACCGTGGATGCTTCGCGTCACGTAGATCTCGGCATCGGCGTGGTGCCCATCGTCAATCTCGAGTGGATCCAGAAAATCCACAGGGATGCTGCGGAACGCGGCTATTCGGCCGAAGCGACGGTCGACACCATCCTGCGCCGCATGCCCGACTACATCAACCACATCACGCCGCAGTTCTCGCGTACGCACGTCAATTTCCAGCGTGTGCCGACGGTGGACACCTCCAATCCATTCATCGCGCGCGACATCCCGACTCCGGACGAAAGCTTCGTGGTGGTGCGCTTCCGCGATCCGCACGGCGTGGATTTCCCCTACATGCTCAACATGATCCACGATTCCTTCATGTCCCGCGCCAACACCCTGGTGATTCCCGGCGGAAAGATGAGCTTCGCCCTGGAAGTCATTCTGACGCCGATCCTGCACGACATGATCAAGAGCAAGTGCTGCTGAGGACTTAACTTTCGCAGGGGAACGGGGAAACCCGTTCCCCTTTTTCGCTTATGGACATACTATCCGGCCTCAATGCCCGCCAGATCGAGGCGGTCACGCTTCCCCACCGTTCCGCGCTGATCCTGGCCGGAGCGGGAAGCGGCAAGACCCGCGTGCTCACTTCCAGGATCGCCCATCTCATCCAGAAGGAAGGGGTTTCCCCGCACGCCATCCTCGCCGTCACCTTCACCAACAAGGCGGCGCGCGAGATGAATGCGAGAATTTCCGCGATGATCCCGGTCAACCTTCGCGGTATGTGGATCGGCACCTTCCACGGCCTCTGCAACCGGCTGCTGCGAGCTCATCATCGCGACGCGGGTCTTCCCGAGACATTCCAGATCATGGATTCAGCCGACCAGCTTTCCATGGTGAAGCGTGTGATCAAGTCGCTCAACATCGACGACGAGAAGTATCCTCCGAAGCAGATGCAGCATTTCATCAATGCGCAGAAGGAGGAAGGGATCCGTCCGCACGAAATTTCCGTTTTCGATTCCGTCACCCGCACCCAGTTCGAAATCTATTCCGCCTACGAGGAACAGTGCAACCGGGAGGGCGCGGTGGATTTCGCCGAACTGTTGCTGCGCGCCTACGAACTTCTGTCCAGGAACGAGATCCTGAGGAACCATTATCGGGCCAGATTCCGGCATATCCTGATCGACGAGTTCCAGGATACCAACCGCCTTCAGTACAAGTGGATCCGGCTGCTCGCCGGGGAAGGGGCCGCGGTTTTCGCTGTCGGCGACGACGACCAGTCGATCTATGCGTTCAGGGGCGCAGACACCGGAAACATGCGCTCCTTCGAGCGCGACTTCCATGTACAGGAAGTCATCAAGCTCGAGCAGAACTATCGTTCTCACGGCAACATCCTCGATGCTGCCAATGCATTGATCCGCCACAATTCAGGGCGCCTCGGCAAGAATCTTTGGACCAGCGACGCGGGCGGGGAGAAGCTGCGCTACTACCAGGCGCCCACCGATCAGCTTGAAGCCGAATACATCGTCGAGGAGATCAGGGCGCTCCATTCCGAAGGGGTGGAGCTTTCCGGGATCGCCCTGCTTTACCGCTCGAATGCACAGTCGCGTGTTCTGGAGCACGCTCTTTTCAGTTCCTCTCTTCCCTACCGGGTCTACGGCGGCTTGCGTTTTTTTGAGCGCCTGGAAGTGAAGCATGCTCTCGCCTACCTGAGGCTGATCCACAGTCCGGATGACGACGGCGCCCTGCTGAGGATCATCAATTTCCCTGCCCGCGGGATCGGCGCCCGAACGGTCGAATCCCTTCAGTTTTCGGCCGGAGACAGGAGCCTTTGGGCTGCAGCGTGCGACATGAAGCCTTCCAGCAAGGTCGGTGAATTCGTCAGGCTGATCCAGTCCATGAGGGAATCCTGCTCGGACGCCTCCCTTGCCTCCATGGTCGAGACAGCGATCGAAATGAGCGGCCTCAGGACGCATTACCGGCTGGAGAAGGACGGGGGAGACAGGATCGAAAACCTGGAAGAACTCGTCAATGCAGCTGCCGCTTTCGACCAAGAGGAAAATCCGCTCGTGGAATTCCTTTCCCATGCCGCGCTCGAAGCCGGGGAGCGGCAGAGCGGTGAAGGGACGGATGCGGTCCAGTTGATGACGGTGCATTCGGCAAAGGGACTGGAATTTCACACCGTATTCATCAGCGGCCTGGAGGAAGGCCTTTTCCCGCACGGCAACAGCATGAACGAAGCCAAGGGACTGGAAGAGGAGAGGCGCCTGATGTATGTCGCGATCACCCGCGCAAGGCGCAAGCTCTATCTCACCTCCGCGCAGAGCAGAATGCTGCACGGCCAGATCCATTACAACATCCCCTCGCGCTTCCTGTCCGAAATTCCAGAAGAACTGATCCAGCATGTCGGGGCACCGCTCGAAACGGAAGAAAAGCCGGTTTATGCGGAAAGGAAGACGCCGTGGAAGATCGGCGCGAACGTATTCCATGCCAAATTCGGCGAAGGCGTGATCCTCGCCTGCGAGGGAGGAGAGACCGGCCAGATCCAGATTCGCTTCAGGCGCGCAGGAGTCAAATGGCTCGCGCTCGAATATGCAAACCTGATCGCGATCTAGGCTTGCGGCATGCCGGGCATGAAAAGGGAAACGCCGTATCTCGCCTGAAGCGGAAAAGCTCGGGAGGTCCTCATGAAGCTGGTGACCAAAGCTTCCGCCCCCGCTTTATTCCGGCTAATTCCCATCTAAGTCCTGACGGCTACACTACCGGGATGTTTATTCTGGAAGAAACCATGATCAGAATGCTTGGCGCCATCGCCTGCGCAGCCCTTTTGGCATCGCCTCTCGAGACATCGGCCGCCCCTCTGCCGCTCGAAATGTTGACCGACGTCCCGCTCTCCGGAAAGTCCACGAGATTCGATTACGCGAGCCTGGACTCCGGAAACCACCGGCTGTTCATCGCCCATCTCGGCGACAGCGCCGTGATTGCCTTCGATACCGGGCGCAACCGCGTGGTGGCCGACATTCCCGGAATCGACCACGTCCACGGGGTGCTGGTCGTTCCGGAACTCGGAAGAGTCTACGCATCGGCCACTTTCCGGAACGAAATCGCGGTCATCGACGAAAGGAGCCTCAAAGTCGTGAAACGCATCCCGGGCGGCGTCTATCCGGACGGCATGGCCTATGCTCCGCACCAGAAAAAGCTCTACGTTTCGGACGAGCATGGAAGGACCGAAACCGTGATCGATACCCGGACCAACCGGAGAATTTCGACCCTTTCCCTGAACAGCGAAGTCGGCAATTCCCAATACGATCCTTCCTCCGGGCATGTCTTCGTCAATGCGCAAACAGCCGGAAAACTGATCGAGATCGATCCGGATACCGACCGCATCGTCGCAAGCCATCCCCTGCCGGGATGCTCCGGCCCTCACGGATTGCTGATCGATCCCTCCGACCGCACTGCATTCGTCGCATGCCAGGACAATCACAGGCTGCTCGCCCTCGACCTTGAAACGATGAAAGTGGCAGCCTCATCCGGAATCGGAGAGGATCCGGATGTGCTGACCATCGATCCCGGACGCCGTCGCCTCTATGTTGCCGCGGAAAGCGGCATCGTTTCGGTTTTCGATCTTTCCAAAGGCATGAAGAAGATCGGGGAAGGCAAGATCGGGGACGATGCCCATGTGGTCGCAGTCGATCCGGCCACCCACAGGGTCTATTTCCCCCTGAAGGATGTCGGGGGAATTCCCGTTCTCAGGATCATGAAGTGAAGGTTCGGCACTTTCCGCATTGACTCATCCATACCGGTCGGTATATATTTGAGACATGGAAACCAGACAAGCCGAACCATCACGCAACACCATCCTGCAGGCTGCCTATTGCGAAATCCACCGCAAGGGGTTTCAGGCGGCGAGCATCGCCGACATCCTGAAGGATACCGGGCTCACCAAGGGAGCCCTTTATCACCATTTTCCGACCAAACAGGCGCTCGGGCTCGCGGTGATCGAGGAAGTGATCGGCGAAAATCTGGCAAGACTGCTGTTCGCGCCGATCCGGCAAAGCGAAAAGCCTTTCGAGGCGCTTCTCAACCTGATCGCGCATATCGACGAACTGGCCCCGCCCGATTTCGCGACCCTGGGCTGCCCGCTGAACAACCTGATGCAGGAAATGAGCCCGCTCGATCCGGAATTCAAGTCGAGGCTCAACGGCATCCTGAGGAACTGGAGGGACACGGTGGAATGGGCGCTCTTGCAGGGAAGACGGCAGGGAGAGGTCCGCCCGGAAGTCGATTGCGCATCCGCTGCGCTTTTCGTCGTCTCGGCATGGGAAGGTTGCATCGGCATTGCGAAAAACATGCAGTCGGCCGATTCCTTCCGCTCCTGCATGATGCAACTCCACGACTACGTGGCGAGTCTGCGGGCAGAAAAATAGTTCTGGCTGGCCGAAAGGCCTTTTTTTTGACGGCAACAACATACCGCACGGTCGGTATGCAAAAGGAGAAAATGATGGCTTATATCGAAACCGTATCCACTGAAAATGCCCATGGCAAGGTCGCCGAAATTTACGAAAAAATCGCGTCGACGCTGGGCTTCGTACCGAACGCCATGAAGATCTACAGCTCGAGTCCGGAATTGCTGGAAAACATCTGGAACCAGATCTCGATCTACATGCAACACCCCACCCTGAGCGCCCCCCTGCTCGCTGCAATCCGCATGCTGGTTTCCGAAAGACAGGAATGCGAATATTGCGTCGGATTCAACCGGGCGATGCTGATCAACCATGCGGGCTGGACCCCGGAACAGGTGGACCTGACCCTGAAGAATGCGGCGAACGCTCCTTTCGGCGAAAAGGAAAAGGCGATGCTTCTTTATGTGATCGATGCGCTCAAGGCGCCCAGGCAGCTGGCAAGGAGCCGCATCGGCGAACTTCATTCGCTCGGCTGGTCGGATGCAGAAATACTGGGAGCGGTGCACCATGCTGCGCAGAATGTAGCCGAGGACATGGTGTTCAACACCTTCGGAATCGAAACGGACTACTGACCTCATTCGATTGGAACGGCCCTGCGTTTCTCCGGTTCCCGAACCGCAGGTCGCAGGAAGGCCAGCAGCGGGATGATCGCAACCGTGACCAGCATCATCAGCCTGAAGTCGTCCAGATAGGCGATCATGGCCGAATGGTTCAAGATCGTCCTGTCCAGGGATGCCATCCCCTGCAGGGTTCGGAGATCGAAGGAGCGCGAACCGACCGTGAATTCCTGCGCAATGAAGGGTGTGATGGATTCGGCCAGCGAGGAATGGACCACCTGGGTGTCGCGGATCAGAAGCGCGTTGACCACAGAGATGCCGATCGAGCTTCCGATGTTGCGCATCAGGTTGTAGAAGGTGGTTCCCTCATCGAGCAGCTGGGCGGGCAAGGTATCGAAGGCCATCGTCGAAAGGGGAACCATGACGAAGCCCACGCCCAGTCCCTGGACGATGCCGGTGAGGACGACCGGGGCCTCCCCCATCATCAGATCGAATTTCGTCATCTGCCACTGGGCGATCGCGGTCAGCAAAAGCCCGAACCCGATGATCAGTCTGGATTCGATCCTCCCGATCATCCTCCCAACAACGATCATGCCGATCATCGATCCCACTCCGCGCGGCGCCATCACGAATCCGCTCCTCATGGCCGGATACCCCATCTCGTTTTGCAACATCGGAGGAAGCAGGGCGAGCGTCGCGAAAAGTATCGCCCCGATCAGGAAAACGATGAGATTGGCTGCCACGAAATTTCGGTCAAAAAACAATACGGGGCGCAGAAAGGGCCGATCGATGGTGGCGGAATGCACGAGAAAACAGTACAGGGCGGCGAGAGAAGTCATCGCCTCGAGGACGATTTCAGTGGCATGAAACCAGTCCTTCAGTTGCCCACGGTCGAGAAAGAGCTGGAAGGCGCCGATGCTGACCGCGAGCAGGATGAATCCGGAGAAATCGAAGTCCCGCCGGCCACTTTTCGTCTCCGGCATGGATGCTGCAACGCCAAGCATGGCCATCGCGCCAACGGGAAGGTTGATGAGAAAGACCCAATGCCAGCTGTAATCGTCGGTCAGCCAGCCGCCCAGCATCGGCCCCAGGATCGGACCGATGGTCACGCCGATCCCCCAGACCGCCATCGCTGAACCGTGCTTCTCCCTCGGATTGATGTCGAAAAGCACTGCCTGGGAAAGTGGAACCAGAGCAGCCCCGGACGCACCCTGCAGGAAGCGGAAAGCCACGATTTCCGGGAGGGTGGTGGATGCCGCGCATAATGCAGAGGAAATCGTGAAACCCAGTATCGAAAGCAGCAGGATCCTCTTCCGTCCAAATCTACCCGCGAGCCAGCCTGTGAGCGGAAGCATGATGGCAGCGGCGATAATGTAGGAGGTAAGCACCCAGCCCATCTCGTCCTGGGTTGCAGCAAGGGCCCCCTGCATCCTGGGCAGAGCCACGTTCGCGATCGTCATGTCCAGCGACTGCATCATCGTGGCAGCCATCAGCGAAACGGTCACGAGGAAATGGGGAAAACCCTTCAAGGAAAGATCCCCGCCCTCATTCATCGACAGCCCTTTCGCATTCCCAATGTCTGGAAGCAGTATAGCTCTTCACGACAGGGGGACAGCCTGCTTATTGCGCAGTCACCTCGACGCATTTTTCCAGGCCGGTAGGATTGTGCGCCTTGTCCACGACCCCGATGCAGATCTTGTGATTGCCCGGTGCGAGCTGGGGTGCAGCCTTCCTTCCGTCCATCTCCCTGCTCACCACGCTCCACTTTCCGTCGCTGTATATGTCCTGCGTGGTGCGTATGGTGAGGTTCCTCAGGGTTTCATGGTCCTGACCGTCGATATAGAGATGTACATGGTCACCCGTGTGATCGAATTTGGCCTCGTACTTCACATGCAGGGTATCTGCGGAATTCACCACCGAGCCGTCCAGCGGCGAGATGATTTTCACATAGCCCGACGCTGCCAATACTGAAGGCGATAGCGCACACAATGCCATTGCGACAAGGATTCTTCTTTTCATGATCTCTCCTCCGGTAAATGGGCAGATGAAAGGGCTGCCTTTCCCACACCGCTTCACTGCGGCATTTACCGGTTGGACCCCGATCCAGCACAGCCATTCCCTCGATTGCGAATTTTTTCCGTTCCCAGTCAGGACTGAGTGTCGCTCAGCTGGGTCACGACGATCTGGCCGTTTCTGACAGGGATGCGGGGACCAGGATCGTGATCCATCCTGATTGTTTCGGTTTTTGCACCAAGGCGATAGGTGACGTTATAACCGAGGAGTTTGTGCTGCGTGGAATATTCGGTTTTGCAGCGCTGTTCCATGACCGTCTGCCGGTCCGATCGCTGCATGCCGCCTTGCACCTGGTTGCCCGCATATCCGCCTGCCGCAGCCCCGGCAATGGTCGTCAGCGTCCTGCCGCTGCCGTTTCCGATCTGGTTTCCCAGAACGCCTCCGAGAAGAGCGCCGATCGCAGTTCCCGCTATTCTGCTTCGGTCCTGGACCGGCGCTTCCCGCGTGACCGCCTCTTCCCTGCAAACCCTGTGCGGCATGCGAACATCCTCGTTCACCTGCCGCACGCTCAGCACTTCCGCATATTTCGGTCCTCCATGGTGCAGCACCTCGTAACCGGCTATCCCGCCGATTGCGGTTGCCGCCGCTGCGCCGCCCACCAGCCCGATCAACATGGACTTGTTCATCTCGCACCTCCTTCCGGATGAATAATATCCGACACATTTGATATACTATTATAGTTCAGGAAAGGGAGGCCTTGAATCTGGAGTGATTCAAGCGGATCATTGTACGGCCCCACTTTGGACGGACAGAGCAAATGACCATCAGGAATGCCCGCAGATCCTGCCTGAATGCCTTCTGAAAGCATGAAAAACATTCCTTTCAGGCAGGTGGACGTCTTCACGAAGGTTCCCTTCATGGGAAACCCTGTGGCCGTTGTGCTCCTGGCCGAATCCCTCGGAACAGAAGAGATGCAGCGTATCGCGAACTGGACGAACCTTTCCGAGACTACTTTCGTGCTGCCCCCGACCGATGAAAGGGCGGACTATCGAGTGAGGATCTTCACGCCGAAATCCGAGCTTCCCTTTGCCGGTCACCCCACCATCGGCACGGCACACGCATTGCTGGAAGCCGGGTATGTGGAGCCGAAGGAGGGAGCCCTGGTCCAGGAATGCGGAGCGGGGTTGGTGAAACTCGATGTGAGAGAAGGGATGATATCCTTCGATCTTCCCGAACCCAAATTTTCTTTTCCACACGATGAATACCGGGCTGATCTTGAAAAGATCCTCGGCTGCATCCCCTGCGAGCCGCCGTTTCTCGTGGATGTGGGCCCTCGCTGGGCGGTGACCCGGTTGCCCGATGCAAAAGCGGTGCTGGAACTGAGGCCGAATCTGGAAGCAATGAAGGCGCAGGACGTTGCCCTCGGCCATACAGGCGTGGTGGTTTTCGGAGAATGGGGAAAGGGCCGAATCGAGGTTCGCGCTTTCGCTCCCGCACATGGCGTGAACGAGGACCCCGTCTGCGGAAGCGGAAACGGTTGCGTTGCAGCCTATCTCCGGAAAACCTCGCTGTTCCGCGGAGAAATCCTTTCTTCCCAGGGATCCGCGTTGGGACGGGAAGGCATGATCCGTCTTTCGGTCCAATCCGACCGGATCATGGTTGGAGGGAACGCGGTCACCTGCGTGAGCGGAACCCTGACCGCCTGATCAAGCCATTTCCACCCGGTTTCTACCGTTTTGCTTGGCCCGGTAGAGCGCACCATCGGCGTTTTTGAAATATTCATCGAGATCCGGACTGAAGGCGGTTTCTTCCCCGTACACGCCAATGCTGATGGTGAAGTTCATACTTTCTCCCTGCATTTCCAGCCGGCAGGATTCCGCAGCTCTCCTGATCCTCTCGGCCGCTTCGTACGCTGCCGCCGGGGAAGTTTTCGGCATGAGCACGCCGAATTCCTCCCCGCCGACCCGAACCGGGAAGAT
>JAJZTT010000089.1 GCA_021848705.1 Pseudomonadota bacterium
AGCCCCGCCTCGATCAGGTTTCTGCCGGCTTCGGTGAGCGAGAGCTCGATCCTGCGCCGGTCTTCCGAACTGGCATTGCGCGAGACCCAGCCCTTTTCCACCAGTTCGTCCGCAAGGCGGGTGATGTTGGTTCGGGAAGAGGTCATGGCATAGCTCAGATCGCAGGGATGGATCGAGTTTTCCTGCGCAGAATGGATCATGATGAGGGCGAGCCAGCTCGTCCCGTTCAGGCCGAAGCGGGAAAGATTGAGATTCTGCCGCTCCTGGGCGAGCTTGAAGACGTGGAAGAAAAGCCGGTTCAGCACGATTTCGTTCCTGGGCGAGCCGGGATGGAGGCCGGTGAAGCGGTTGATTCTTTCCTCGAACGGTTCGAAAGAGGATGTCATGGTCCTGTCGCAAATTAGTTCATGTGTTGATTGTAACGCACGAAATCATGTTGTCAATCCGATGGGCTATATTCACATCAGGAGGGGAGCATGTACGAAGGCCTGACTCGGGAGGAAGCGCGCGCAAGGATAGACCTGGACGGATACAACGAGCTGGGTCCTCCGGAGCGTCGCGAGGTCTGGAAGATCTCGCTCGAAGTGATGAAGGAACCGATGTTCCTGCTGCTCGTCGCCTCCGGTTTCATCTATTTCCTCCTGGGAGACATGGTAGAGGCGCTCGCCCTGCTGTTTTTCGTTTTCGTGGTGATGGGCATCACCGTGTACCAGGAAAACCGCACGGAAAGGGCGCTTACCGCCCTCCGCGATCTCACCAGTCCCAGGGCGAACGTGATCCGCGAAGGGAAGGATTGCAGGATTGCGGGCAGGGAAGTGGTGGTGGGGGACATCCTGCTGCTTGCCAAGGGCGACCGCATCGCCGCGGATGCCGTACTCCTGGAATGCAACGACTTCTTCGCCGACGAATCCATGCTCACCGGCGAATCCGCCCCGGTGCGAAAATTCCCGTCCCATTTCATCCATTCCGGAACCATGGTGACGCAGGGAAAGGGGGTGGCCAGGGTGAGCGCAACCGGTGCGGCGAGCGGGATCGGCAGGATCGGGCTCGCCATCGAAGCGGTCGAACCGGTGAAAACGCCGCTGCAGCGGGAAGTGGCGAAATTCGTGAAAAGCCTCACCTTTCTTTCAGGGCTGCTCTTTGCCATCCTGGTCGTCTCCTACGGAATCCTGCATGCCGACTGGCTGAACGGCCTGCTTGCCGGCATCACCATGGCGATGGCCATTCTTCCGGAGGAATTTCCGGTGGTGCTCACGGTGTTTCTGGCGCTGGGCGCCTGGAGAATCGCGAACAGCCGGGTACTGACGAGGCGTCTTCCCGCAGTGGAAACACTGGGGGCGGCGAGCGTGCTGTGCGTGGACAAGACCGGCACCCTCACCGAGAACAGGATGTCGGTGGCAAGTCTTTGCGCTGCCGGGCGTTTCCTCGATTTTTCCGGTGCAGGAGCGCTTCCGGAGGAATTTCATTCCCTCGTCGAATACGGAATCCTTGCCAGCGAAGTCGATCCTTTCGACCCGATGGAAAAGGCTTTCCACGATCTGGGAGAGCGCTTCCTGCTTGAAACCGAACATCTCCACCAGGACTGGGAGATCGTGCACGAGTATTCCCTGTCTCCGGAACTGCTGGCGATGTCCCATGTCTGGAAATCCTCGAAGAGAGGGATTTACGCAGTCGCGGCAAAGGGATCTCCTGAAGCGATTTTCAGCCTTTGCCATCTGGAAGGAGAAGAACTCCGCGAATGGAACGATCGGGTCGGAAAAATGGCTCTGGAAGGCTTGAGGGTGCTGGGGATCGCAAGCGCCGTCCACGCCGGGGAGGAATGGCCCGCCATCCAGCACGATTTCGAATTCCGCCTGGAAGGACTTGCGGGACTCTTCGATCCGGTGCGGGCGGGCGTACCCGATGCCGTTGCCCAATGCAGGGAAGCGGGGATCAGGGTGGTCATGGTGACCGGAGACAGCCCGCTCACTGCAGCAGCCATTGCAAAGCGGGTCGGAATGGGGAGCGAAACCCTGACCGGTTCCGAGCTCGAAGCCATGGAGGATGCGGAATTCGAGAGAAGGGTCGGAACCACCGACATCTTCGCCAGGGTCGTGCCACTACAGAAACTGAAAATCGTCGATGCGCTGATCAGGCAGGGCGAAACGGTCGCGATGACGGGAGACGGGGTGAACGATGCTCCGGCGCTGAAGGCGGCCCATATCGGCGTGGCGATGGGGCGTCGCGGCACCGACGTTGCGCGCGAGGCTGCATCCCTGGTGCTGCTCGACGACGATTTTTCCTCCATCGTTCGCGCCGTGAAGCTCGGGAGGAGGATCCACGCCAATCTGGGCAAGGCCTTTTCCTTCAGTTTCTCGGTTCATGTTCCGATCGCGGGTCTTTCCCTGATTCCAGTCTTCATGAACTGGCCGCTGATTTTCCAGCCGGTGCACATCGCCTTTCTCCAGCTCATCATCGATCCGGTCTGTTCCCTGGTTTTCGAGGCGGAAGAAGCCGATGACGCGGTGATGAAAGCTCCTCCGGGAAAACGGGATGCCCCGCTGCTCGATGCCGCTACGATGATCGGAAGCTTCGTCCAGGGCGGGATCGTGCTCTTCTCGGTCATCCTGCTTTATGCGGGAAATCTTTCGGAAGGGACGGATCATGCCCGCGCCATGGCTTTTTCCGCCCTGGTTTTCGCCAACCTCGCCACCATTCTGGCCGGGCGTTCCGATTCGGTGCTGGCCGGGCTGCGCAAACCCAATCCGCTCCTTTGGTGGGTCATGGGTGGGGCGTTTGCCGGACTGCTCGGAGTGGTTTATTTTCCGTTCTTCCAGAGGCTTTTCGGATTTTCTGCGCTCGACCCGGCCGACCTGCTGCTTTCCTTCGGAATCGGCACCCTGAGCGCGATCTCCTGGGCATTGGTGCGCAATGCGCGCTAACCTGGTGTTGTTCGTCTCGGGTGCATGGCTTTTGCAGTATCAGCCCCACCTGCCGTCGCCCATCTGGGCGCTCCTTCTGGTTCCGGGAATGTTCCTCTCCATGTCCGCCCATGGCATGGGGAGGAAAATGCTGCTCGGAGCCTGTTGTTTCTCGGCAGGATTTCTTTATGCTGCAGCGATGGCGCAAATTCGTCTCGCCGATGCCCTTTCCCCTGAATGGGAAGGCAGGGATGCGGTGGTCGAAGGCGTGATCTCGAGCCTTCCCGTTTCAGGCGATCAGGCGGACCGGTTCGAGTTTTCGGTGAAGAAGGTCGTGACGCATGGCGCTGCGATTCCGGAAAAAATCCTGCTCAGCCGGTATTTCGAGCCGGGGCTTGCGCCGCTCCATGCCGGGCAGAAATGGCGTTTCATGGTCAGGCTGAAGCGCCCCCACGGCAATGTCAATCCGCACGGGTATGATTACGAAGGCAGACTGCTCGAGGAAGGCATCCGCGCGACAGGCTATGTGAGGAACGGCGTCCTGCTCGACGGTTTCGTCCCGAGCCCGGGTACCCTGATCGAGCGTGCCAGGGAGGAGATCCGGGCCAGGGTTCTGCAAAAGCTGGGAAATCTTCCCCATGCGGGCGTGATCGCGGCGCTGGTGATGGGCGATCAGCGCTCGATTTCAGGCGAGGAATGGCAGACCTTCAGGCGAACCGGCGTGATCCATCTCATGAGCATATCCGGTCTGCATGTGACGATGATCGCGGGCCTGGCCGCTTTCCTCTGTCACTTCCTGTGGAGAAGGAGCCGGCAGCTTCTCCTGATGATCCCGGCGAGAAAGGCTGCGGCCGTGGCAGGGCTCCTCGCCGCATTTTTCTATTCGCTGCTCGCAGGCTATGCGGTTCCCACCCAGCGCACCGTGTACATGCTGGCGGTGGTTGCGGCCTCTTTCTGGTCCGGCAGGGCGAATTCCCCTTTTTCCGTTCTATGCTGGTCGCTGTTCGTCGTGATCCTGGTCGATCCGTGGGCCGTGCTCGCTCCCGGATTCTGGCTTTCCTTTCTCGCGGTATTCCTCATCCTCCAGGTGGGAAGCGGCAGGATCGCAAGGCCCGGGATCCTTTATTCGTGGATTTCAGTGCAATGGGCGATGACGGTGGGACTGGTTCCGACCCTGCTGATCTTTTTCGGACAGATTTCCCTGGTTTCCCCTTTTGCCAATGCGGTCGCGATACCGCTGGTGAGTTTCGTGGTCGTCCCGCTTGCGCTTTTGGGCGCGGTTTTCACCCCGCTTCTCCTGCTTTCGCAGGCCTGTTTTTTTCCGCTCATGGTGCTGCTCGAATGGATGGAAAAACTGCCCGATGCGGTGTGGGTGCAGCATTCCCCTCCAGCCTGGTCGGTTCCGGTCGCCTTTCTCGGCATCCTGCTGATCCTGCTGCCGAGAGGGGTTCCTTCGCGCTGGCTGGGCGGTTTTTTTCTGCTGCCGATGTTTCTGGTCCTGCCGGAAATTCCCGGAAGCATGAGGGTTGCCGTGCTCGATGTGGGGCAGGGTCTTTCGGTGGTCGTTCAAACCCGCCATCACGCACTGCTGTACGATGCCGGGCCTGCTTTCTCGAAGTTTTCCGACAGCGGAAACAGGGTCATCATCCCCTATCTCAGGGGGGAGGGGGTCGGGAGACTGGACGCCATGGTGCTGAGCCACGATGATACCGATCACACCGGCGGCGCAGCCTCCGTCCGCGCGGACATTCCGGTTTCCGGCACGATCGCCTCCTTTCCGGTTCCCTCCGGGATGCGTTGCAGGAAGGGGCAATCCTGGAACTGGGACGGCGTGGGATTCGAGATGCTGAGTCCGGAATCGTCCGGTTTGCCGAAATCCGCCGGAAAGAATTCATCGAGCTGCGTGCTCAGGATCGCTGCGGATCAGGGTGCGGTCCTGCTCGCAGGAGACATCGAAAGAAGTGTCGAGTCCCGTCTTGCAGAAGGCGGGAAAGTGCATGCGGAGGTGCTGGTCGTGCCGCACCATGGAGGTGCGAGCGCTCGCTCTCCTTCTTTTGCAAAGGAGGTCTCCCCGCGTTATGCTGTGTTCACGGTCGGATACAGGAACCGTTTCGGCCATCCGAAGCGGGAAATCGTCTCGCTCTATGCCGCATCGGGAGCGGAAATCCTGAGGACGGACCGGGACGGGGCGCTCCTCTTCGATTTCACCGGGAAGGGAATCCTGGTCCGGTCCTGGAGAAGGGAGCGCGCCCGGTACTGGTATCAGGAGAAGTGAATGCCGGTTCCGACCATTTCGTTGACTTCGATCCGGTAGGAAAGCTCGGCGCCATCCAGCATTTTTCCGCCCACTTCGGCGCGCGGGTAAATGAAGAGGGGCAGGTGCCCTCCCGAATTGGGCAGGGCTATGTTGCGCTCATGGTTGAGGCCGATCCAGTTGAGCTTCCAGGAGCCGAACAGTGCTTCCTT
Organism: Pseudomonadota bacterium; assembly: GCA_021848705.1. Lineage (GTDB taxonomy): Bacteria > Pseudomonadota > Gammaproteobacteria > Burkholderiales > JABEVD01 > JABEVD01. The sequence continues at coordinate 5,367 of JAJZTT010000089.1, forward strand.
CAGTTGGGCGACCCCGGCATCGGCGAAGCTCTTTCCTTCTTCCTGGATGACGCGCTGGATTTCTGCCGGATCGACCGGAACCCAGCCGGGCCCTTCCAGATAGAATTCCGCTCTCGCATGGTATTCGGTGTCGATTTTTCCATGTTCGCCTTCCTTCAGCAGGATCCCGTAAGCGCCTCTCGCCGGGATGTGCGATGCGGAGCAAAGCGAGACGAACAGGGTTGCGATATCCAGGCTCTTTCCGCCAAGACTTGCTCCTTCGAGCCAGGCTGCCGGATCTCCCGTGCCGCAGCCTGGAACCGATGCATCGTAATGGGTGTTGGTCACCACCCAGTCGTAGATCGCCTTCGCTTTCGCAAGACTGGAATCCTTTCCCTGGATGATGGAAGCTGCGGTTTTTTTGACGATGGCAGGCTGGTTCGTGACGTAGTGGCGGAATTCTCGGGGAACATTCCCGTCGCTCGCGATGTCGAGATTGGCTCTCCTGTTGGCGGTCTTGATCAGCGTGCCCACCGTGATGTCGCGGCTTCCCGTCCTCGGCCATTCCCCGAAGAACAATGCGGCGGGGTTTTTGGGGGGATCGAACAGGCTCGCTTTCGTGGGGCCGTCGCTCCAGACGCTGCCCATGTTGCGCTGGAAGAGGGTGTCGTTGCTGTCCGGGATGGGGAGCCAGAGTTTCGCATCGGCGCCTTCGGGGAGTGCGACGTGATAATTGAAACGGAATGTTTTCCACTGGGCGATTTCATCGTAGTATCCCCAGGATGGCATTGCGAGGAGGCTGCCGCTTGCTGCGGCCAGTTTGATAAAATCACGGCGTTTCATGTCGACCCTTTCAAGTACATTGGTGCTAAAAGTTTACGGAGTGATGATGTCCCTGTCCACGATCGAATTTCAGACGCAAGAAAATCCCCGGTTTTCCGTCATCTGGCTGCACGGACTTGGCGCGGACGGCAACGATTTCGTTCCGGTTGCGCAATCCATGGGACTGCCTTGCGGGGTGCGATTCGTTTTTCCCCATGCGCCGGTTCTGCCCGTCACCATCAACGGCGGATACAGGATGCGTGCCTGGTATGACATTTATTCGCTTTCCCCGGGGGCAAGGGAGGATCGGGCCGGGATCGAATCCTCGTGCAGATTGCTGGAAGAACTGATGGAGAAGGAGCATGCGCGCGGCATCCCTTTCGGCCGCATTTTCCTTGCAGGATTCTCCCAGGGCGGTGCCCTGGCGCTCCATGCGGGGTTGCGCTTCCGGGAAAGAATCGCCGGAATCGTCGCGCTTTCCACCTATCTCCCGCTTGCTTCCAGCCTGGAGAGCGAAGCGAATCCAGTCAATGCCGGCATTCCCGTCTTTCTCGCGCACGGGGATGAGGACGAAGTGATCCCGGTTTCGGCCGGTTTCGCCGTTCGGGATGTCCTTTCCGCGCTCGGCCACCGGGTCGCCTGGCACCGCTATCCCATGGCGCATTCGGTGAACGGGCAGGAAACCGCGGACATTTCCTCCTGGCTGGAAGGCATCATGTCAGGCGATGCGGAATCGCCAAAGGTTGAAGCCTGAGCCGCGTCCGAGGAGTTCCAGCGGGACCAGGGTGTGGGTTTTCCCGCCGAAGTGTGATTCGTAACGTTCGGTCGAGGAGAATCCTGCTGCTTCGACCGCGATTTCCACATTCTGGTCGTCCATTCTGACCAGTACGCCATGCAGCTTGTGCCCTGCCGCCGAGAGCTCCACCGGGTTCAAATGGCTGGACAGGATCTCGGCGCCGATATGCCATCTTCTCGCCGCGTCCCGGTTCATTCTCCGGATGATGCAAAGATTGCTCGGACGCTCCCTTCCACTGAAGAAAAGCAGGCTGACCTTTTCCCATGCCGGGATTTGCAGGGGAACGGCGTCGAACCCGGATTCGCTGATGTTTTCGCTGGTCCAGGTTTCGACATCGGACAAATCCAGGTTCTTTGCCACCTGGATGGAAACGGAAGTGTGCACCCTGGAATGTCCCCTTGATTTTGGCTGGGATTGCCATTGGGCTTGCAGATGCTTCAGCACCATCCGGGTGGTTTCCAGGGGAAATTCTCCGCCGCGGGTGATCTGCCTCACCACGCCGTTCGAGGTGTCGTCGCAGAGCATGACGAGGATTCCGTACGCCTTTCCAGAGCCGAAAAAGCGCAGCATGGGCGAGTTCGGGAGAGGAGGCTTCAGACGCGAAGGCGGCTTCATGGAGGCCAGATCGACATAATGGGTGTAGGCCTGATGCGGGGAAATGACGAAGTGACTGGAAAGCAGGGACGCGAGATGACAGGCGATGCCAAACTCCTGCGGGGCCAGGGAATCCGGCGCCGAGCAGGCGATCATCAGCGTTTTCAGGAATTCGCGCGCGATGCTGGTCTGCCTGCCCTGGACCGGGTACAGGACGAAGGGAAGATGGGCGTTTCCGGTCTTTTCCGCATAGGCGTACAGCCTGTAGAGTTTTTCCCAGATGTCCTCGCTCACGAAACCGGCATGGAGATGTTCCCACTGGTAGCGAGATCCCAGCGCCTTCATGGTGCGGCAGAGCAACTGCGGGATTTGCTTGCGGACTTCGCCCGCCCCCTTTTCACCGGAACGGTAGCTTTCCACGCAAGAATGGAGCGAATTGCCGAGGAGTTCGTGGAAGCGGTGCAACACATGGCCGGTTCGTCCCGATCTGTCGGGACCGCTCGCAAGGTATTCCTGCTCCAGGGCTCGGCAGGCTGCCTGGGCGAACTGGTCGAAAAGCTGCAAAACTTCGATTCGGGATTGCAGTCCTGCAGAACCGAGCGACTCCATCCACACGGAAAGTTCGTCGAGCAATTCCTTCGGATTGTCCTTCGGCAGGTCGGCAAGCACTTCCTTCGCCTTGCGCGGGCTGGAAAGGGGGTGTTTCGCAGCACTGTCGAACCATTTGAACATGTCGGTCCCGGTCGGCCTGAACGGATGAATTGTGCGATAATTTCAGGATTATACGCTCCGGGGTGAAGCATGTTCAGGAATATGGAAGAATTCGTCGGCAATACGCCGCTCGTGAGGCTGAAGAAGCTTCCCGGCGGGACATCGAATGTGGTGCTCGCCAAGCTGGAAGGGAACAATCCCGCCGGTTCCGTGAAGGACAGGCCCGCCCTGTCGATGATTTCCAGGGCGGAAGAAAGAGGGGAGATCCGCCCAGGCGATGCGCTCATCGAAGCGACGAGCGGCAATACCGGCATTGCGCTTGCCATGGCGGCAGCGGTTCGCGGATACCGCATGGTGCTGGTGATGCCGGAACACATGAGCGTGGAGCGGCGTCAGGTGATGCGCGCCTTCGGCGCAGAAATCCTGCTCACCCCGAAGGAAGGGGGGATGGAAGCCGCGATCGATCTGGCAAGAAAGATGGAAGCGGAAGGAAAGGGGAAAATTCTCGACCAGTTTTCCAATCCGGACAACCCGGCAGCACACTACGAAGCAACTGCGCCGGAGATCTGGAGGGATACGGGGGGACGCATCACCCATTTCGTGAGCAGCATGGGGACGACGGGAACCATCATGGGCTGCGCGAGGTATTTCCGCGAGGTGAATCCGGAAATCCGCATCATTGGCGTGCAACCGGAAGAAGGCGCGCAGATTCCCGGCATCCGCAAATGGCCGGAAGCCTATCTGCCGAAAATCTATGATCCGAATCTGGTGGACGAACTCCTTTATGTGTCGCAGGCGGAAGCGGAAGAAATGACCCGGCGCCTTGCCGCGGAAGAAGGGATCTTCGCCGGGATTTCTTCGGGTGGGGCGATGGCTGCCGCCCTGAGGCTTTCCGCCGGGGTGGAAAATGCAGTCATTGTTTCCATCGTCTGCGACCGGGGCGACCGGTATCTTTCCACCGGTGTGTTTCCAGCCTGACCCGGGAGCAGGCTTTTCGGATATACTTCGAAAATAGCCGTAACCAACTTTAAATTTGGGGATTTCTGGATGCCGAAGACGAGCAGGAAGCCATGTTGGTCGCGAACTCTGGGGGTGCTGATTTCGATCGCAATCCTGGGAGGCTGCGCCAAGACCGAAACGAGCGGCCAGTATTATCAGGACGCGCTGAATTACCGGCAAAAGGGAGACAACCGCTCTGCGATCATCCAGTTGAAGAATGCGCTCCAGAAGGATCCAAAAAACGGGGATGCGCGCTTCCTGCTCGGCCAGATCTACATCGACGTCGGCAACCTTCCTGCAGCCGAAGACGAATTCCAGCTTGCCCTTCAGTACGAGCAGGACAAGCCGAAAGTGGAGGCGGCGCTCGGGAATGTCTATATCGCCCGAGGTGAATTCCAGAAAATTCTCGACAATCTCAATGTTTCGCAGGGAATGAGCCCGGCAGACCGGGCGGGCATTCTCGTGCTGAGAGGAGAGGCAAGCTTCGGGCTCGGCCTGAAGGACGATGCGAAAAAAGCCTATGAAGAGGCGCTTGCAGCAGCTCCGGGATTCAAGGATGCGATTCTCGGCGAAGCCAGAATGGACGCTTCGGCAGGGAAGACCGACGACGCGCTCGGACTGGTTGCGAAGGTTCTTGCCGAAGATCCGAAATATGTCAAGGCTTGGCTGTTGAAGGGGGATCTGCTTCGCGCCCGCTCCGACAATGACAATGCAATGGCCGCCTACGCGGAAATCCTGAAATTCGACCATGACAATGTGCTCGCCCATGTGAGCATGGCATCGCTCGACATCGCAGCGGGGAAAAACGAGGATGCGCAGCGGGAAGTGGATACGCTGAAAAAGATCCAGCCCAACAGCCTCATGGCGAAGTACCTCCAGTCCCTCATCTATTTCCGGAAATCCAGCTTCCAGCAGGCCAGGGACGAGTTGATGCAGGTGCTGAAATCCAGTCCTGACCACATGCCGAGCGTGCTGCTCATGGGGGCGATCAATTTCTCGATGAATTCGATGGAAGAAGCGAGGAAGAATCTCGGACGGTTCGTGGAATCCTTTCCGGACAATGTCTATGCGAGGAAACTGCTCACTGCCACCCTGCTCAAGCTGAAACAGCCATCGGAAGCCATGAAAACGCTCAGCCCGCTGCTTGGCAAGGCGGATTCCGACGTCCAGGTGGAATCGCTTGCCGCAGAGGCGTTCACCCAGCTTGGCAATTATGCCAAGGCGGCCGAATATCTCGAAAAAGTTTCCGAGAAGAATCCGGACAATGCCGCCTTGCGCACCCAGCTCGGCATGGACAGGGTGGCGAGCGGACAGACCGAGCGGGCCATCGCCGATTTCGAGGCGGCCGCAAAGCAGGATCCTGGGAAAATGGAGGCGCAGACTGCGCTCACGCTCACCTATCTCGGCAAGAAGCGCTTCGACGAGGCGCTGGCTTCCGCAGGGAAAATGATCGCAGTCAATGCGAAGGATCCGGAAGCATACAATCTGCAGGGAGCCGCTTATATCGGCAAGGGGGATTTTGCCGGTGCGAGAAAGAGTTTCGCCAAGGCGCTGGAAGTCTCGCCGAAATATGTTCCTGCTGCCGTCAACCTGGGTCTTCTCGACATCC
>JAJZTT010000090.1 GCA_021848705.1 Pseudomonadota bacterium
GTTCGAGCCCCGAAATCGCCACTTCCAAGTGGCTCCATTACGCCGAAAATCGGTGGCGCCATTAGGGCGAAAAATGACACAAGTCTCAAAAATCGATGCCCCGAGCCGTCATTTCCGTTTCCTTTGCGGCGAGGTCGGCGTGCATGCACCGGTCAATACTTGAATATAAAAGTCGGGAATCTATACCTGAATTGAGATTGCGCCATGCAGATACGACGCAGTTCCGGAGGCCTGGAAATTCGTCGATAGTCCCAAATTCCTGTCTGCAGGAGGTTGAAAGCATGAATACGCACATGACCCCGATGGAAATGTGGCGGCATATTCCATCCCGGGATCGTACTTTCTATGAAGACATGGCAGTCACTGCAATTGCAAGCACATTGCCGGTAATTCTGATCTGAATCGCAACCGGAATGTCACGGAAATGGTGACAATCCGAAAATATGGCTTGCAGGAGAGCGTCGTTGACCGGCACTCTTCTGCGCGAGGCGCTTTTCCCGGACTCGATTCGCAGTTTTTGCCTTCCCCTGCGGGAGTGGGCTATATTGCTCTTTTTTCTGGTTACAGATTGCATGGGCCGCCGGCGGGAAGGAAAAGGAACGTCGATCGATTCGTTCTGCGCATGGGACGGGGACACGCTCGTGCTCAACATCCTTGGCTCGCCTTCTGCCCAGCAGGATGAGGTCGGAGGTGTCCGGGGAAAACAGCTTTGCGTGAGCGTCACGGAAAAACCCGTCGCGGGCCGAGCGACGGATCACATGGTGCGATTTCTAGCCGGGCAATTCGGCGTCGAAGTCGGCGACATCGAGGTGGTTTTCGGCAGATATAACGTCAACAAGCAATTGCGAATCAGATCGCCATCCAAACTGCCTGAACCGGTCTCGGCGCATCTCATGGGAAGCTGATTGCCGGTCGCCAGCAAGATGAAACTCCGAAGGCCGGATTCATCATGGCTGCGCCATGGAGCAGGATCAAAAGCCGTAATCCAGCCCCAAAGAGAGATACGATTGTTCTGACCAGACATTGACCGCGTAACCGGTGCTGAAATCTACGTTGAAAAGATCGTTCACCAGCCGGTGGGTTCCTGAAGTGCGGATGCGCAAATAGTCTGCCTCGAGCCGCAGGGAAAGGTTTTGTGTGAGGCCGTATTGCAGCCCGACCAAAGCATGCCAGGCATCCCCCCGTGTGTGGTCATAGGTGATGCGGTTACCGGCCCTGAGCAGATGGCGGTCCTCGTTGTTTCCCACCACAGAGGCCAGGTCCAGTTGCGTGTACAGCTTGATTCTGTGAACGAATCCGCCGGCATCATAAGCGGCCCGCATGCCCAGAAAATACTGCAGGTAGGTTTGTTCGAACTGAATCCCGTCGCCCGCCAGGGTGTCCGGTGGGATCGCCCCTCCGGATGACGGGTAGTACTGGGTCCCGTCATGGGAGACGAGCGAAAAACGCTGCCAGCGAAATCCCGCAACGGGCCGCACATCGATGCGCTCCGGCAGTCCCATCCAGTCGGAAATTTTCAGATCGACGTCGCCGCGGACGATGTAGCTGCGCCCCATGCGGGAAGCTGATTCGGAATAGATGGAAAGCGCTCCGGGATTCGCATCGTCCTCCCAGTCCGAATCCTTGTTGGCCCCGGCCACTCTGCGGCTGGCGTTCGTCGAAACCTCGATTCCTGTCGAAAACCTGGGGAAGTTTCGCCTCAATTCCATGCCGATCCATGGCGTGTTCAGGGAAAACTCCAGGCGGCTCAGTGGCGCTTGATAAGGAGGAAACGGATTGCCGAATTCGTAGGAGGTCTGGCTGGCGAAATAATTTTTCATCCGCACGTCGAAGGACCAGGGTTTTTCTGCGCCGGTCCCGGACGCAAGTGATGCCGGAGCCGCACATGCCAGAAGGATGGCGGCAAGGCAAAATGCAGCATTCCTGCTTTTGCAGGAATGGCGAAAAGGAGAATCCATCCATCACCTCCGCCCGCTCCCGGGAAGCGCGGCGATAAAAAAACAGGGTTGGGAATTCCGTCTTCCCGCATTGGCAAGATGATTCCCGCGGCTCCTGATACCTGCTTCCATCCTAGGCCCGGATCCCGACAATTCCAACTGATCGATCTGGCTGAAATTTTCGATGAGCGCTGGAATGCATTTCGGACAGGAAGTGAAAAGCCCGCTCTCGCAGGAGAACGGGCTTTGGCGATTGAAGCGGCTTCGATTTATTGCGGAAAGGGCGCAATGTAATACTTGCCGCCATTGTCGTCCTTGTAGCGGACGCCACCGATCACGTAGAAAATCTTGAAGCGTATGGTCGCGCGGTAAGGGACGGCAATGCCGAATGCGGACCAGAGGCTCCTGCCTTCTGGTGTCGCTCCGGTTCGGGTCAGAGGGACGGTGGATTTCGGGAAAGAGGGCGCATCGATCGCAATGAACCGTACGAACACCTGGGTGACGGAAGGGGCAGTTGCGACTTCCACGCCGAATCCGCTGTACGGCGTTTGAGGATCGGAGGTGACCACGGCCTGCAAAACATCGATATCGAGCTTCACGAAGCGGAACCGGTAGTTTTTGCCATAGTCGCTGTCGTAATGAACTTCGCCATGGCCGTCCGTGTAGCTGAACCAGACGATGAGCTCCCGGGCTGCGTCGGGGATGAAAATTTCGGCATGGAGCATGGAGCCCTGCCCGGTGATGTCGACCACCGCATCCCTCACCATGCCGATCGCCGAGAGCAGCACCTGGTCATGTATCGGCCCGTTTTCCGTGAACCTGAAGTGCATCGTCACGGGGCGCTCCGGGTCCCCATGGACATAACCGTTGTCACGGGGTACCAGCCGCAAGGGATCGTAACGGATCCCGCACCTCGCGCCGGGCAGCAGATCCCCGGATACCAGTTCGTGAAAATCCAGCGTAAAGGTGATTCCTGCCTGCTTTCCGCTGCCGAATCGTGCAATCGGATTTTTCGGTGCCATCATTCCACCTCGCTATCAGTAATAAAGGGCCGTCATGGTGACGTCGGCCGCCAGATCGTAAATCTTGATGAATGTAATCTGTATGGACGAATTCCAGTAGTAGGCATTTACCGGCGAGGAGGAAAGTGCAGCCGGGTTGCCCACATCGTCCAGCGCAGCGCCTGCTGCGCTGACGGAAGATGGATGGCGTGTGCCGAGCAGTGCGACATAATAAAACGGCTCCGGAGGAGAATAGTTGTCGCTGATGCGCCTGATGCGGATGTTCTGCCCGCCGGAAATTCCCTGGTGGGAGATTTCGGTCAGTCGATAGACTCCCTTGTCGGCTGCGTCCATGCTGATTCCGTCGTCGAGATAAAGCCGGTAGCGGCTGTCCGGGCCGGGATAAATGTTGAATGTCAGCGGATTGACGGCAAGTTGCCCGATGTATTGCTCGAGTTCGCGCATGGGAAGGATCGCGCCGGCGCGGACGTAGACGGGGACCAGCGAAAGGTCGGCATAGTAATTGCGGATCAGTTGCCCGCCATCGACCGGAGACAGCAGGGGCGCGATATTGTCCTGGAATGCATACCACTGGCTTCCCGCAGGCAGATAGACATCGCGCAAGGGAGGAGTCGGACCGGGAAGGGATTCATGCTGGGCAACGATGGGGGCAACCAGAAAATCCCGCCCGACGAAAAACTGGTCGTCGAGATGGGAATATACCTCGGCGTCGTCGGGTTCGTTGAGGAAAAGGGCGCGTGCGATCGGCATCCCGGTTTGCGTGCATTCGTACATCGCGTCGTAGTAAACCTGGTTCATCCGGTAGCGCAGCTCGACATACTTCCTGCAATTGGTCGGGACGGGTTCGCCATAGGCATAGGCTTCCTGGAACTGCTTGTTGTAGCCGTCGTAGTGATTGCGATACCAGGGAAGAAAGGATCCGAGCTGCATCCAGCGCGTCAGAAGCTCGTAATTGGTGATGCCGCCGATCACCTTTCCGCCCGATATGTAGGAGCTGGAAGTGGTGCCGCTCCCGGTGGCGAATCCGCCGATATCGCATCCGCTGATGGGAATGCCGGAAAGCCCGATGTTGAGCACTTCGGGGATGTTGATCCGTAGAAAATCCCAGCTGGAAGCCGAGTCGCCCGTCCACAGACCTGCATAGCGCTGCATGCCGGCATAACCTCCCCTTGCGATGATGAAGTTGCGCCTGTCCGGGCGAAGCTTGTTGAGCCCCTGCCAGGTGGCTTTCAGAAGATTGCTTGCATAGGCGTTGTGGAAGGTGGCATTGGGCTGGTAAGTGATGCCGTTGTCCTGCTCGAGCGCCAGGGGAAAGGTCTTGAACGGGGTTTCCCCTCCCTGGGCCAGGGCGGGATCGGTCATGTCCTGCCAGATCATGTCCATGCCCAGATCGTTGATCAGGTGTGCGTATTGCTCCCCCCACAGATTCTGCACGTCGCTGCGGGCATAATCGGAATAATTTCCGTTCGACCCCAGCGGGATCTGGCCGTTGCTGTTGGGCTGCAAGGGCGGTACCGGGTAGGGATTCGATCCCCTGTTGACGCCGTAGGATACCGTTCCGATGAAAAGATCCGGGTTCGGCCCATCTCCTGCCAGCGTATCGTAAATCAGCGCGCCCCCGGCAAGCAGGGCATCGCGCTGGGCATAGGGCGTGGTTTTGCCGTTTTCGTCGAGAGTATTGTCGGTGACGAGCGGCGTGATGTTGGTGCTGCACTTGAATCCCAGCGTGTGCAGGTTGTCCATCATTTCCCGCGTGTTGGGGAATTTCATCTCGCTGCTGGTGAAGGTGCGGTAATTGTCCTGGAAGTCGACGTCGATGTGCAGACCGTCGAGCGGGATGCGCGCCGCGCGATAGGAGTTTGCGGCCACGGCGAGCAGGTAACGGTCGTAATAGCCGTAGGCCCCCTGGTGAAATCCGAAAACATATTTCGGCGGCATCGGCGCGCTGCCGGTCAGCCGGATGTACTGGCTGAGCACGTCGGCTGCGACATTTCCGGCCATGAAATAATAGTCCATGTCGCCGTACAGGGCTCCGAAATAATACTTGCCGTACATGTTGGAATAGTCGCTCGCCCCCACGTTGAAGTAGGACTGAGCGGGATTGTCGAAAAAGATGCCGTAGCTGTAGGGCGCGCCGAGATAGTCGCCCTGCGGGGACGGGTTGTTTTCGATCAGAAGCGGGATGCTGTTGTAGAGCGCTTCGCTCGGATTGAGCGGCCCCGCTCCTTCGCCTGCAGGAAGCGGGGCCGAAGAGTACTGGAAATTGTCGAAATTGAAAAAGGTCATCGTGTACTCGTTTTTCAGGAGCTGCGCTCCCGCCTTTTCGCCGAAGCCGCAATACCTGGCGTTGGCGGGATACACCTTGAAATTGGCGATGACCTGCTGGCCCGGAATGTAGACCAGATTGTAGGACGGCGCATCGGCATTGATGAGCTGCCCGTTGCGGTAAACCAGCACCCTGTAGGGATCGAGCTCGATTTTCATGGTGATTTCGCCGGTATCCAGAACCAGTTCCTGCTGGGTTTGGGAGACGACCGTGACGTTCACCGACCCCAGATCCCGATTGATCACCGCATAGGAGTTTTCGACGCCGTAGTCGAAGCCCGGGGAAGGATTGAACCTGACCCTGAAGCAGGTCGGCGAAAGGATGGAAACCTGCAGGGAAAGTCCTGCCCGGTCAAGATCGAGCGTGAAAACATTGCCGTTCCGGCTCCAGGAATCGATCCTGCCGATGCTGGTCCATTCGCCGAGGTTGGGCGTGAAATCGTTGACATTTACAAAAGTATAAGCCATCTGCCTCTCCCTGGAATCAATGCGGTTTGACCGGCCTGGATTGCGCTCTCAGCTGCAGCAACCAGCTGAAATTGCCGCCGCCCGTCTGGCCGAAATTGCCGTTCTTGCCATACACCGGAATCCGGAAGCCATCGCTGTCGACGATTTCCCGGCCATTTGCGTCGGTCTTGAATCCCACCGCGACGCCCGCAGAAAAATGGCAGCCGTTGCAGCTTTCCGTACCGAAGACCATCGCCTTGTCGCTCACTTCGCCCTGGGGAAGCCTGTCATCCTCTTCGAGCGGGCCCGCCACCTGGTTGCCTTTCTGGAAATAGGTCTCCATGGTCGTATTGACGAGATAGACCGGGACGACCTTGCCGGGAATCTTGTAGAGGATGCTCTCCGGCGTGGATGTGCCGCCGGTCACGCTGGTTCCTCCGGCAAAGGCGGGAAAGCCGGGATGGACCGGCCATTGCGTTCCGATCAGGCGATAATACTGGAGCACGCTGCCCTGTCCCTTGAGTTGCGCCCTGACCATGTCGTTGAGCGCTTCCGTCGCAGCGGGCACCGGCAAAACCTGGAGGACCTGGGTCGGATCGGTGGTCCTGTTTTCTGCCCAACTGGTGAAATGGCCATTCGCATCGGGGACGGCATTCATCGGAGGCAAGGTATTGACGAGCCTGGTCGGTGCGGCAGGATTGAAGAAATTGGGATGAAGCGGGCGCCCCCTGGCGTCCTTTTCGAGATCGTTTGCGTTGACATTGTCGATCTGCTCGAAGGTCGCCCAGATCCAGGTCGGCGAGGACTCTGTCCTGACCGCGATGTGCATGCCGACCAGCCCCATGGTCTCCAGCGTCGGTTTCGTCTTTACGATGTTGCCGTGGCGGTCTGCGATCACATGCTGGACGTAGGCCTTGCGAACCAGGAAGCGGGTCGCGTCGTCGTCCGCGCCAAGCTGCTTCCAGGAAAGCTTGATCTCGATGGATCCGTGGCGATTCCCTTCGTTTGCCGGAAAATCGACCTGATGATCCTTCGAGAAGGCAACCTGTCCATCGATGCTGTAGAGCTGATTCCGGAAGAGGTAATCGAATTCGGTCCTGTTGACGAGGACTTCGTAGCGGACCCATTTGCCGTTCTGATCCACCAGCGGCCCGCTGAAAGCCTGGAAGCTCTCGTCCAGCACCTGATGGTCACGCCCCGGATCCGCCTTGCGGGTCATCCAGAGATCGCGAACCGGAGGCTTGCCTTCCTCCAGCATTTTCTCCGCGCCGAGCCACCCCTTCGATCCGCCCCATGGTTTGGGTGTCGCGCCATCGGGAAGAAAAATCGAATCGGCGCCGCGGAAAAATTCCCAGCGCAGCGGCAGTTGCAGATCCGACAGATTCTTTGCCGGATCGGCCTGCCCGTTTTTGTCTGCCGGCCAGTTCAGCGAAACGAACATCTTCCACGAGAAAATATCGAAAAGCCGCTGGGCTGCCGGGATGTCGTTGCGATCGAGGTAATGGTTGAGCACGCTTCTGTCCACGTCGTATGGCATGGCTGAAGACAGCGTTCCTGGAAACTGCAATTCATTTCCGGAATACTGGGCTGCGAATGACTGGATCTGGAAGGAGGATAACAGGATGGCCATGAATAATGGTCGTGAAGCATTTCCTGCCCGCCATTTTGTTGCAGAAAATATCCTTTCGGTTGACCGATCTGAACGAATATTGCCCATGAACCCTCCATTATCGGGAAATTTGCTGCGAAATTCTGTAAATCGGCGTGCAAAAAAATGACCTGGAATCCGGTGAAATCAGCGTCCAAATTTGACCACCCCGGAATGCGTCATCATGCAGCCATTTCGGCCGGAGCAGCCTGCCCGTGATTTGCATGGAAACCATGGGCAAGATGCGTCGCCGTCACAAGGTCCATGGCGAGCGTACCGGCCCGGTCGCCAGCGACCTGAATTTTTTCCGTAACACCGTCAAGAAATACCTCAAAGCCGAAGCGGATGCCGCCTGTCAATTCTATTTAGATTGCAAATCCGAATAAATCAATCCATAGCAAAAACTTAGAATGATTCTCAATTTTCGTTCGGGGCTGCGTGCAGGATGATGCGGGAAGGCGTGCTGCGGGATGGTGATGGAAAGGGTTGGGCCGTTGAAAGCGATCCAGAATCCGGGGATCCCGGAAGCCTTCTCATTTCAGGTTCATTTGAGCCGAAAAACTCGCCATTTCCTTTTCGAATTCTTCGAATCTCCTGTCCAGGATCTTCAGCTCTGCCTGTCTGGCAGCGGGCGGGAGAAAGGAATATCGGATGCTGTTGTACACGTATTCCTTGATCTTTTCGTAGGAGGGATGGTAGCGGGAGGCAAGCAGCATGTACTCTTCGGAAAGGTTGTTGCGCGAGACGCCGGAGTCGTCCGTGGAAATGACCAGCGGTATGCCGTAAGCTGCATAGATCGGATAGGGATGCTCCGAACCCAGAACACCCAGGATGAACTGGTTGCTGGTCAGATTGATTTCGATCGCAACTTTTTCCTTCTTCAGTTCTTGCAGCAGCTGCGGCGCCTGCCATTCGTGGGGAAGGTCGACCCCATGTCCTATCCGCTGCGCATGTGCGATCTCGACCGCCTCACGGATGTGGGACTGCAGGTCTTTCGGCTGTACCATGCCCAGCGTCAGCTCCCCTGCATGAAGCGCTCTGTGCACTTCCGGAAATTTTCTGTGCAGGTAATTGAACATCCGCATGTGCAGGGTGTAGTCCTCCAGGGCGACGATGCCGTTTTCCGGTCCGACGATGTTCACCCCGACGACCAGGGGAGATTGGCGGGAAACCATGAAGCCTGCCAGCAGGCTGGTGAACACCTGGAGTGGATTGTCCCCCCTTGATGCATAAGTCTGGTAGCGCATCAGGAATGCATCGCTGTCGATTCCCTGATGAATGGAATGGAGCGTGGAGACATAGTCGTCCACCTTTTTGTGGAATCCACTTTCTCCATCGAGGATGGAAGTGATCCTGTCGAGCAGGCGGTCGGTTTCTTCCTGGCTTTTCGCCGCCTTCAATTCCCCGATGAACTGATTCGCCAGATCCGGCTCGAAATAATCCTGGCTGCTGACGGGCACCCTGGCAAGCATGGTCTCGATGTACCCGACGTTCTCCCTGAGGGCGCGCTGCTTCAGGATGTCGAGTCCTTCATGCATGTATTCATTGGAGACCGTGCCGAAGTAGCCGAAGGTGCCGAAGAAATTGCTGTCTGGAGGCGGCTGATCGTGGTAATAATTCGAGAAATCCTTGTCCGACCAGAGGTCGAGCAGCTTTCTGTACAGCGCATTGTTCGCCTCGAGCTGCCGGACGGTGATCGAGGAACAGTTTCCTTCCTCCTTTGCCTTGACGATCCGGAAAGTGCATGGATTGATCCACCAGCCTTTCCTGTCCACCCAGTCGAGATAGGTTTCGGCATACAGGCTGCCCGTATAATGGTGGTGGAGGTCTCCTCCCTTGGGCATGCCGGTGAAGAACAGCGTGAGTTCTGCCATATCGGCATGACCATTACGGAACATGCTTTCGTAGAACTTCGCGGTGAGAAGGCTGTCCTCCGCACCATTCGAAGTGCAGGCAAAGAATGCCAGGAATGCGGCCAGCAACGTTTTTTGACAGATTTTCATCCGCGATTCTCCCTTGTCGTCATGGCCACCGTTCTTCCTGAAATGGCCTGGCACATGCACATTGCAGCCGGGAGGTTTTCAGGGGAAAAAGGATGCAGCAAGCGCATCCTACCCCCGTTTTGAATGGTTTCCAACTGTCTGAACTGACAGGTGGTGTCAGGAGCCGCCGCACGGCGAAATCGTGCGGCGTGCTGCACAGGATTATTGCTTCTGCGTCTGACCGGTGAGTTCCTTGACGGTCAGTTCCGCGAATTTGTCGTATAGCCAGCCCATGCGCGCATCGTTCTGACCTCCACCCAATCCCCCGAGGGCATAGGACGCGGAAACTTCGAAAGTTTCGAGAGGCTTGTCGGATGCATCCAGCGGTTTCACCGTTCCGGTGACATGGTCCGATCCGGCCATGAAGCCGAACATGATCGCGCTGAAATTGGAGCGCACCCGGATGTCCGTGATCTTGATGTCGAGTTTGTCCGCTGCGTTGTCGGCGATCATTCCTTTTGCCTTCATCACGCGCGTGATCGTGTCGCGAAGTCTGTCCGGATCGAACTGAACATTGTCGCTGAGTTCGGTTTGTGCCTGGTCGTTGAGAGATACGGTCACCTGTTTGTATTTCTGCACGGAGAGTTTCGCCGGAGCGGCAAGATTCCCTTCCCGCTTCACTTCCCCTGCACATCCAGTGACCAGTGCTGCAACCAGTCCGATTGTCGCGATACGAAAATACATGGAGTTCCCTTTCTTGGTGGTTTGGCGAGTAGCGCCGGATTTTCACGGTCCTGTCGACCGGGAATTTTGTAAATATTTTTTTACAAACAATACTACTCACGGGGATTGGATGCGGCAACTGTTGCAAAGGAGCGAAAATGTTTCAGGAATGTGACGAATGGGGGACCAGTCTCCTGGCGAGGCCGAAAATTGCAGCGGCCCAGAGCGCCGCTGCAACGGACAGGGAAAGAGGAGGGAGAAATTGCAGAAATTTCAGGTCCAGGGCGGCCTCAAGCTGGAAAGTGGATGCGGCATACATTCCCGCTGGAAAAACTGCACTCCAGACGGCAGGGGAATAGGCGAATGGAATCCGCACATTCTTCCAGAATTCGAGGAGGATGAGCATCGGGATCCACCAGGTTCCGGTAACCCAGTAACCGAGCGTCACCCCCTTCAGGAAGGGAAGCAGATCCCGAAGCAGATGAAAATCGGGGGCATTTTCGATCAGGAGGGAACCCGCAAGCGTGGAGATGGCCATCGCGCCCATGTTGATCCAGTATGCCGGATCCAGATCGGCCGGCGAG
>JAJZTT010000091.1 GCA_021848705.1 Pseudomonadota bacterium
CCGATCTGACAATCGCCTCCTGTAATATTCGAGCTTTTGCCAGGCGATCGCTTCTTCCCTGGCGATCAGGGCTTCGGTGCGGTCGAGGAGTTCCATATCCGCCCCCCGCTGCACCAGGAGCTTGGCAATCTGCCGAAGCGAATCGCTCATGTCGGAGATCCCGTAAAAGGATCCTTCGAAGAACGGAATCTCAAAACGCTCTTCCATTTTCCTCGCGACATTGATCATCGCCTTGGAGCACACCATCATCGCCGCCTTTGCCCGGTGGGAAGAGGCAACCTCCCTGTATTTCGCATCCCCGCTGATGCAGGACAGGATGCGGATTCCGAGTTCGTCCAGATGCGGTTTGACCTGCCAGAGCTCGCCTGCCAGGTTGTATTCGCCGATGATGTTGATGTCGTAGGGGGTGGTGTATTCGGGTTCGATGGTTCCGATCACGTGGTCGAGCAATGCTTCCCCTGCGAGCTTGTTGCCGAGGTTCTTGCTGCCGACGAAACCCGGGGCATTCACCGGGATCACGGGTTTTTCAAATTTCGCGCTCGCAGCCTTGCAAAGCGCCTCGACGTCGTCGCCGATGAGCGCCGTGACGCAGGTCTGATAGACGAAGATCGCGGGAGGATCGTACTTGTCGATGACTTCCTTGACCGCCCTGAAAAGGCGCTTTTCCCCGCCGTAGACCACGTCGGTCTCGGTGATGTCGGTGGTGAATCCTGTCCTGTAGAGACGGGAGCCCGAGGATTTCGCTCCGCGGTTATCCCAGGAATTTCCTTCGCAGGCGATCGGGCCATGGACGATGTGGGCGACGTCGGTGATCGGCTGCAACGCGATCTTCGCGCCGTCGAAAGCGCATCCGCCGGCAGCGGCCCCGGGTTGCAACTGCTTGGTGCAACCCTTCTTGCGTTCCTTCTCCGATTTTCCCTGGTTCTTGTCGCAACCAGGCTCGTTGAAAACTTCCTGCACCGTGGCATTGAGTCCGGACATGACCTTACTCCTGATGTTCACCCACACTTCGGGCTCAAGCGGATTCGAGCAATTAGCATGCCATTGATTAACGCATTGATTTCCGTCGATTCGCGATTGTCGAAAAACCGACAAAACCGACAATTCAACCCCATTTTCCCGTCAAAAAGGCACGGAACACTTCTTGCTTTTCCAACTTCATGGACGAATCGATCGCAACAATCGGAAACAGCAGCAACCTGGTCGGGATGCCGACGGGGATGCTTGCCAGTTCGAGCTTCAACGATTTCCCCATTTCTCTGCGCATACGCTCCACTAGAGAAATGCGCGCCCCGCTTCTCGATTTTCTCAACACTGCAAAGGCGCCGATTGAGGCCCGATCGATCTTCCAGGACTGCATGAACTCGCGCTTCGGCCTTTTCCCCACCTTCGACAAGCTGCTGATACGCTGCTTCAATTCTTGGGCATGGCTCGCCAGCGCGGAAGAAAAAATGTCGATCCGCTTCGACAACAACGACATGAAGGAGAGGATTCATGATTCAGATTCCGACATCACCCGACTCAACAACCAGGTTTCCTTAACGTCGCAACGATACATCGCCGAGGAATTCGGTGACGCCGTCATCGACGGAGATTACCGGGTGAAGGCGTCCTGTTACTGACATGGATGAGGTCCGCAAACGTGCGCTTGGCGCCTATCTCGGACTCGCTGTAGGGGATGCGCTCGGAGCTACGGTAGAATTCATGACGCCACGCGAAATCAGGCACCAATACGGCATGCACAAGGAGATCGTGGGCGGCGGTTGGCTGAGGCTCGATGCAGGGCGCGTCACCGACGATACCGAAATGTCACTCGCATTGGGCCGCGCGATCCTCGAATCAGGGGGTTGGGATGCAATAGCCGCCGCGGAATCCTTCGCCGCTTGGCTGAAAACGAAACCTGTTGACGTGGGCAACACCTGCAGGCGCGGCATCAGACGCTTCATGGCCGACGGAAGCCTTTCCGGACCGGTCAACGAAGGCGACGGCGGCAACGGCGCGGCCATGCGCATCATGCCCGTCGTGCTGTCAGCCCTTCAAGGCGAAGGATCACTCCACGAGCAGATCATCGCGCAATGCCACCTCACACACAATCATACATTGTCTGATGCGGCGTCAGTTGCCCTGGGCGAGATGACGAGACAGCTTATCCTGGGAGGAAGCGTCAAGGATTGCAGGAACATCGCGAACGAACTCATCGAGAAACATCCGAAATTCAGCTTCAATCCCTATCCTGGCAGGGCATCCGGCTTCATCGTCGACACCGTTCAGACGGTATTGCACCATTTCTTCGCGACCGATTCCTTCGAGTCCTGCCTGATCGAAACCGTCAACATGGGGGAGGATGCGGATACAACAGGCGCTATTGCCGGCATGCTGGCCGGCGCTCTTTATGGGGAAGACGGAATCCCGATGCGCTGGCTGGAAAAGCTCAAAAGAGAGGTGGCTGAAGAAATACGACAGCAGGTCGATGGTCTGTTGAGGTTGTCACGCTGATTTTTGCACAGCGGAACTCGAACGCTTCCCTACATGAGGATATCCCTGATGAACTTTTGCCATGATGTCTGCCTGGACGGCCGGCCCCGGTCAACTACCCAAGCAAGATGGCCGTCACTTCAAACAGAACATCGCCACTGAAGGCAGCCCTTTCAGGATGCGCTCCTTGCGCCGGAAAAGGGGAAAACTGGTCCGCCGCTGCCCACCGCTTTCCATTTTCCCTGACGAAATGGAACATGTCTCTTCCTCCCAAGCGTTTGATTTTCCCTCCCATATCGAACGACATGTCAAAAATGGTGGGCAACCATGGCCGAGTCGTCGAAACCTTGGATCAGGGAATCAATTTCTGGCCCTGCCGGAAGTCGCAGAAAAACAGGGCCCGTGCCCTCTCCTGCAAGGAGGGGCATTGCCGAGCCGACACCACACTGCAGATTTTCGCAAGACTCCCCCTTTGCGGGGGATCATTTATCGGCAACGTCCTAAAATCTCATCGCAATTCCGGCGCATCCGGACAACAACAGGACCAGCGCAATCAGCCAAAATATTTTCATCTTCCTTCCCCCGGAATTTGTGCAGCCGAATCGCCGCGAGTCCAGTTGACACCGCCTGCTCCTGGTCGGTTCCGTTTGCAGGCGACATTCCGGAACATGTCGCAGAAAAAGATTGGATGATGCGTTTGTCTGAATGGCTTCATTTCCCACCGCAGCAATTCCCGCGCCTGCAGTTCGATCTCAGTCCTCACCGGCGCATCGAGCTCATACAGCCAGCGGCAGGCACCTCCAACGTCCTCCGGCCCGGACTCCAGCCGTGCTGCAAGGGACTCGCAAACCGCTATTGCATTTCCCCCTGTAAATCTGCGCCCGCCCGAGTGCCAGAAACATCTCGGTATCGTCGACCCTGCCTTCAGCTTCAACCAGCCGCCGACGACGATGTCCTCATGTTTCGATCGCGGCACCCAGTCATCCCCGACCGCAATACCAGGATAGGCGTCAAGCGCCCGTTCGCCGGAACTCATTCCGGTTTTCTCCAGTACGACATTTTCACGCGGTAATCCCCGCCGATCACCAGAAATTCCGCCTCCCCGCGCAAGGGACGGGAGATCAGCAGGTCGTTGCAGAACAGGATTTTCGGCAGCGGCACTTCAGTCTCGATGATTGTGTCACCGAATTCGTCTGCGACCTCTGGCGAGGAGGTAAAAGAAACCAGGTTATTTAGGCGAAGGAGCGCCTCTCTCCCGCCAAGCGTCTGCAAGAGCCGATGCTCGCGCAGATCGTTGCTGCCGCGAAAAAGGGTCAGATGCCTGCGACCGGCTGCGTGGAAGCGGGGGAGCATCCACTGGCAGAATTCATACAAAAGATCGAGCTGCATATTGATCGCGTTATTGTGGAAACGGCTCGACATCTTTTCTTCGATGTAGGTTATCCAGGCATGACTGTTGAAGCGGCGGATGGGCTCCTTGTGGAAGCCCGGAAAAAGGCCGAAGCGGCTTTCCACCCAGCCCTTCAGCACCGCCCCGGCCGGGCTGTTCGAATCGAATCCCCAATCCTTCAGAAGTCTCAGGTAGCTTGCCCGGTATCGCCGTGTTCCTGACGGATCGGGCGACCCTTCGAGTCCGAAAACCACGGTCATGTAATCCTGGAAAATCCGCGACGCTTCGAAAGCATCCGTTGCTCCGGCAAGGCGGATGAACAGGCCGCGATGCGTTTCCCGCGTTCCGCTGATCCGCAATGGAACCGGATCAGCGTTGAAAGCGGCGCTCGCCAAGAGCCCCGTGGGAAGTCCAACCAGGTTGGTGCTGTGTCCGATCGGGGCGGGCGATTTGTCAGAAATGTCCATCATGGCAACGACCTTCAGTAGCAAAAAACATTCCATTGCCGATTGCACACCTGAGGTGCCCGTTCCCTTCCGTTACTGTCGCTTCTGTAAGATTTGCGACAAGAAGCGATTCGCCGAAGCGAAATTCTTTCGCCTGCCGGCACGTCGCTTGCTGGATGAGGGTAACCAAGAGAACCTTGGAATCGTGCGAAAGGCTGGATGTGGCACTGTTCAACTTGCAGGAAGAACCTGAACGCTGCGGGTGGTACATCGATGACTTCAAGCACAGAAAAACTTCTTCACCGAAATCGACATCCAGACACGGATCCGCGACGAAGTTCGGCGAATCCGCGCGGGAAAAACCATTCCAGGCGCATCGATCCTAGTGACCGGGGAAGACAATCAGGGCAGCAGCATGCGAAAGCGCGCGCCTTCTGCATTCGAAAGCTCGATCCGGCCGCATTGCTCCCCCACCCTGTGGAGCGCAGCGATCCTGGCTGAAAGATACAGGCCCAGGCCGGTACCCTTTCCGTTCAAGGAGGAAGGAAATGCGCCTCCTCCCTTGAGCACTTCCTCAGGATAGCCGGGGCCGTCGTCCCGGACTTCGAGAACCAGCATGCCTTCCTGCCCGAAGGCGGCAAGACGCACCGTACTTTTGGCATGAAGGCAGGCATCGTGCAGGGCATTGCCGAGCGCAGTCCTCACCATGTTTTCGTCGAAAAAGGCGATGTCGGGCGCAGCCCCTGTCTCGACAAAAACCGAAAGCGCAGGATGGAGCGCGGCATACTCTCCTGCAAGCACCGAGAGGAAATCGGCGGGATTCACCGAATCAGGATTTACCCAGAGCGCGTTTTCCCGGTCTCTTTCCAGCATCAGGATTTCGCTCAGGCGCCGCGAAGCGTTCAACGCAACTTCCACCTCCGCACGCATGCCCTCTTTCTGTTCCAGCCTGAAAGCGAGCTCGGCGAGCCGGTTTTTCACTTCGTGGATCACGGAAAGAACAATTTCATTCATGATTTCACTTGCTTAAGCATTGCGTCGATTTGCTCGACCTTGGGATGGGAGGGGGATTTCTTCACGAGCGAGTCGCGGTACCCCAGGCATTTCGCCATCTTCTTTGAGTCCCTGCCGTTCTTCACCATGTCGAGCGCGATCACCAGCGCGGCATTGCCCAGGATCTGCAGGTTGTTCGGAAGCCGCTCCGCGGCTTCCGAAAGCATTTCGACCGCCTCGCCGAGTTCTCCCGCCTGCGCCTTCCTCACCCCCTCGTTGTTGAGATGGATCACTTCCTTCGCGCTCGCATCGATGAGGGCCTTTGCCTCGGAAGGATCCTTTCCGGCGGCGATCATCACGTCCCGGACCCTGAGCCGGATGGACTCGTCCTCGTGATTGCTCTGTACCGCCTGCTTGAGGAGACGGGTGGCATCCTCCTCCCTGCCGAGAGAAAAACAGGCGTCCGCCATCGCCATGACCACTTCCGGGGAAAGGTTGCGCGGATCGGCAGAACTCATGGCCGCATCCAGCACTTCCCTTGCCAGATCTTCGTTTCCTGCAGCCCGGTGCACGCTGCTCTCGGTGGTCGCAAGCAGCACATTGCTCTGGTCGTCACGGAAGGATTTCTTTGCTTCCTTCACCACGCCAAGCGCTTCCTCGGCTCGCCCCTGGTCGACGAGCGCCCTGGAGAGAATGACATAATCCCCCGCCTGTTTCACCGGGGAATACTTGTGTCTCTGCAAGGTCTCCCGCATCACCTTTTCGGCGACCTCCGGCTGCCCTGTCGAGACCGCGAGAGAACTCAATTCGCGGATCCTGCTCATGGTTCCGGGCGCGATTTCCCTTGCCTTCTGCAGAATGCCGAGAGCACCTTTCCTGTCCCCGGAATCGGCAACCACCCTGCCGAGGAAATCGTAGGTGGCCATGAATTGCGGCATCTCCTCGATCAGCTTCCTGGCCAGGCTTTCCGCTTCGGACTTTTCCCCCAGGATGGAAAGCGCGCGGGCCAAGCCGAGCTTTGCCCAGCCGAGCGGGCGAACCGCAAGGATGCTCCTGTAAAATTCTGCAGCCTGTCCCGGATTTCCCGACTTCATCAGCGCAGACCCCTTGATCTTGGCGAGATCGAAATAATATTTGTCCTTGCGAGCGAGCAATGCATCGCATTCCGCGACCACTTTCGACCAGTTCTTCTTGTCGGAGGCCCGGTCGATTTCGAGGAGGTATTCCTGGCGCTCGATCAGTTTTTCCAGCCTGAGATTGAACTGCGCCGCGGTGAAGGGCTTCAGCAGATAATCGTCCGGTTCGCATTCGGATGCCGCCACCACCTTACCGTAGGACTGCTCCGCGGTGATCATGATGAAAAGGGTGTTCCGGCTGATGAGATCGTTGGTCCGAAGGTATTCCAGGAACTGTTGTCCGTCGGTCCCCTCCCCCAGCAGATAATCGCACAGGATGAGATCATAACGCCCTGTGGCGAGACGATCGAGCGCTTCACGAATGGATCCCACCACATGCAGTTTGGAGAAACCGGAGCTGGAAAGCGACATGCGAAGCTGGGAACGCATCCCCTCCATATCGTCGATGATGAGCACGCGTTTTTCCGAAATTTTACTGAAATTGAGCAAGGCGATGACTCCATTTGCAAGCCCGGGCGGATGCCCGGGAATTTCATGCTATCAGGTTTTGTCCATGACGATCAAACGATTGCCCGGCATTGCTTTCAGAGCGCAATTCCTTCATCATGATTTCTCCATACAGGATTTATAGTCATGAAACATCCTGAAAGACACCGTTCGCATCGAACCGGCTGGCTGAGGGCGGCAGTTTTGGGCGCAAACGACGGAATCGTCTCCACTGCCAGCCTCGTGCTCGGGGTGGCCGCATCCGGCGCGAACGCCAGGGCCATCTGGGTGGCGGGCGCCGCCGCAGTGGTGGCGGGCGCGATGTCCATGGCTGCAGGGGAATATGTTTCGGTGAGTTCCCAGGCGGACACCGAAGCGGCCGATCTGGAGCGGGAAAGAAGGGAACTCGAACAATTTCCTGAACACGAGCACAAGGAAATGGCCTCGATCTATGTGGAAAGGGGGCTCGATCCGGAGCTCGCTGCGAAAGTGGCGACTGCGCTGATGGAGCACGATGCGCTCGGTGCGCATGCCAGGGACGAACTGGGGATTTCCGGGGCTCTTTCCGCAAAGCCCGTCCAGGCGGCGCTCGCCTCGGCGGCGACCTTTGCGGTCGGCGCAATCCTGCCTCTTTTCGTAGCAGTGCTCGTTCCGAAAAATGCGGTGATCGTCGCGGTCGGCGCAAGCTCCCTGCTCTTTCTTTCGGTCCTGGGCGCACTTTCCGCCCGTGCGGGAGGCGCGCCGATGGTCAGGGCCGCCGCCCGCGTCACTTTCTGGGGGTTGCTCGCCATGGCGCTCACCGGGGGTGCCGGAGCACTTTTCGGGTCGGTGTGATCGACATCATTCGATGCTCTCCGCGGCATGAAATTCCATCAGCCTGAAAACCGTACATGATCCAGCAAGGTTTGCATGACTTCGAACACCATGAAATCCCTGTCGAAGGGAATTTTGCTCGCGGCATCCTATTTCGCATGCGGCAAGCTCAGCCTTCTTATGGCGCTGCCCAACGGCTACGCCTCCCCGATCTTCCCTCCAGCAGGAATCGCGATTGCAGCGGCACTCCTCTCCGGCTGGCGCGCGTTGCCCTGGATCTTTCTGGGCGCATTCCTGCTCAACTTCCATCCCGGACTGCCGCAAAGCAGAGACCTCCTTTCCCCCGAAATGCTGATCGCGCTCTCTTCCACGCTCCAGGCGGGAATCGGCGGGTGGGCCTTACGAAAAACCGTAGGCTATCCAGCCTGCCTCGACAATGCCTCGGACCTGCTGAAATTTCTGGCGATCGCCCCGATCGTCTGCCTGATCAGCGCAACGCTTTCAGTCAGCGGCCTGTTTCTGCTCGGCGTCCTGGACAGGAGCACCTTTCTGACGAACTGGTCGTTCTGGTGGGCAGGGGATGTGCTGGGCGTGCTGGTCATGCTCCCCATCGTCATGACATTGGCCGCTCAGCCGGCCGCACTCTGGAAATCCAGGAGATACACGGTCGCGATTCCGATGCTCCTGATGTTCGGCCTCATCGTGCTGATCTTCGTCAGGGCGCACCGCTGGGAATATGTGGATTCCCTGCTGGAATTCAGGCAGATGTCGCAGCAAACCTCCGACCTGGTGCAAGCCAGGCTGGAGGAACAGGAATCCCTGCTCGAACAGATGGCATCGCTGTTCACGATGCCCGGAAAAATCACACAGAACGAATTCGACCGTTTCGTGTCGAAACCGCTGAAGCGCTTCCCGATGATCCAGGCACTGGAATGGGCTCCCAGGGTGGACAGGGCGGAAAGGAAAGCTTTCGAGGCAAGCCGGGGTTTCCCGATCAGGCAGAGAAACCGCTCCGGAAAAATGGTTCGGGCTGCAATCCGGCAGGAATATTATCCCGTCACCTACCTCTACCCCATGGCCGGAAACGAGCCGGCACTGGGTTACGATCTGGCGTCCGATGCAGCCAGAAGAAATGCGATTGCAGGCGCCATCGCCCGGGGAAGCACCATCGCTTCGGCGCCCGTGCATCTCGTACAGGACCGTCAGAACCAGTACGGAGTCCTGCTCCTTTTTTCGGTGGAGCATCGGGAAAATGGGGTTGTCCTGACCGTATTGCGCATGGGCGACTTCATGGAGAAGCTTCGTCCATTCGCCCGGGGCATACTCAATGACCGGCTGATCGATCTTGATGCCAATCGAGTCATCTACGACAATTTTCCACGAGGCTCGTCTACTCCGCTCTTCAGGGAAGCATTCCGTTTCGGCTCCAGACATTATCTTCTCGAAACGGCCCCCACCAAAGCCTATTTCAGGCAGCATCTGCGCTGGGAAAGCTGGTCCGCCCTGGCAGCCGGCATTTTCGGCACCGGCTTGCTTGGCGCGCTCCTGCTCATCGGCACAGGTCACGCGGCAAGGATCGAGGCACGCGTTTCAGAAAGGACCAGGGAACTCGGGCAAAGCGAAGCCAGGTTCAGGACGGTCGTCGACAATGTCAAGGAAGTCATTTTCCAGACCGATGCAGAAGGGACATGGACTTTCCTCAATCATGCCTGGGAGGAAATCACCGGCTTCGATGTCGGCAATTCGATCGGGAAACCCTTCCTGGAGTTCGTTCATCCTGAAGATCGCCAGCGCAATGCAACGCAATTCGCCCCTCTCATTGCCCGGGAAAAGGACTACTGCAGGCATGAAATCCGCTACCTCACCCGTGAAGGCGGTTTCAGGTGGATCGAAGTGTATGCCCGCCTCGGGCTCGACGAATCCGGGGCGATCATCGGCACCTATGGCACCCTCATGGACATCACGGAAAGGAAGAATGCCTCCAACCGTCTCAGGGAAAGCGAGTCCAATCTGCGCATGATTCTGGCAAACAGCCCGGAAGGAGTGCTCGCAATCGACTCCGAAAACCGGATTTCCTTCTGCAACAGCCGGCTTGCGAGCATGCTGTCGCTCGAGATGGACGAGGAAGGTAAAATTCGGATGCCGGATTTCGTCAGACAGTTCGACGCGAAACTCGAAGACAAAAGCGCCCATGCGCTGCGCGACATGATTGCAAGAAAATCCCGTCAGGGCATGTTCGAACTCGTTGACCCGAAGCGGATGATCCGCTGGGAGGCGCGCGAAATCCGGAGCGAGGAGCTCCGGAACATTCTGTTCTTCCGCGATGTCACCCTGGAAGTGGAAGTCGACAGGATGAAGAGCGATTTCCTGGCAACCGCTGCGCACGAATTGCGCACACCGCTTTCCAGCGTCTACGGATTCACCGAACTGATGCTCAATCGCCAAATCGGTCCGCAAGAACAGAGGGAATTCCTGACCATTGTCTACGAACAGGCGGGAAGCCTCATCGGGATGCTCGATGAACTGCTCGATCTCGCCCGCATCGAAGCCAGGGCCGGGAAGGATTTCAGGTTCGCTGTTCAGGATGTGCTCGCCGTGGCGAAAAAAGCTGCCAACGAAATCAGCATGCCTGGAGACGGCCGGAAAGTGCGCATGATCAGCGAATTTCCAGAAACGCCGCCCATCTCAATCGATTCAGACAAGATCAGGCAGGTATTCAACAATGTCCTCGGCAATGCCTACAAATATTCTCCGGGCGGCGGGGAAATCCTCATGCAGTGCAAAATGTTCGAAGACCGGGAAGGGAAATGGCTCAGCTTTCAGGTCAGGGATCACGGGATCGGCATGACCCAGGAACAGCTCTCCCACATATTCG
>JAJZTT010000092.1 GCA_021848705.1 Pseudomonadota bacterium
CCCTGTGTGTGCCAGAAAACCCCTAGCTTCCCTTCGAGTTCGCCTCTGTTCATGAACCGCTCGTAGGCACGGTTCACGCCGATGAATTGATGGTTCTGCGCCACGATCTTGGAATTGTCCTTGTAGTAAAGGACGAAATTCTCGACATAATCTAGCAGTTGATGATGGGAAAGTATCCCGGAAGCCAGCCTTTCGAGGCTTGTGCCCTGCTCCCGGATTGCTTCCCTGTCCACCCTTTCCCGCTCGTCCTCAGTGCGCAGCCATTGAAAGAAATGCTCCCACTGCGCCGTGATGCTGCCCACCCTGGTTTCGATGGCGTTCGAAAGCACGCAGAGAGCATTGGCCAGGAAGAGCTGGGGAATTTCAGCCCTGTAGTTCGTGAGATTGTCGTCGTAGGCGTTCCTCAGCTTGACGTTGGAATTTTTCAGTTCGATGAAGACCAGCGGAATGCCGTTCACGTAGATCAGCACGTCCGGCCTTCTGTAGCCGATCTCCCCCCTGATCCAGAGCTGGGTCACTGCAAGAAAATGGTTTCTTCGGGAATCGTTGAAATCGATGAGACGAACCCTCTCCTGCTTCAACTTGCCGTCTTCGTCGTCATACTCGACCGGGATTCCGTCCCTCAACAGGCCGTGGATTTCCCTGTTCGCAGCAACCGGGGTCATCGCCTGGCGCCTGTCCATCAGCCTTTCGACGGCATTGTCTATCACCTCTTCCGGGATTCCCGGGTTCAGATCGATGGCCGCATTTCGCACGCGATCGGAAAAAATCACATCGCGCTTGTTCGACCTCCCCGATCCATCCTTCAGGTCTTCCGGATTTTCCGTGTAGCAGTCCAGCAACTCATAGCCGTGCAGATCCCGGAGCGTATTCAGCAACGCTTCCTCGATCTGGCTTTCGGATATGAAATTGGGCATTTTGCATTCCTTCTTTTAACTTCGCCTGATGCTTAGTTAAGGAAACCGCATTTCGTTTACCTAAGAAACAACTTAAGGTAAGGATCGAAGGAATAAATCCTTCCCCTCTGCTGCCCGGTAATCTCTACAAGCAGGCCCAGATTCTCGAAATCCCGGATCAGCGAATTGGCTGTCGGAGTGCTGACGGATAACCCCGCCTCGATGTCGGCGGCAGATACAACCGGATTTCCGTACAGCAGGTTCAACAATTCCCTGCCATTGACCGCCCTTTTCCCGAGCCCCAGCACGGCATGTTCCGCCTTGTTCCTCAAGGCCAGAATCTGCCTGAAAACATCTCTCCCCTTTGTTGCCGTTTCAAAAAGGCCGTTGAGAAAAAACCGGATCCAGTGGATCAGATCGTTGGAAACACGCACCCGCATCAGCGCATCGTAGTAGCTTGCCCTGTTTCGCTCGAAGAAATCGGAAAGATAGAGCGATGGTTTCGCCAGCAAGCCATGGCTGACCAGATAAAGCGGTATCAGCAACCTCCCGATGCGACCGTTTCCGTCGAGAAAAGGGTGTACGGTTTCGAACTGATAATGGCTGATCGCAAGCCGGATGAGATGCGGGACGACGATGTTTTCGTTGTGCCAGAATGCTTCGAGGTCGCCCATCAGATCGGGAACGCCGTCCGGGTGGGGCGGAATGAAGACCGCGTCAGAGAGGCTCGAACCCCCGATCCAGTTCTGGCTGATCCTGAATTCTCCCGGCTGCTTGTGTTCTCCCCTCACGCCTCGCATCAGGATCTCGTGGGTTTGTTTCAGCAGCCTGTTCGAAAGCGGCAATTTGTCGAGCTCGGCAATCGCGGTATTGACGGCATCGATGTAGTTCCTGACTTCCCTCCAGTCATCGCGCTTCTCCGGCTGGATCTGCTCTTCGGGCATCAGCACCTCGTCGATCCCCGTCTGGGTGCCCTCGATCCGGCTCGAAGTCTGCGCTTCCTTCACCACGTGCATCTGGATGAAAAGATCGATATCCGGGACGATCAGCGAAAAGGCATTGAGTTCCCCAAGGGCGCGATTGGCCGATTCCAGCAGGGTGTTGATGGTGGCGTCTTCCCAGGTCCATTCGTGATTGACCGATACCGGCTCGAAGCTCTTGTACTGGTAACGCTGGCGCCAGACGCCCGCGCTGAAAGTCTCAAATTTCATGATGTTCCTCCATGGAGGGCGGAAACATGATGTCGAGATTCTCGACGGAAAGCTTGCCGGAGATCAGCCGGGGGAGGAGCATGTCGCGCGCTTGTATCAATTTCTCATTCTGTAAAGAGAAAACCTCAATTTGTTGAAAATGGGGACTCACAATTTCAGCAAATTTCCTTCGTATCCCCGAGGATGGCGTTTTAACCAGGAAGTACGAAAAACAATCTTCCTGAACTCGTTGTCTTCCGGAAGCACCCGTCATGCTGAGCTCCGCATGCTTCCTGAATTCAGAGGAACAAGTTATAAAATAGATATGTTCAGGTCCGATCACCTTTTCACGCATTACTATGAACTCCGTTGATCCACACCCGACCTGATTCTCTTCAAGTGACATCACCACCCCACGCTTCCCATTCTCTACAGATGGAGTGATGCGTGGAAAAAGCACATCTCGATTCCTGAACTTTGAACCAGAAGCGCCCTTTCGAGACTCTTTCACGGCAAAATACATGGAACTCAAAGATAGGTCTTCCATACCAACAAACGGTACTTCTTCTGACTTATCAATTCGTTCTAAAGGATTAATTTCCACAAGATCTGAAAAAGACAAAACATCCCACCCCTCCGGCACACCCTTAACCTTCTTCACCTTCTCGTGGCCGGGAAAGCGCATGCGGACGAACCACTCGCGGTAGACTTCCTCGGCCATTTTTTCCAGCAGCGCGATCCTTCGCTTGTTGTTCTCGATCAGATCGTCGTAGGCGGAGAGAATCGCCGCGATTTTCCGTTGAACTTGATATCTCGGAAACAAAACCTTTATCTTGTGGATATGATTCCTGTTTAAGGTCGGGTTTGACGAACCGGTATCGAAATTTTCTAACTTCAATGTTTGAAGAAAGTATGAGACTAGACGTGCATCATTACCTTTGAAATTCTTTACCCATAACGTTGTGTCATGCGGCCAATAATTGCCTTTTATATAGTGAACAGTTCCTAATGTCCCCTTGCGACCGATAACAACACCAGGCCCCATGACTTTCCACTTATTGTGATAGCTGGACACACCAGATGAGGAAATAATTGGGATATTTCCTTCAGTTTGTTCACTTTTTGTAATGTCGAATCCGCGCTGAAACACAACGGCTTCACCTAGTCTGATTTCATCGAATCTTGATTTTGGGGACGAAGCGTTCACGCTTCCCCCACGATCTGCGCCAAGTTATGCGCAATTACAGATTCCAGCACCCGCGCATCGCTATTCAATGCATTCAACTCATCATTCATCGCCAGCAGCTCCTCGATGAATTCCTCCTCGGTCTTGCCATCCTCCTCGATCACCACGCCGACATAGCGTCCCGGATTCAATGACCAGTCCTGCTCCCTGATTTCATCGAGGCTCGCGAGCTTGCATAGCCCTGTGACGTCTTCGTATTCTGCCTTCGGAAAACGATCCTGCAGCCAGCGGACATGCTGGAAATACTGCTCGGCGCTTTTCACTTCCCCATGAAGTTCTTCGAGCGCAGCCTTGAGCGCCTTGGTTTTCCTGTCCGTCGAGGCGCGTTTTCCTTCGGCCTGGGCTTCCTCCGCCATCTTCTTTTCGTGATGGCGGACTGTCCTGTCGAGCGCCTTCAGCCCTTCGTGAAGAGAAGCAAAGAAGGGATCGAAGGCTTCTCTCAGCTCGTGCTGTGCCCGGTTCCTCTTGTCGAAGTCGGCGTCATGTTTCTTGCGGTACTGCTCGTGGAGAGAATCGAGCTTTTTCAGCCCGGACCATTGCGCAACGAGCCCGCCTACGGCTTCCTTACCGGCATCATCCTCCAGTACTTCCAGAAGCTGGTGCGATACGGGTTCCACCTTCTCCTTGTTCTCGAAAAGGCGTTCCATACCTTCATGGAAATAGCCATCGATCAGCTCGACGAATTTCTCCCGCTTTCCCTTGTGCAAATGGCTGATCATGGCGATGTTCTGGATCTGCTCTTCGGAAAATTCCCGGTGGGCGCGGTCAACCTGGGTGAAGATGTTGCGCGCGTCGATGAACAGGACCTTGTCGTCGCTTTTGGCCTTGTCGAAGAACCACAGCGTGGCTGGAAGCGTGACCGTGTAGAACATGTTCGAGGGCAATGTCAGCATGCCGTAGATCAGGTTGTTTTCGACCAGAGTCCTGCGGATTTCGGCTTCCGAATGCCTGGCGTCCGACGCTGAATTCGCCATGACGAGCGCTGCGCGGCCCTGTGGCCTCAATGAAGTGGCGAAAAGATTGATCCAGAGATAGTTCGCGTTGGGAACAGTCTCCTTGCCCTGATCCTCCTTCTTCAGCTTCGTCTTGTTCCTCGGTATGCCGTAGGTATTGAATCTCTCATCCTTTTCGACGCTGGAGATGCTCACGTCGTCCACGTTGAAGGGAGGATTGGCGAGAACGTAATCGAACGAACCGAAACTGCCGAAAGGATCCTCGTAATAGCTGTTGGCCTGCTTGATCTCTCCCCTCAGTCCGTTGACCGCCAGGTTCATCTTGGCAAGGTTCACGGTGTCCCGGGTCTTTTCCGTTCCGCAGACATAGACGCCGCTATCCGCCCCCTGCAATTCCTTCCTGTGTTCCTCGATGAATTGCCCCGACTGGACGAACATTCCGCCGGAGCCGCAGGCCGGGTCGAAGACCTTGCCGCCGTGGGGTTCGATGATTTCGACCATGAGGCGCACGACCGAGCGAGGCGTGAAGAACTCCCCGCCCTTCTGTCCTTCGCTGCGCGCGAATTCCGATAGGAAATATTCGTATATTCGGCCGAAAAGGTCTCCGGTAGCATCCACGGGGATGTCCGCGAATATCTTCAGGAGGAGCTTGGGCAGAAGCTTTGTCTGCTCTGTTCTCGTCAGGGCGGCATATTCGTCCTTGGGGAGCACGCCTTCGAGCTCGGGTTTGTACTCCTCGATGGACTTCATCGCCTCCTTCAGCGCCTTCGCCATGTCCTTTTCATCCGGAAGCTTCAGAAGGTAATCATAGCGTGCATGGTCGGGAAGATAGAAACCGCATTTCTCTATGGCGATCTCGGATACCGGTTTCTCGCGCCTCGAACCCTTCAGCTTCTGGTATTCCGCGAGGATTTCCTCCTCATGGCGCCTATAATTGTTGTCTGCGAACTTGAGGAAGATGAGCCCCAGGACGGGGGTGGAATATTCGCTCGATTTTAGATCGGAATTTGCCCGCAGCTTGTCCGCAGCGGACCAGAGATCGTTTTCCAGCTTTTTGAATTGAAATGGAGACATGAAGCAAGCATTGTTATTCGAAGAATAACAGGATGCTAACATGCCCCGAAGATGTTGGGGGCTGCAAAATTTGTCGGGTGACCTTAGGCAAATTCACGGCACGTTGCTCAAGGTACTCGCAATGTATACATTACGTATATCCTTGTGGAGAAAATACATGGCCTATACGCGAGTGTTTCAGTTGACCGAAGCGACGGGAGAGCATTACGGCCGGATCCGCACGGCGCTCCAGGGCCGCGGCGAAATGATCGGCAACAACGACCTGTGGCTGGCCGCTCACGCCAGGGCGGAAGGCTGGATACTGGTGACAAACCGGGAGGTTGGCCGGCTCGACGGCCTGCAGGTCGAGAATTGGGCTGCCTGAAAGGCATTTTCAGGAGGCGGCGGGATTGCCCGGTTACTCAAATCGTTACTCACACATTTTCCGGATGCAGCCGAACCAGAACGAACGCCCGCGAACCTGCACGAACACATCAGGTAAATTGCTACATATTGATTAATATGGATTTTTAAGTATAAAAGGCGTAAAAAAACCCGTCGGATCTGGGCGGGTTTTTTTGGTAGTGGCGGCGTCAACCGAATAAGTCTTGCAAGGTGCTGTATTTAAATATTTCTCGTTCGTCGTTCTGTCACAGTTACCCCATAAGTTACCCCTAAAAATTCATCGCTGGGCCTTCCATGGGGTAGTTTCCGAAACTTCGGGAGCGGTCCGAAAGAAGCCTCGCCACCTAGTTTTCCCTAGTGCCATGGCCGGTAAAACTGAAGTTTTCTGAAGCGGGTATTTCGTGACAGTCACGGTAATGAAGGGGCGCTTCAAGGCAGCGTTACCAGTTACCTAAATTTCGTTGCTGTAGCTGGTGGAAAAACGAGCGTGCGCAATGCCCACGGTCAAGGATGGTCAGGAAGGACCCATGAGCGGGGGGCGGTGAAGTTTGGTGAAGTCGCGGGATCGTAATTCCATGGATACCGGGATGGATACCGCTGACTGGATACCGGCTGTTTCGGTGCGTACCTGCTTGCGTACCGGATCACCGGCCAGTCATGCGCTCGAGTCTGGCTTCCGCTTCGGCCAGGAGCTTGCTGGCTTCCCGGATCTCGTCTTGCACCGCCTGAATGGATCGCGCCCGGTTCGCGGAAGATGCAGCTTTCCCGGTCTCGGTCTTCGGCCCCGTCGATTTCGTCCAGGGCTTCCAGCGCCGGATCGCTTCCGCCTGCCTTGCTCGCCGTTCCGCTGTCCATTTGCTGGTTGCCATGTCGCCCCCCTCGTTTTGCTGTAAACCTGACTGTTAACCGCGTCAACCTCGAATAGTTCGATATCTCGCGATGTGTTGCGAAATGCGCGGATAGCTGTTCCGAAATTCGGACAAATTGAACCGCCAGCCCTCGCCGTTACTCGCGCTGAGTGTTTGGAAACTCGGTGCAAAATACGTGACAGTCACGAATCATGCCGCCATTCCTCCCGGCTTGGCTTTTTCGACGATCAGCCGGAATTCTTCGAGGTCGCCGCGCAGATCGGCAGGGGCCATCCGTCGCCGGACTTGAAGCAGCTTTTCCCGGTGCGCCTGGGGATACCCGCGCAGATCGCACAATCGATGAATCAGCCGGTCGAATTCCTTGGCATCATCGAGAACATGCCGCCGAAATTCGGCTTCATTTCCGTTTGTCTCTTTTTCCGGTGGGACAGGTGGGACAGGTGGGACAGCCGCATAAATACAGGGTTTCCCCTGTCCCACCTCGTTTTTGTCCTGGTGGGACAGGTGGGACATTTTCGGGTTTTCACGATTGCCGCCCTGTGTTTGTCCCACCGTGTCCCACGTGCCGCCGGGTATGGTGGGACAGCCGGAAGCTGCGCCGTTATTGTTTGTCCCACCCGTCCCACTTGTCCCACCTTCTTTTTGCAATGGTTGCGTGAGTGCATCGAAATTCAGCTTCATTCGTCGCCCTCCCACAATTTCGAGGTGAAGACATAGCAGCGAACAGCAGCGCCCATGCTGGGAATGCGCGGTTTCTGGGAGGTTTTGCCGTCCTTGCCTGGTTCGATCCATCCGGCTTCAAGTAGCGTCTTTGCCGCCGTTTTCAGGTCGAACCCTTGGCATACGTCACGCCTGAACGATTCAGGCAGAACGAGATATTCCCGCCGTCCTTCATCGTCGGTTCGGTAGAATCCGGCCCGGTTCAGGATTCGCTGTCCGCTTGTGTCGGTCGCATCTTCGAACCGGCTTGCGCCGTGCGCCTCGAAGAATGCCCGGACCTGGTCGAATAGTGCGCGGTCTTCCCGGTTCCCACTTCCCCCGAAGGATCCCAGCCAGGCGGAAAAGCATCTTTTCGCCGCGCCTTCCGCTTCGCCTTCCGTCCACCCGGTCAGGCCGTAATGGGTCGCCAGTTCCCCGGCCATTGCCACCAGTCCGAAGCGCCGGGCCACCCGCAACACTTGCCCCGCTGCATCCTTCGGGACGGTCTCGCCCACAAAGTCCGCGATTCCGGATCCGATGATTTCGGGAAGTTTGGCACGGTCGGAAACGATACTTTTCAGCCATGCCACCCCCGCCGCACCATGATGGAGTAGAGCGCCATCCTTGATCGCCAGGGCGAGCGCCGCCGGTGACTCTTGCCCGTGCAATTCCTCGAAGGCTCCCATGCTTGCGCCTGCATCGGCCTCGATATCGGCAAGGCGGATTTCCTGCCCTGCATTCGCCTTTTTCCCCACCCGTGCCATGAGGGCGGAAAGCGATTCTTCACCGGCAGACAGAAACAGAAGCCGCCAGCGTGCCGCCTGTCGCGCCGCTCCGGTTCTTGAAGCCCTTGCCTTGCCTTGGCCGTTCGCCAGCATGTAGGCCGCTTCTCCGGCTTCCCTGGGGTCGATCTGGGAAAGCTCATCGAGGATCAGGAGTCCATCATTGTGAAGCGCCGCCAATCCTTCCAGGCCGTTCGCCGTCGCCCGCCACAATCTCGGAAAGGTGTTCGGGTCGCCCCATACCGAAGCCGCCGCCTTCAGCGCCGTGGATTTCCCGGAAGAAGATGCACCGCGAAGGTGAAAGCCGCCCGAATCTTCCCCCGCGATATCGGCCAATGGTCCGGCAAAGGCTACCGACAGGGCGAAGACAAGGCGCGAATTTCCCGCAGCCAGCCGGGCCACCGAATCGCGCCAGGCTTTCGTCGTCCCTTTCACGGATAGCGCCGGTTCAATGGCGCTGGCGTTCTGGAAGACTACGATTTCCCCGGAATCCCCGATCGATTCGGCAGGAGTCACGTAAACGTCACCATGCCACCCAAGCCGGTCAACACAACGCGCTCGGTCTTCCACCGGCCAGACTTGCAGGAATGAGGCCAGAAGATCCCGCGCAGCTCTTCCAGGTGCGATTGAAAGCCCTTGCCTTGCCAGTTCCCGCCGCACGTCGCTACCGTCGCCTTGTAGCAATTCCAGGGGCATCGCCCACCGATGAAGAATCCCGTCATCGTCTCGCCATTCCAGCAGCCGCCCCCATTCCTTGCTTCCTGAATCTCGGGTTTTGGCGATCACATCGAGCCGGGAACAGATCCACCGGGGGGAAAGCTCGTTTCCGTCCTTGTCGGTTCCGATATGGAATGCCCCGCGGTCGCTCACCTCGAAGCGCCCCCCGCCGTACTTGTATTGATCGGGGCTTTCGGATTCTTCTTCGGGTTCTCTGAATGGTGTCACCGTGGGCAATGCCAGGGTATCCGCAGCCGTCGCGCTTTGGTGCGCCTCGATCCAGTCCACCGCGTCACCCTTGGGCGGAAGATCCAGGGCTTGCACGTCGATCAGGCGCACCATGCAGCCGATTCCTTCAAGAATGGATTGCGCCGCCCCCGCGTAGCGTTGTCCTGCCTCGTCGTTGTCCGGCCAGATCGTCACGGATCGACCGGCAAGCGGTCTCCAATCTGCTTTTTTTGCCGAACCCGCCGCGCCGCTCGTCGTCGTCAGGATTCCGAGCTTGGCGAGCGCATCGGCGCACCATTCGCCCTCGGTCAAAATCACCGTATCGTCAGGCCGTGCAGCCAGTTCATGCAGCCGGTACAGGGGCATTCCATCGGAAAATTCAGGGTCCTTCAAGGTGAAGGTCTCGCCGTCGCGTCTCATGGGCCTGATCCACTTGTCGCCGGTTTCGGGATGTTTCAGGCGAATCCGCCAATAGAGCGGGATTCCTTCCCGGTCGGTGTATTCATGGAGCGCCTGGGGGGCGAATCCCTGGGAAATGGGTCTCTTTGCCAGCCTTTGGGCTGCATCCTTCGGGTTTTCCTGGGCTGGGTTCATCGTGTCACCTCCCAAGCTCCCAAGGCTTTCGCCGCATCGATGAAGCGCAGGCCGTGGCGCTTTATGTGGAAGCTCAACACATCGCCGCCATGCTCGCCGCACACCATGCACCGGAAAGAGCCTGAATCGAGCCTTACCCGCAGGCTTGGCTTGCTGTCGTTGTGGAAGGGGCAAAGGGCGTTTTTCCATTCGCCCCCGCCGATCAGCTTCAAGCCCTGATCCCGGTAATAGTCGGCAGGATTCGGCAGGCGGTCGCGTTTGAAGCCGAAAGGCTTTCCCCGCGTGGGGTTCGCGTGTCTCATGGTCGCCCCCCTATGCCGAAGCGATCAAAGCGCGAATGTCTTCAACGCGCCAAGCGGTTGTACGTGGTCCTAACTTAACTGGTGCAGGATATCGACCTGATTTACAGCCTGCCCACCATGTCGATTTTGAAACGGGAATTACTGCCAGAATTTGCGGAAGTCTTACATAGCCTTCAGCAGGTAGGGGGGATATTGCTTTGGAATAGGATACAGAAGATCGCGGTTTTCGTCGGTCGGGGTCGGGGTCATCGTCCCCCGTGTCATCGTCGCCGCTTACCGTGTTATCAGTGGTCGAGTTATTCGAAACAGCCGCGCCGTCTACATTTTCGCTGTCTGAGTGAGCAGCGTTCTGGCATATTTCAGAATGCGCTACTACTGGCGTGTATGCGACGGATTGAAGCGCCGCTTCCAAGTTGGATCTGCTTACCTTCAACATTTCAAGTCTCCTGTTTGTATAGGATTTTTACATTCTATCATAACGTCCAAAATAGTCCGATGTAGCCGATTATGCCGCGTGACCGTGAAACGGAATCACGTCCGCCCCGGCCTTCAGCTTGTCGAGGTAGTCCGCCCATTGCTGCATCATCTTCCGCCGCTCGGGAAGGTGCGCCGTCCGGTTATATG
>JAJZTT010000093.1 GCA_021848705.1 Pseudomonadota bacterium
AAACGGGTTTCCCTGGCGCATAGGGGGAAATGGCGCGCACATGAATGGGGGTGATTTCGCAGATGTCGAGATTCATTTTCAGCGTGCTTCGGGATAGGAGCCGAAGATTTTCAGGAAGGATGCGCGGGAATCCAGTTCAGACAAGGCTTTCGCCACTTCAGGGTCGCTCCTGTGTCCTTCGATGTCGGCGAAAAATGCGTATTCCCAAAGTCCGGTTCCAGCGGGACGGGATTCGAGCCGGGTCATGCTCACGCCGTGCCCGGCGAAAGGGGCGAGCAGGTCGTGGATCGCGCCCGGCCTGTTCTTGGCCGAGAAGGCGATCGAGGTCTTGTCGCGTCCGGATGGCGCGGAGTCCTCGTTCGAAAGCACCAGGAATCGCGTGGTGTTGTCCGGTTCGTCCTCGATATTGGCTGCGAAGATCGAAAGACCGTAGGCTTCCGCAGCCGCTTCCCCCGCGATCGCGCAGGAAGTCTCGTCCAGGGAGGCGAGCCTCGCCGCTTCCGCATTGCTCGAAACCTCGATCCTCTGCACTCCGGGAAGGTTCGCGTTCAGCCATTCGTGACACTGGGAAAGGGATTGCGGATGGGAATAGACACGCAGGATCTTTTCCCTGTCGATTCCCATCAGGTTCTGGTGGACCCGCAGCAGCACTTCGCTGCAGATTTTCAGATTGGATTTCAGGAGCAGGTCGAGCGTCCTGGGAATGGATCCCCCCGTGGTGTTCTCGACCGGCACCACCGCATAATTGCAGTGCCCCGATTCGACCGCCCTGAAGATCTCGTCGATCGTGGAACAGGGCACTGTCTTCGCGCCATGCCCGAAATGCTTCAATGCAGCCTGCTGGGAGAAGGTTCCTTCCGGCCCCAGGTAGGCGATTTTCAGTCCGTCTTCGAGCGCGCGGCACGCCGAGATGACCTCGACGAAGACCGTGGAAACCGCCTCATCCGAGAGGGGGCCGCGGTTCTTTTGCTTCAGCCTTCTCAATATCTGCGCCTCGCGCTCTGGGCGGTAGATGGTGCCGTTCTTGAGATGGCCGATGGCGCGCGCGTGTTCTGCGCGCCGGCTCACGAGTTCCAGGATTTCTAGGTCGATCGAATCGATCGAGTCCCTGTGTTTTTTGAGTTGATCTTCGCTCATGCCGGTATGGTGAGATTCCTGACCCGGATCACCCCCGGGATGGAAGCGATTCTCGAAATGACCGCAGCCGATGCGGAGCTGTCGATGTCGACCAGGGTGTAGGCGATTTCACCCCTGGACTTGTTGGCCATGTTGTGGATGTTGATGCCTGCCTCGGCAAATGCGCTGGAGATCTGGCCGAGCATGTTGGGAACATTGGCGTTGACGATGGCGATCCTGAAACTGGATTCCCTGGCCATTTCCAGGTTGGGGAAATTCACCGCGTTCAGGATATTTCCGTTTTCGAGATAATCCCTGACCTGGTCGGCGGCCATCACCGCGCAGTTGTCTTCCGCTTCCCTTGTGGAGGCGCCGAGATGCGGGAAGGCCACCACCTTGTTCACCCCCTTCAGCCTTTCTCCCGGGAAATCGCAGAGGTAGGCGCCGAGCCTGCCGGATTCGAGGGAAGCGATCACAGCTTCTTCGTCCACGATGGCATCCCTGGCGAAATTGAGCAGGGTCGAGCCGGCTTTCATGACGGAGAGACGCTTGGCGTCGATCAGGTGGCGCGTCG
The DNA here is from genome assembly GCA_021848705.1 of Pseudomonadota bacterium. Taxonomy (GTDB): domain Bacteria; phylum Pseudomonadota; class Gammaproteobacteria; order Burkholderiales; family JABEVD01; genus JABEVD01. The sequence continues at coordinate 1,691 of JAJZTT010000093.1, forward strand.
CGTCGAGAAGCGGAACATGCAGCGTCACGAAATCGCTCGATTTCAGAAGCTCCTCGATGCCGTGCGCGCGCACCACTTTCGATGGCAGGCTCCATGCCGCATCCACGGTGATTTCGGGATCGTACCCGATCACGTTCATGCCGAGCCCGATCGCGGTTTCCGCAACCTGCCGGCCGATCGCGCCGAGCCCCACGATGCCGAGGGTTTGCCCGGGAAGCTCCCGTCCTGCGAAAGCCTTCTTTCCTTCCTCGACCTGTTTGCCGATGTCCGGCCCTTCCAGTCCTTCCGCGAATTTCGCAGCGGGAATCAGGTTTCTCGCGCCGACGAGCATGGCGGCCAGCACCAGCTCCTTCACCGCGTTGGCATTCGCGCCCGGAGTGTTGAAAACGGGAATGCCGCAAGCGGTCATCCTCGCCACCGGGATGTTGTTGGTGCCCGCTCCCGCCCTTGCGATGGCGACGACCGAATCGGGGATCTCCATATCGTGCATCTTGAAGGAGCGCAGCAGGATGGCCGAAGGATTCTCCACTTTCGGGCCCACCCTGTAACCTGCCGCGGGAAAACGCCCGAGTCCCAGCGCGGAGATCGAATTGAGCGTCAGAATTCCCGTCTTGTCAGGCATTTGCGAATTCCTTCATGAATTCCACCAGCGCATTCACGCCTTCCACGGGCATCGCGTTGTAGATCGATGCGCGCATTCCGCCCACCGAGCGGTGCCCCTTCAATTGCACCATGTTGCGCGCCTTCGCGCCCTTCAGGAAGGCCTCGTCGAGCGATGCGTCCTTCAGGGTGAAGGGGATGTTCATGCGCGAGCGGTCCTCGACTGCGACCGGGTTGTGATAGAAATCGGTCGAATCGAGGTAATCGTAGAGGGTCTTCGCCTTCTCGATGTTTTTCGCCTCCATGGCATCGATTCCGCCATTGTCCTTCAGCCACTTGAAGACAAGCCCGGCGATGTAGATGCCGTAAGTGGGCGGCGTGTTGTACATCGATTCGTTTTCGGCATGGATCCTGTAGTCGAACATGGTCGGCGTGCCCTTGACGGTCTCCCCGATCAGGTCTTCGCGGACGATGACGATGGTGAGGCCGGCGGGCCCGATGTTCTTCTGCGCGCCCGCATAGATGAGGCCGAATTTGGACACGTCGATCCTGCGCGACAGGATGTTGGAGGACATGTCCGCCACCAGTGGAACATTCCCGGTTTCGGGAACCCAGTCGAATTCCACGCCGCCGATGGTTTCGTTGGGGGTGTAATGCACGTAGGCGGCATCCGGATTCAGCTTCAGTTCCTTCGGCGCATAGGTGAACTTGCGGTCTTCGGAAGTCGCGGCAATGTTCACGGTGCAATATTTTTTCGCTTCGCCGATCGCCTTCTTCGACCATTCCCCGGTATTGATGTAGTCTGCAGAGGATTTTCCGCGCAAGAGGTTCATCGGGATCATCGAAAACTGGGCGGAGGCTCCTCCCTGAAGGAACAGCAGCTTGTAATTTTCAGGAATGGATAGCAGTTCGCGCAGATCGGATTCGGCCCCCTGTGCGATTGCCATGAATTCCTTGCCGCGGTGCGACATTTCCATGACCGACATGCCGCTGCCGTGCCAGTCGAGCATTTCTTCTCTTGCGGTTTCGAGCACTTCCACCGGCAATACCGCAGGACCGGCGCTGAAGTTGTAAATCCTTGTCATGATTCCTCTTCCTCCGTTTCGACCACTTTTTCCAAACCTGCCAGTCTTTCGTCCGGCCCGAGATTGATCAGGGTGACGCCCTGCGTTGCGCGGCTCATTTCCCTGATTTCCATCACGCGGGTGCGGATCAGCACCCCGCCCGTCGTGATGAGTATGATTTCGTCCGATTCCTCCACGAGTGTTGCTGCGACGACTTTGCCGTTCCGCTCCGAGGTCTGGATCGCGATCATGCCTTGCGTGCCGCGTCCGTGCCTCGTGTATTCGGTGATCTGGGTTCGCTTGCCGTAGCCGTTTTCGGTCGCGGTGAGCACGGACTGGTGCTCGTCTTCCGCAGCGAGCAGCGAGATCACCCTGGAATCCTCGGGCAATTTCATGCCGCGAACGCCGCGCGCATTCCTGCCCATCGGCCTCACGTCGTTTTCGTCGAAGCGAACCGCCTTGCCGGAATCGGAAAACAGCATGATGTCGTGGTGACCGCCGGTGACCACCGCCCCGATCAGATAATCGCCTTCGTCGAGGTCCAGCGCGATGATGCCGGAAGTTCTCGGGCGGGAGAATTCGGAAAGCGAAGTCTTTTTCACCGTTCCGTTGGAAGTCGCCATGAAGATGTAGCGGTCTTCCTCGAATGCCTTGACGGGGAGGATGGCGTTGATCTTCTCGTTCTCCGCGAGCGGCAGCAGGTTCACCATCGGCTTGCCCCGTCCGGTGCGGCTTCCCTGCGGCACTTCGTACACCTTGATCCAGTAGACGCGCCCCAGGCTGGAGAAGCAGAGAATGTAGTCGTGGGTGTTGGCGATGAAAAGCCGGTCGATGAAATCGTCTTCCTTGGTGGAAGCGGCCTGCTTGCCGCGACCGCCGCGCTTCTGGGCGCGATAGTCGTCGAGCGGCTGGCTCTTGATGTAGCCGCCGTGGGATAAGGTGACGACCAGATCTTCGGGCGTGATGAGGTCTTCCATGCAGAGGTCTTCCGCATTGGTCACGATCTCGCTGCGCCGCTTGTCGCCGAACTGTCCCTTCATTTCGAGGAGTTCGTTGGCAATGATTTCGTTCACTCGGGAGGCCTTGGAAAGGATGTCTAGCAGATCTGCGATCTTTTCCATGATTTCTCCGTATTCGGAGACGATCTTGTCCTGTTCGAGCCCGGTGAGGCGCTGCAGTCTGAGCTCCAGGATCGCCTGCGCCTGCACTTCCGAAAGATGGTAGCCTTGCGACTTCAGGCCGAAATCGGGGGAAAGTCCTTCCGGCCTCGAATCGATGGCGCGGGAGAGCATTTCTTCGACCACGGGAGAATGCCAGGGTCTGCCCATCAGCGCTTCGCGGGCGACCTGCGGGGTGGGAGAGGCCTTGATGAGGGCGATGATCTCGTCGACATTGGAGAGCGCGACCGCGAGGCCTTCGAGGATGTGGCCGCGGTCCCGCGCCTTCCTGAGCTCGAACACGTTTCTTCTCGTTACCACCTCGAAGCGGTGGCGCAGGAAGGCTTCCAGGATTTCCTTGAGATTGAGGAGTCTCGGCTGATTGTCGACCAGGGCGACGAAATTCATGCCGAAGGTGTCCTGGAGCTGGGTCTGCTTGAAGAGGTTGTTGAGTACCACTTCCGGCATCTCGTTGCGTTTCAGTTCGATCACGACGCGCATTCCGGAGCGGTCGGATTCATCCCTGAGATCGGAGATGCCCTCGATCCTCTTTTCGCGCACCAGTTCTGCGATCTTTTCCAGCAGGTTCTTCTTGTTGACCTGGTAGGGAAGTTCGTCGACGATGATCGCGTTGCGGTTCTCCAGTTCCTCGAAATGGGTGCGCGCGCGCATCACCACGCGGCCGCGCCCGGTCCTGTATCCTTCCCGTACCCCCGCCGTGCCGTAGATGATTCCGGCAGTGGGGAAGTCCGGGCCGGGCACGATGTCGATCAGGTCGTCGATGGAGATTTCGGGATCCTTCAGGAGCGCGATGCAGGCGTCGACGACTTCGGAGAGGTTGTGCGGCGGGATGTTGGTCGCCATGCCGACCGCGATGCCCGAGGAGCCGTTGATCAGCAGGTTGGGGATCTTGGCCGGAAGCACCAGCGGCTCGTTTTCGGAACCGTCGTAGTTGGGGCCGAAATCGACCGTCTCCTTGTCGATGTCGGTGAGGAGTTCGTGCCCGATCCTCGCCATCCTGATTTCGGTGTAACGCATCGCCGCGGCATTGTCGCCGTCGACCGATCCGAAGTTCCCCTGGCCGTCCACCAGCACATATCTGAGCGAGAAGTCCTGCGCCATCCGCACGATGGTGTCGTAGACCGCGGTGTCGCCGTGAGGATGGTATTTACCGATCACGTCGCCGACGATACGGGCGGATTTCTTGTAGGGTTTGTTCCAGTCGTTGGAAAGCTCGTGCATGGCGTAGAGCACACGCCGATGTACGGGCTTCAGTCCGTCCCTCACGTCGGGCAGCGCGCGCCCCACGATCACGCTCATGGCGTAGTCGAGATAGGAGTGGCGCATTTCCTCTTCGAGGCTGACGGGCAGTGTTTCTTTCGCGAATTGTTCCATGAATTAGGGATCGCCCTTGCTGCAGAAGATCTTGATTTGTTAAGTTTCGGAATGGAGCCAATCCCCGATTTTAACACCGGAAAGGTCAAATTGCATGTCCGCTGCGACATTTGTGTTATGATTCTGTTACAACATGAATCCAAGAAAGCCCCCGAGGGGCTTTTTTTCTTTGAAAATGGCGCAGAACGTCGATTTGCTGGTCGAGGCGAGATGGGTGGTCCCCGTGATGCCGTCGCTCGTCCTGGAAAATCACGCGGTCGCCGTTCAAGAGGGCAGGATAATCGAAATCCTGCCCACTTCCGAATCATCGAAATATCTCCCGAAGCGCCATGTGAAACTCGGCAATCATGCCCTGATTCCGGGATTCGTCAACCTGCACACCCATGCAGCGATGTCGCTGATGAGGGGGATGGCGGATGATCTTCCGCTCATGAAGTGGCTTTCCGAGCACATCTGGCCGACGGAGCGGCTGCATGCCGGGCACGACTTCGTGAGGGACGGAACCATGCTCGCCTGCGCCGAGATGCTGAAGGGGGGTACCACCACCTTCAACGACATGTATTTCTTTCCCGAAGCTGCTGCTGAAGCTGCGAATGAAGCCGGGATGCGCGCCGTGCTCGGCATGGTGGTGCTGGATTTTCCCACCCCTTATGCGGGGGATGCGGACGATTACCTCAACAAGGGGCTCGCCGCGCGCGACGAATATTCGGCCAATCCGCTGCTTTCCTTCTTTTTCGCGCCGCATGCGCCTTACACGGTGAGCGACAAGTCCTTCGGCAAGATCCTCACTTACGCATCCGAACTCGATCTTCCGGTTCACCTCCATCTTTCCGAAACCCGGGAAGAGGTCGAATCGAGCCTGAAGGAGCACGGGGTGGGGCCCGTGGAAAGGATGGCGAGGCTGGGGGTTATGGGGCCGAACCTGATCGCGGTGCACATGGTGAAAGCTTCCGGAGCGGATATCGAAACCCTGGCCGAACACGGCGCCCATGTCGCGCATTGCCCGACTTCCAACCTGAAGCTTGCGAGCGGATTCGCCCCGGTTTCGCAGATGATCGAAGCCGGGATCAATGTCGGAATCGGAACCGACGGGGCTGCGAGCAACAACCGCTCGGACATGTTCTCCGAAATGAGGATGGCAGCGCTCCTCGCCAAGGGATCGAGCGGGCGTGCGGACGTGCTCCCCGCGCGTCAGGCGCTCGAGATGGCGACCCTGAACGCTGCGAAAGCGCTCGGGATGGAAAAGGAGATCGGGTCTCTGGAACCCGGAAAATTTGCCGACATGGTGGCTGTGGAAATGGCCGGCTGTGAAATCTCCCCGATCTACGACCCGGTCTCTCATCTCGTCTATTGTGCCGGGCGCGAGCATGTGGATCATGTCTGGGTGGCGGGAGAGGCAAGGATCGAAATGGGAGGGTTCGTCTCGCTCGACGAGACGGCGATGATAAAAAGGGCGGCATTCTGGAAGGAAAGGATCGCCAGAACATAGAGGAAACGACAATGAACGTGGATCAGATCGAAATCGAGAAATTCAGTCACAATGCGCATCACTGGTGGGACAAGAGCGGAGAATTCAAGCCGCTTCACGACATCAATCCGCTGCGCCTGGGCTATGTGGAAAAGAATGCGGGGGTCACTGGCAAGACCGTGCTCGACGTGGGATGCGGCGGGGGGATCCTGGCCGAATCCATGGCGGCGGCAGGCGGCAATGTCACCGGGATCGACATGGCGGAGAAGGCGCTCAACGTGGCGAAGCTGCATCTCTTCGAGAGCGGGCAGCAGGTCGAATACGTGAAGACGACCGTCGAGGATTTTGCCGCAGGCCGGCCCGGGCATTACGATGTCGTGACCTGCATGGAAATGCTGGAGCATGTTCCGGATCCGCAGAGCATCGTCTCTTCCTGCGCGAAGCTCGTGAAACCGGGCGGCCATGTTTTCTTCTCGACGCTCAACCGCAATCCGAAATCCTATCTCTATGCCGTGCTCGGCGCCGAATACATGCTCCACATGCTGCCTCGCGGCACGCACGACTATGCGAAATTCATCAAGCCTTCGGAACTCGCGCATTTTTGCAGGAATGCCGGGCTCGAGGTCGAGGACCTGGTCGGAATGAATTATGACCCCTTCGAGAAGAGCTATTCTCTCGGTCGCAACGTCGACGTGAATTACATCCTTTGGTGCAGGGCTTGAGGGCGGTCCTTTTCGATCTGGACGGCACGCTCGCCGACACCGCGCAGGATCTCGGGCTCGCGCTGAACCTCATGCGACGGAGGCGGGGACTCGATGACCTCTCGCAGGAATCGATCCGCCCTCATGTCTCCAACGGCGTGAAGGGGCTGCTCGGGCTCGGTTTCGGGATTTCTCCTGAAGACGACGGGTATGAGGCCATGCGCGAGGAATACCTCATCGATTACATGGAAAACATCTGCGTCGGCACCCGCCTTTTCGAAGGGATGGAAGAACTCCTCATCGAGATCGAAAGGCGGAACCTTCCCTGGGGCATCGTCACCAACAAGCCGATGAAATATACGGAGCCGCTGGTCGAAAAGCTCGGGCTCGATGCGGCCGTGGTGGTGGGCGGGGATTCCTGTGCCAGGCAGAAGCCCCATCCGGACCAGCTCCTTCATGCCGCGCAACTCCTCGGGGTCCCTGCCGAATATTGCCTCTATCTGGGAGACGACCGGCGCGACGTGGAGGCGAGCCTTGCCGCGAAAATGAAGCCGGTGATCGCCGCCTACGGCTATCTCGGGGCGGGCGGGATGGAATCCTGGGGGGCGGAGGGGGCGATCATCCACCCCATGGAGCTCCTTCGCTACCTGGACTGAACTTCCCGCATTCCCGGTTGTCTATTGCTGCGATGTGATATAATTCAATCGTTACCGGGGGCGACCTGGTTTCGACGTGGGTTGCAAAGCAGAGTAGGGCATACCGAGGACCAGTCACCTCGTTAAAAGCTGGAAACCAATAGTCGCAAACGACGAATCTTTCGCACTGGCCGCTTAAGGCCTAGCCTCCGCACCGGCAGTCCATGGGCCGGGTCAGAAGTTTGACAGCGGAGTCATTTACATGGAATCGCGCCTTGCAGGGTCGCTTTGCAGGGGGTTAAAAAATAGGCGACTCGCCTGAAGCAAGCCTGTTCGGCTGGCGTGCCAGGGTCAAATCCAGTCAACCGGACTAAGTATGTAGAACTGCCTGTAGAGGGCTTGCGGACGCGGGTTCGATTCCCGCCGCCTCCACCAATTCAGCATCCAGACCCATCCAGTAGCATCCAATTAACCCGCCTAAGTGCGGGTTTTTTATTGTTTTTATGTCCATGTTGGGGTAATATCGTCCAATACCATCCACGTTTTTTTAGGGGTAACTCTACGGGGTAACCCCACAACACGGGAAAGGAGTTACCCCAAATGGCCCTGACCGATACCGCAATCCGCCAAGCCAAGCCCGGCGCAAAGCCCGTCAAGATGTTTGATGAAAAGGGGCTTTTCCTGATCGTTACCCCATCCGGGGGTAAGTGGTGGCGCTTCCGCTACAAGCTCGACGGCAAGGAAAAGCTGCTATCCCTTGGAACTTACCCCGAAGTGGGATTGAAGGAAGCACGGGACAAGCGCGACGAGGCCCGCAAGCTCCTGGCCGATGAGATCGACCCGAGCGAAAACCGGAAGGCCCAGAAGTCGGCGCGGGTGGACAGGGCGGCAAACTCCTTCGAGGTGGTGGCGAGGGAATGGCACGCCAAGTATTCACCGAACTGGTCAGAAGGACACGGCGAACGGATCATGAGCCGGTTCGAGAGGGACATATTCCCATGGATCGGCGGGCGACCGATTGCCGAAATCAAGGCCCCCGAGCTTCTGGCCTGCATTCGCCGAATCGAGGCACGCGGGGCGCTCGAAACCGCGCACAGGGCGCTTGCAAACTGCGGGCAGGCATTCCGCTATGCCGTTGCGACCGGACGCGCCGAGCGCGATCCTTCCGGCGATCTGCGCGGGGCGCTTCCCCCTGTGAAGGGCGATCATTTCGCGGCGGTGACAGATCCGAAGCAGGTTGCCGAATTGCTGCGAACGCTCGACGGTTACCAGGGAACCCTGACGGTAGCCTGCGCCCTTCGGCTTGCCCCTTTGGTATTCGTGCGACCGGGCGAGCTTCGAAAAGCCGAATGGGCCGATATCGATCTGGATAACGCGGAATGGCGTTACCGGGTAACGAAAACGGACACGGATCATATCGTTCCACTTTCCGCCCAGGCAATGGCGACCCTTCGGGAGCTTCACGCGCTCACAGGAAGCGGGCGCTATGTCTTTCCGGGCGCAAGATCGAGCGACCGACCGATGAGCGATAACGCGATCCTTGCCGCCCTGCGGCGCATGGGAATCCCCAAGGACGAGATGAGCGGCCATGGTTTCCGGGCGATGGCTCGAACCATCCTCGATGAAGTGCTGGGGGTGCGCCCTGACCTGATCGAGCATCAACTAGCCCATGCCGTGAAAGACCCCAACGGACGAGCCTACAACCGGACGGCGCACCTTCCCGAGCGGCGGAAGATGATGCAGCAATGGGCGGACTACCTCGACAAGCTGAAGGCCGGGGCGGACGTGATTCCGTTTCACGGCCACG
>JAJZTT010000094.1 GCA_021848705.1 Pseudomonadota bacterium
TCCGATCTGGGTGCATTTCGAAAAAAAGATCGATGTCGAAATCCTGGTCGCCCCCGATCTCGCCTATCGGGTGGACGAGTCGGACCTCTACGAAATGCTCGGAAATCTGGCCGACAATGCCTTCAAGTGGTGTAAAAGCCGGGTTCGCATCGTTTCCGGAACCGATCAGGCCGGCTTTTTTCTGTTCGTGGAGGACGACGGTCCTGGCATTCCGGAAGATGCGAAGGTCATGGAGCGAGGGGCTCGACTCGACGAGACCGTCCCCGGCCACGGGATCGGACTTGCCGTGGTGAAGGACATCGCCGAAGCCTACGGCGGAAAGGTCGTTGCGGCGAGGAGCGATCTCGGGGGCGCGCTCTTTTCCATCCGGCTTCCCCTGCGCTGAACGGAAGTTGCGGCCAGGTCTCAGCTGCCGAGAAATGCCTCGATCATTGCCGGATCGAAAGGCCAGCAAAGCTCCAGCGCGTCGGGGCGGGCGAGAACCGGGATGCTGGTCCGGTATTTTTCGAAGAGATCGTCATTTTCAGTGATGTCGACGATTCTGGCCGGAGTGCCGCGGCAATCGAGCATTTTCTTGGCCGTTTCGCAAAGGTGGCAGCCTGCCGTACCGTACAGGACGAGTCCTTCCATTTCTTCCCTCCCGAGGCAACTATACCCGCGCCGGCGCGCCGGATGCAAAAAATCCGTGGTCCGGACGATTTCATTCGGTTTGTGGCTTGGCGCCGACAGGTGCCGGGTAGGCGGTTTTCCCCGCCACGTAGACGAGTGTTTCCTTTTCGCCGTCGATCAGGGGAACGGCCCAGACGATCCGCGCAGGCGATCCGTCGTAACTGAGGAAAGGTTTGCCGCAGTGCTCGCCTCGCCTGCAATGCACCAGCTTTTCGGGGGAAAGCCAGTCCGGATAAGTCTGATCGCCACGGTAGAGGGAAAAGCGCAGGAATTTTCCGTCCGGCAGGAACTCGTAGAATCCGGTGATCGATCCTTCTGAAGTGACTGGAACGAACCATGAATGGAGCATTCCTTGCGGTGACCGGACCTCGATCGGGGATTCGACAGAGGAATTTTTCGGGCCGCCTTCACGGGGCAGACTCTGCGCCAAAGCCAGGATGGCTTTCTCATCCCGGGGAATCATGCTAGACCTGCTTCAGCGTTGCAGTGAATGCATGGCGGTAGGTCTGGGTGGCGAAATTTTCCCACCTGGTGATGACGCCGCCAGAATCGGGATGAGCGCAATCGGTTGGGGGCCATGGATCGTAAACCAGCAGTCCCCTGAATGCAGGCTGGTCCGCAAGGTGGATCAGGCTGTGCGTATAGCCTGCAACGGTCCGCGAATGTCCCGGGATGAAGCTGATCAGGGGGCGGTTCGCCCTGATCTCGGATTCGAAGACGGCCCATCCCGGATTGGCGATGGCCGTCGCATCGAGCGTATTGGAGGAAAGTTTTTCTATCGTGTCCACGACCTTGTGTTCTTCCCCGTACGGAAGGCCATTCGGCGCATTGCAGGTACCCAGCTGCATTTCCTCGGCAAGCCTTGGCTGATCGTACCGGTATCGGTAGAAATCCAGCAGCATTTGTACGCTCGCGGCCACGCACCAGACGCTGGTCTGCTGGCCGCGAAGTTCATAACAGGGATGATGGTCCGCAACACGGGGGGAATAATGGATTTCTCTCGTATCGACGAGGGAAACCGGAATCCTGATCGCTTTCGAGATGACGGAAGGTTGCAGTCCGGATACTTCGGGGGACTGCCAGATTTCCTGGCGTTTTCTGAAACCCAGCAATCTGGTTTGCCTGATATCGACGGGCATTTCGTCGATGAAACTCCAGCGCTCGAAGTTGGAAGGCGCAAGCAACTGGCGCCGCGGTGTCTGCAAGGGGATTTCCTTCCAGGTCTTCCACTCCAGCATGAGCACTTCCTTCGATTTCAGCAGAAACTGGAGCGCGATTTTCGGGAAGCTGTATGCAACGAAACGCAGGCTGTCGTATTTCAGCGAACGGCTTCGCGCCACGGTACCGGCCTCCCTCAGGATTGCCTTTTCGTCCCATTTCACGCCCACGCTGACCGACAGGAGCGGTTCGCCGAGCGATTCGTTCGCTGCGATGTCGGTAAAGCCCGTGATCGTCGTTCCGCGATTCAGGGGCATTCTGTAAAAGAGCAGTGCGCCGTTGATGTCATGGATCGGCGTACCTGTCGGCGGGATTTTCAGGTTGTCGAAGTCCTTGTCAAGGATTCCCGCTGCGCGGAGAGCATTCAATTCGAATCCTGCAAGCCTTTGAATCTGTTCTACCGGAACCGGCATGATGACCTCCCTTTTCGGCAATTTTCATCACACTAGATGACCGGACGGGAATTGCAAGCCGTTTTTTGGGACTGGGCGGCGGTTCGGTGGTTTCCGGATCGTCAAACCTCCGCGGCATTTGCCCGATCTTGTTGTGCCCGGCCTGATTGCCTTACTATACTTGATCCAACAGGCAGGACATCAGGACGGGACTTTTCGTTTCGCATGCAGCGTACGATTTGAGAAATTATGAATGGAACCACTATGCACTCGTCTTCCGGGTCCGAATACGCGGTTCTTTCCAGTGAAGAACAGCAGAGGCTGCTCGACTTGCAGCAATCCATCCTCGTTTCGGTTGCGCACGGGGAAGATCCCTTCGATGTGATCACCCAGATATGCAGGCTCGAGGAAGAGCTTCTGCCGAATTCCGTGGCATCCGTGATGCTCATGGACGACAATGGCGAGTTTCTGAACGTTTATGCGGCGCCCAGCGTACCGTCCGAAGGAGTCTCCCGGCTGAACGGCCTGAGGCCGGGCCCGGGCGGAGGCTCCTGCGGGAATGTCATTTACAGGCAGGAAGCCCAGTTTGTCAGCAATACCTTCGTCGATGCGCGATGGAGCAATCTGCGTCATCTGGCTTACAATTTCAATTTGTGCGCATGCTGGTCGGTTCCGGTTTTTTCGGCGAAGAACCGCATCATCGGCACCTTTGCCCTGTCCAGTTTCGAGCACCGTTCGCCCACTTCCTTTCATCGCAAGCTGCTTGAAATCGGGTCCTCCATCATCGGGATCGTGCTGGATCGGCAGCACGACGAAAAGGCGCTGCGCATTGCGGCGATCGCTTTCGAATCCCAGGACGGCATGGTCATCACGGATGCTCAGGCCAACATACTCAGGGTGAACCGGGCCTTCACCCGGATCACCGGTTATTCTGCCGAGGAAGTCATCGGGAAAAATCCGGGCATTCTGAACTCGGGGCGGCAGGATTCCGGCTTCTACCAGTCGATGTGGAAGAGCATCCGGGATGCAGGCCATTGGTCCGGGGAAATCTGGAACAGGAAAAAGAATGGCGAGATCTACCTGGAACAGCTCACCATCGCCGTGGTGAAGGATGATGACGGGAAAATCACGAATTTTGTCGGATCATTGACCGATGTGACGGAACGGAAGCGTTCCCAGGAAAAAATTCAACAGCTGGCCTATTACGACCAGTTGACCGGACTCCCCAATCGCCAGTTGTTTCGTGACAGGCTGGAGCAGGATGTCAGGCGGATGCACAGAAACAGGACTTCGCTCGCGTTGTTGCTCATCGACCTCGATCGATTCAAGGAAGTGAACGATGCGCTTGGGCACGACAAGGGAGACAGGCTGCTCGTCGAAGCGGCAAGGCGCATCCGCAGGCTTGTGCGCGAAACGGATACTTTTGCCCGTCTCGGGGGGGACGAGTTCGCCATCGTATTGCCCGATTACGGGGAGAATTCGGGCATAGACCGGGTGGTGCAGAGCGTATTGCAGGAGCTCGAAATCCCGTTCGATCTCGGGGAGGGGAGTGTCGGACATATTTCCTGCAGCATCGGCGTCGCGCTCTATCCTCACGATGCGCAGAATATCGAAGACCTTTTGAAGCACGCGGATCAGGCCATGTATGCGGCGAAGGAGGCAGGCCGTAACCGCTTCTGCTATTTCACCCCGGTGATGCAGCAGATCGCACGGGAGAGGCTGGAGATGAGGAACGATCTGAGAGAAGCCCTCAGCCGTGGAGAAATGGAAGTGCATTACCAGCCGATCGTGGAGCTTTCCACCGGACGCATCCTGAAAGCAGAGGCGTTGCTCAGATGGCGCCACCCGAAGCGCGGTTCGGTGAGCCCCGCCCAGTTCATTCCCATCGCCGAGGAATTCGGGATCATCCATGAACTGGGGAACTGGGTGTTCTTCCAGTCGATTTCTGCAGCGGCGGACTGGCGCAACCGGCTGGGTCGCGAGATTCAGGTGAGCGTGAACCGTTCCCCGGTGGAATTCGACAGGCAGGAATTTTTCTGGCTGGACGCGCTCGAAGCGGCCGGACTGCCCGGAAGCTCGATCTCCATGGAGATCACCGAAGGGCTGCTGATGAAGGAGTCCGAAATGGTTCAGACGAGATTGCTGGAGTGCCGCAACCATGGCATCGAGGTGTCGATCGACGATTTCGGTACCGGGTACTCGGCCCTGTCCTATCTGAAGCAGTTCGACATCGACTACCTGAAGATCGATCAGTCGTTTGTGCGCAACCTGACGAGCGACGAAAGCAGCAAGGCGCTCGTGGAGGCGATCATCGTAATGGCGCACAAGCTCAAGATCAGGACGATCGCAGAGGGGGTGGAAACGATCGAGCAGCGGGACCTGCTGCATTCCTTCGGTTGCGATTTTGCCCAGGGATACCTCTATTCGAGGCCCGTTCCTGCAAGCGAATTCGAAAAATTGCTCGCAGCGGGAAATTAGGGAATCCGGGTTCGATCTGCCATACCCGGTTTTCTTTTGCGACCGCCTGAAGAATTTCAGCGGCTTTGGCTTCGCTGCTTGCGCCTTGTTTGGTTTTCGCGGAGTGCGGGCCGATGGGGGCGCTTTCTGCGCAGGATCGACCCGGAAGTTTGGGCACCCTGTAAAAAATGACAGGTATCCTGTTTCCTCCCTGATTCGTTAAAATTTGCGTGGTGGACCGAGGTTTCCGTCCGGCGGCAGATTTCGATATTCTCCGACCAATGGTGCCGGAGGATTTCAGTCCGTTATAATGGAAAAATTGTTTCAACAGGCAGGAATGATCGCAGTTCGAAAATATGTCCATTGTGCTCATCATCGAAGATCATCCTTTGTTCCTGAATGCCCTCGCGCATTTGACCCGTTCGGTTCTGGGTGTGGAGCCGCTACTTGCCAATAGCGCGGAAGCGGGTTTGCAACTCATCGGTGAAAACCTGCATCCAGGCCTGATCATCATGGACATGGGGCTTCCGGGGCAACTCAGGGGCAAGGATGCGGTTTCGGCGGTACGCTCGGCCTGCCCGGGTGTTCCGCTTCTGGTGGTTTCAGGGTCGGAGGAAGTGGCCAACATGAATGATGCCTTGGCGGCAGGCGCCGATGCCTACGCTTCCAAGACTTCTTCGACCATGGAACTTGCAGATGCGATCCGACAGGCCGTGGCCAAATCGGCGGATCCCACCCCTCCGAGGCTCACCGATCGTCAGCACGAGATCCTGCGACTGCTTTGCAACGGGCTTTCCAACAAGGAAATCGGTCGCCATCTGGGCCTGTCGGATGCCACGGTCAAGATGCACATGACCGCCGTGCTGCGCAGCCTCGGCGTCGCCACCAGGACCCAGGCGGTGCTCATGGCGCGCGATCTGGGTCTGGACATGCCTCACTGAGAACGGACAACAGCGCTTCGCGCAGGGAATCCGGCTGCAAGGGCTTGTGCAGTACCGACAAGCGATTCGCCCTGATTTCAAGAATCCGGTCAGGCCCGGTATCTCCCGTGACCAGCAAGGCGGGAATGTCCACGCAAAATTCCTGGCGGATCTTTTCGATGGCATCCAGGCCGTTGTCGCCGTCGCGCAGGCGGTAGTCGCAAATGATCGCATCGGGCGCTGCCGGAAGCACGGATACCCGCTCGACTGCTTCATCCTCCGCGGACGCTTCCAGCACGGTGCATTGCCATTGCTCGAGCAGGGTGCGGAGCGCGTCGCGAATCATGGCTTCGTCGTCGATGATCACGATCAATCGGCCGCTCAAATCTTCCTGCATTCCTCCCGACCCGCTTGCAGCCTGAACTTCCTCCGTCGCTGCGTTTCCATAGGGGAAATCCGCTGCGAACATCGAACCCCGTCCGGGTTTGGAGCGCAGGGCGATGGGCGTGTCAAGCAGGCTGGAAAGTCGCCTCACGATCGCCAAACCGAGTCCCAGGCCCTTGCTGCGGTCGCGCTCGGGGTTTCCCAGCTGGTAATATTCTTCGAATACGGCCCCCAGCTTGTCTTCAGGAATTCCGGGGCCGGTATCGAATACGGCGATGCGCAAACCATGTCTCATCCTCCTGCAACCCAGCAAAATGACGCCATGCCGGGTATGGCGCACTGCATTGGAGACGAAGTTGCGTACAATGCGCTCTGCTAGCGCAGGGTCGCTCCGGATGAAGCAGGAGGACATCACCACCCTCAATTCCAGTCCCTTTTCCCTTGCGGGCGGCGCGAATTCCAGGGCGATTCGCTCCAGAATGTTGCTGACCGGGAAATCCTTCATCTTCGGGGTCACCGCGCCGGCATCGAGTCGCGACATGTCGAGAAGCACGGAAAACAGGTCGTCCATAGCCGAAGCGCATTGTTGCGCGTTGTACAGCAATTCCTTCGCATCTTCGGGAAGATGGGTGTTCTGGATGGCGCCGAGATAGAGGTTGAGTGCATACATGGGTTGTCGCAGGTCATGGCTTGCCGCGGCGAGAAAACGGGATTTGGCCTGGTTTGCCGATTCTGCGGCGTCTTTTTGCAGGGTCAGGTCCCTGACCAGGCCAAGGTTTTCGAAGCGCAATCGCAGTGAATCGAGATAGCTGTGATTGAAGCGTTGCCCGCTCCAGAACATGTAGGCCAGAAAAAGGGAAGTGGTCAGGCCCATTCCTGCGTGCAGCCACATCCATTGCGCCAGAAGAACCGCTATCGTCGGCACGAGCAGGGCAATCAGAAAGGCACGATAGGACGGGTAGTCGATGCCCAGGCTGGTCATGGCGCCAGCCGCCAGCATTGCCAGTCCCGCCAGCATGGCGAACTGGTAAGGCGCGCTCGCATCGGACATCACCACCACCGAAAGCAGAGACCAGAGCAATCCCAGGATGGCATGATGGATTCTGTACCACGCGAACCAGCGGGATGCAGTGGCCGGCTCATCCAGATTCTCGCGCCCGGTCCGCAAGCGATGGAGGAATGAAGAGGCTGCAAGAATCAGAAACGACAGGAACCAGGAGGCCAGGAATCCGCGAGACAGCTCGTGACTGTTGAACAGGATCAAAAAAGCGCACAGCGCCCCCCCCAGATTGCCCCAAACCACCCAGGGAACGTTGTCATGCATGCTGCGTGCCTGTTCAAGCGTCACCATCCCGCTTTTTGAATTCATGGATTCCCCGCTGTTTGCCTGGTCTGATGCTATCGACCTTGGTCTGTACCGACCTTTGGCCAATAGGAATGGCCGTCCTTGCGGAATATTCTACCCGCAATATCCATTGGAACAGGTAATGGGGTCGTCCTATCGACCCTGCGGGGGAATTGAATTGAAACGTCACGCATCGATGAACAGGGTTTACCGCATCATCTGGAGCCACGTGCTGAATGCATGGGTGGCGGTCTCTGAAAACGCGAAAGGTCGTGGAAAATCTTCCGGAAAAGGGATCGTCCTTGCCTCCCTGCTGCTTTCCCAGTTTTCCCACGCGTCGCCCATCGGCGGGCAGGTGGTGTCGGGGATCGGCACGATCTCGCAATCCGGTGCGGTGACCACCATCCATCAGTCCAGCCAGAATCTGAATCTCTCCTGGCAGGGCTTCAACATCGCGCCGACGGAGACGGTGAATTTCGTCCAGCCCTCGGCAGCCGCGATCGCGGTGAACCGGATTTTTGATACCAGCGGCACCACGATTCTCGGTCATCTGAACGCCAACGGCCAGGTCTGGCTTTTGAATCCGAACGGGATTCTGTTCGGCAAAACCGCGCAGGTGAATGTGGGGGGGCTGGTCGCCTCCACCCTCGACAACCTTTCCTCTTCGGGCTCGAACACAAGCTTCTCCGGTTCGGGCACCGGAAGGGTCGAGAACGATGGCTCGATCAGCGGGCGATATGTCGCGCTACTGGGAAACACCGTCATCAACAGCGGAAGCGTATCCTCGATGCTGGGCGCAGCGGTTCTTGGCGCGGGAAGCAGGATATCGCTCACTTTTTCCGGGACTGACCTGGTTTCCATGCAGGTGGATCGCGGCGTGTTGAATGCGCTGGTACAAAACGGCGGAGCGATTCTGGCGGACGGGGGACGGGTGATCCTGAGCGCCGGGGCGAAGAACGATCTGCTGGCGAGCGTGGTGAACAACACCGGGATCGTGGAGGCGCGGACGGTTCTGAATCGCAATGGCGTGATCACGCTGCTGGCGGGGATGAAGGCCGGTACGGTGAAAGTCGGCGGCACGCTGGATGCCTCCGCCCCTGACGGCGGTGCGGGCGGATCCATCGAGACCAGTGCAGCGCATGTACAGGTATCGAGAGAAGCGAAGGTCACCGCCCGCTCTGCCAATGGCCTCACCGGCTCCTGGCTGATCGATCCTCAGGACTTCACCATCGCGGCCACCGGCGGCGACATGACGGGGACTGCGCTCTCGAACAGCCTCGCCACGACCAGCGTCACGATTCTTTCCAGCAGCGGTGCGTCTTCCGGTTCGGGCAACATCAACGTGAACGATACGGTTTCCTGGTCGGCCAACACGCTGACGCTGACTGCGGCGAACAATGTCAACATCAATGCGGTGATGACGGCAACGGGATCGGCTTCCCTTTCCCTGAACCCGTCCACGGCGAACGGGGCGGATGCCGCAGTGGCGGGCGGCACCATCAATGTGGCGCTGGGCGGCGGCGGATTCACCGGGCGAGTGGACTTCAATACGACCGGCACCCTGTCGATCGGCGGCGTCGCCTACACCGTGATCAACAGTCTGGGTGCGGCAGGAGATGCGACGACTGCGCCAGCCACGCCCACCCTGCAGGGCATGGCGGCAACCGCCAATCTGGCCGGGCATTTTGTGCTCGGCAGCAACATCGATGCCACGGCGACCAGCACCTGGAACGCGGGGGCAGGCTTCACCCCGATCGGCAGCAGTGCGGTCAATTTCACCGGCGTTTTCGACGGGCTGGGACATACCATCAGCAACCTCACGATCAACAGGCCCGCGACCAATAATGTCGGTCTGTTCGGCTCTACCTATGGCTCGGGCATCCGCAACGTGGGCGCAGTCGGCGGCAGCGTGAGCGGCGGTTGGTATGTCGGCGGATTGGTGGGTGAAAACAACAACGGAAAAATCAGCAACAGTTATGCCACGGGGACGGTTTCCGGAAGCATAAATGGACAGGATGTCGGCGGACTGGTCGGGTGGAACGGCAACAATAGCTTGACTAACGTCTATGCCACGGGAAATGTGAACGGTTCAAGCAATGTCGGCGGGCTGGTTGGCTGGAACAATTACGGCACAGTCAGCAACAGTTATGCCACAGGCAATGTCACAGGCAGCTCCACCCAGGTTGGCGGGCTGCTGGGCGGCAATTATGGCCATGTGAACAACAGTTATGCCACGGGCAGCGTGAGCGGAAGTGACTATGTCGGCGGATTGGTGGGAAATAACATCAATCTCACCACGATCAGCAACAGTTATGCTGCGGGCAAAGTGGTCAGCGCCGGCACCAGAGTCGGCGGGCTATTGGGAAGCAATTCCGGCAGCGTCAGCAACAGTTTCTGGGACACGACCGCGAGCGGCATGCTTGTGGGGATCGGCGGTGTCGGCGCGGCGCAGAACGGTGCGACGGGCATGAGCACTTCTCAGATGCAAACCCAGGCCAATTACACCTCAGCCACGGCAGCCAACGGCAATGTCAATCCAGCCTGGGATGTCGCCAATACCTGGGTGATGTATGACGCGCACACCGATCCGATGTTGCGGTCGTTCATGAGCAATCTGACCGTGACGGCCAATTCGGCGACCCAAACTTACAACGGACTGGTATATGGCGGCAGCGCCGGGATTTCCTACAGCGGATATGCCGGAACCCTGAACAGTTCCGTTTTATTCAATACCTCCAGCTTCACCTTTGCCGGTGGAGATAACAGCGGGAAGAATGTCGGCACCTATTCGCTCAATTCCGCCATGTACTCCAGTCAGCAGGGCTACATCATCAACTATGTTGCCGGCAACCTGACCATCAACAAGGCGAATCTCACCGTCACGGCGAACAACCAGAGCATGACCTACGGCGGTACGATGCCTGCGCTCACGGCTTCCTACAGCGGCTTCGTGAACGGCGAATCTGCAAGCAGCCTCACCACCCAGGCGACGGTATCGAGCGGCACGGCCGCGAATGCCAATGCGGGGACCTATGTCGGGACGCTCAC
>JAJZTT010000095.1 GCA_021848705.1 Pseudomonadota bacterium
ATGTTCCTCCGGTCGAAGTCGGGGCGATCCTTTCGGGAAAGCCGGTCACCCTGAAATGCGATTACCGGAATTTCGCCTACCTTGGCAAGGTCCAGTTGCTGGCTGCCCGCCTTTATCAGGGACAGACCACCAATTTCAGGACGGAAGGCGGTGGCTTCGCTCCGGTTTTCAGCACCACGCAATTCAATTCGAGTCTTTCCACCGTACCTTCGCAAAAAAGCCCGGGATGAGCCGGGCTTTTCGGTAGGGGTCGGTCCGAAATCCGGATCGACGCTCCAGATGCAGGAACGATCAGTTTGCAGCGCGAATGTTCGACGCTTGCTGTCCCTTGGGGCCGGTGGTGACGTCGAAGGTGACGCGCTGGCCTTCGACCAGGGTCTTGAAACCCGTGCCCTGGATTGCGGAAAAATGGGCGAAAAGATCATCGCCGCCGTTTTCAGGGGTGATGAAGCCGAAGCCCTTGGAATCGTTGAACCACTTTACAGTACCTGTTGCCATATCTTGAATCTCCAAAAAGAAAGTATAAAGAGGACTAGCCCCATCAGGGCGAAGGTCAAGACGGCATGGTGATGGACTATAGATACCGTATGCGGGCACTGAACCAGACAACAGAGACACAGCTTGAAAATCGCTGGAAGACATTATGAGCCATATGGGCGAAGTTGGCAACAAATTTGTATCCATGCGCCGAAGGGCTGCGCATTCAGCAATGCCCCTCCGGGCCCGCAACGGTATCAGCAACTCCGCAGCAGGTGGCCGACATAGCGAGAGACACCTTCCTCGACACTGTAGAATGGGGCGGCATAGCCTGCGCGTCTCAGTGAGCCGATCTCCGCTTCCGTGAAGCTCTGGTACTGTCTTTTCAGTCCTTCGGGGAAGGGGATGTACTGGATCATGCCATTTTCCTTCATTTCCGGCAGGGAGAGAGGTGCCCTTCCTTCCTCCTTCAGGCAGGCATTGATGGTCGCGACCGCCACGTTGTTGAAGGGCTCGGAGGCACCGGTCCCCACATTGTAGATTCCGGAAACTTCAGGATGGTCCAGAAAGTGAAGGTTCACTTTGACTACGTCCTCGACTGAAACGAAGTCGCGGCGCTGCTCGCCGTTTCCGTACCCCGCGCTTCCCTCGAAAAGCTTCACCCCGCCTTTTTCCCTGAACTGGTTGAAGAAATGGAAGGCCACAGAGGCCATCCTTCCCTTATGGGTTTCGCGGGGGCCGTACACGTTGAAATAGCGGAAACCTGCGATCTGTGCGCTTTTTTTCGCCATGCGCTTTCGCACGATCTGATCGAACAGGAATTTCGAGTATCCGTAGACATTGAGCGGTCCCTCGAATTCGCGCGATTCCTGGAATACCTCTCCGCTTCCGTAGACCGATGCGGAGGAAGCGTAAATGAAGGGGATTCCCTGGCGCTGACAATAGTCGAGCAGCGTCAGGGAGTAGCGGTAATTGTTTTCCATCATGTAGCGGCCGTCCGTTTCCATGGTGTCGGAACAGGCGCCCTGGTGCAGGATCGCGGTCGCCCCACTCTTGAAGTTGGCGGATTCGATCATTTCGATGAATTCACTCTTGTCGAAATAGTCGGCGATTTCGCAATCGATCAGATTTTTGAATTTGGCCTGATTTTTCAGGTTGTCTACCGCGATGATGTCGGTGATGCCGCGATCGTTGAGTCCCTTCACAAGATTCGATCCGATAAAACCCGCTGCACCTGTAACGATAATGGTCATTTATTTCTCCTGATCCAGATTTTCCAGTTCGGCGCGGGTCACGACCGCAGTGCCGAGCTTGCCGACCACGATCCCGGCTGCATGGTTCGCGGTGATCATGGCTTCCTCGAAGGAGGATCCTGTGGCGAGCATGGTGCCGAAAGTGGCGATCACGGTGTCTCCTGCGCCGCTCACGTCAAACACTTCCTTGGCGCGAACCCCTTCGTGAAGAACGGCGCCTTCGCGGTACAGGCTCATTCCCTCCTCGCTCCGGGTGACGAGGAGGGCATCGATTTCCAGTTCCTGTCTCAGTTTCTGCGCTTTTTCTTCGAGCTCCGCTTCGCTCTTCCAGCTTCCCGCAACCTGCCTGAATTCGCTGCGGTTGGGGGTGATGACGGTCGCCCCGCGATACCTTTTGTAGTCTTCTCCCTTGGGATCGACCAGGACGGGTTTTTTTGCTTCCTTCGCCATCCCTATCATCTTTTCGATGTGCCCGAGCCCTCCTTTCCCGTAATCGGAAAGGATGACGACATCCGCCTTTCCAATTTCGGAAGCAAAGTCCTCCATCGCCGCATTCAGGATTTCGAAGCTCGGCGGGGTCTCGAAATCGATGCGCAAAAGCTGCTGATGGCGGGCGACTGCACGCAGTTTGATGGTGGTGGAAATGCTCGAATCGCGGTGCAGCATGGCGTGGATGCCGTCATTTTTCACGAGTCTTTCCAGGCTTTCTCCGGCTTCGTCGCGTCCTGTCACCGAAAGCAGGCTGACTTTCGCGCCGAGGGCTGCGATGTTCCTGGCGACATTCGCAGCGCCCCCCGCGCGGTCTTCGACCTTGTTCACCTTGATGACCGGGACCGGGGCTTCCGGGGAGATTCTTTCCACTTCGCCGAACCAGTAACGGTCCAGCATCACGTCACCCACGACGAGCAGCCTGATCCCGCTGAAGTCCGGCAATTTCATTTCGCTGCGATCTCCGTCAGGATGGATTCGAGTGCGGCATTCCTGTCCGCCGCCTCCCGGATCGGCCTGCCGATCACGAGGTAATCCGATCCCGCTTCGATCGCCTGTTTCGGGGTCATGATCCTCTTCTGGTCCCCCATGGAAGAACCTGCGGGGCGGATTCCGGGAGTGACGAGGCAGAATTCCTTGCCGAACTGCTGTCTCAGCATCGAAGCTTCCTGGGCCGAGCAGACCACTCCGTCGAGGCCTGACGATTTTGCCAGCGCTGCAAGTCTGCTCACCTGAGCAATCGGTTCGCAGTCGATTCCGATTTCCGCGAGGTCTTCGCGTCCCATGCTGGTGAGCACCGTGACCGCGATCAGTTTGCAGGAGGATCCGACTGCTTCCCTCGCCGCGCGCATCATGGAGGATCCCCCCATCGCATGCACGTTCACCATCCAAACGCCGAGGCCTGCCGCAGCCCTGCAGGCGGCTGCCGCGGTGTTGGGAATGTCGTGGAATTTGAGGTCGAGAAAAATCTCGAATCCCAGCTTCATCAGGGATTCGACCAGATCGGGGCCTGCCTGTGTGAAGAGTTCCTTGCCGACCTTCAGCCTGCAAAGGGAAGGGTCGAGGGTTTTTGCGAAATCCAGCGCATCGCTTCCTTTCGGGAAATCGAGCGCGATGATGATGGGTGAATTCATTTTTCCCGTTCTTCGGTCTGTCTTGGGGGATAGGTTTCCCAGCCTCCGCAGGCCGGGCAGTGCCAGTAATACTGCTTCGCGTTGAATCCGCAGGTTTCGCAGCGGTATTGAGAAAGGGACGCGGCCTGCTGGTGCACGAGGTTCTTGATGAGTTCGAGATCCCTTTTGCGTTCGATGGGCGCCTCCATGAGTTGCGCCTCGAGCAGCCGGTCGAGCCCGATGAGCGAGGGATGTTTCCTCAGCTCGTACCGGACCAGGTGATAGGCGGATTCCACGCCCTGCGATCTCAGTTCCGCATCGAAGAGGACGTTGAGGATTTCGATCGATGGATAGTTTTCCAGATAACCTTTGAGCAGTCTCTGTCCCTCTTCCAGCTTGTCCAGCCTCATGTATGCGTTCAGCATTTTTTCGGCGACGATCGCAAGATGCTCCGGGCTTTGCGATTCTATCCTCTTCCATGCACTGATCGCATCCTCGAAATTTCCCT
Organism: Pseudomonadota bacterium; assembly: GCA_021848705.1. Taxonomy (GTDB): domain Bacteria; phylum Pseudomonadota; class Gammaproteobacteria; order Burkholderiales; family JABEVD01; genus JABEVD01. Next base: position 3,840 of record JAJZTT010000095.1, read on the forward strand.
GACCGGCTTCCAGATCTCCGAGCAGGACGTTGGAGCGAACGCAGCGTCTGTGCACGGTGAGCGCATCTTCCAGATGGATCCTTGCATCCATGATCCGCGAGTTCATGATTTCCTGGGAGGCGAGCTCGCAGTAGAAATTCGCGATTTCCTTCTGGTAGGACTGGCCGGAGAGTCTGGCAAGTTGCCTTGCCGTATCGACTGCCTTCAGCCAGTCCTTTTCCTGCTGGTAGATTTCCAGGAGGAATTTCAGGGATGGCTCCGCATACTGGGTTCCTTCCAGCTTGACGAAGGATTCTTCGGCTCGGTCCAGAAGCCCCGCCTTGAGGTAATCCTGTGCGATCTCGTAAAGAGTGTAGAGTTTCTGATCCTCTTCCAGATCGTTCCGCTCCAGGAGCGACTGGTGCATGCGGATCGCCCGGGTGACTTCTCCCCGTCTCCTGAACAGACTGCCCAATGCGAAGTGCAGTTCCACAGTCTGAGGTTCGACCTTGATGACGTCCACGAAGGCTTCGATGGCCTTGTCCGGCTGCTCGTTCATCAGGAAATTGAGCCCCTTGAAATAGGATTTCGGGAGCGCTCGGGATTCACTCAGAAGATGCTTGAGATCGATTCTTGCCGCGACCCAGCCCAGCCCGAAAAAGGCGGGCAGGGCGAGCAGCCACCACAACTGGATTTCCATGTTATTTCCCGCTCTTCTCTTTCCTGATTTGGGCGATTTCGCGCCTTTGCCTGAAGATGGTGGCAAAGCTCGCCATCAGGCCGATCGCCATGCCGAGCGCGAAGAATGCGAGCAGGATGAGGGCCAGCGGCGCATTCCATTCATATCCCAGATAGTAATGCAGCACGACATGACCGGTGTTTTTCAGCGCGAAGCCGAAAAGCAGCAGGAAAAGCGACAGTCTAGCAATCCAGATCAGGTAGCGCATGTTCGGCCTGAAATTAAAAAAGCGGCATATCTTCCGATATGCCGCCTATTTTAACGTAAAGGATGGTCGCGAAACTATTTATTTGCGTCGACCCGCTCCCTCAGCTCCTTGCCTGCCTTGAAGTGAGGTACGTATTTTGCGGGTACCATGACCTTTTCGCCGGACTTCGGGTTTCGCCCCAACCTGGCCGGGCGATGGTTCAGGCTGAAGCTCCCGAACCCCCTGATTTCGATCCGCTGACCTTCCGCAAGGCTTGCCGTCATCACGTCCAGAACCATCTTGACGGCCACTTCTGCATCCTTCAGGACCAGTTGCGGATGTTTTTCGGCGAGCCTGTTGATCAAATCGGACTTCGTCATGGCAAATCCTTATTGTTCGTTTTTCTTGACTTCGAGCTTGGCTTTCAGCAGGGCGCCGAGATTGGTCGTTCCTGCATTGGCCGAACTTTCGCTCGAAATTTTCTGCATCGCAGCGGATTCCTCGATCTGTTCCTTGGCCTTGATCGAAAGGTTGATGCTGCGGTTCTTGCGGTCGATGTTCACGATCACCGCCTCCACCTTGTCTCCTTCCTTCAGGTGGTTGCGGATGTCGTCCACGCGGTCGCGGGCGACTTCGGAAGCGCGCAGATAGCCGGTGATGTCGCTGCCGAGCTCGATCACGGCGCCCTTGGCGTCGATCGCCTTGACCGTGCCGGAAACGATGCTGTTCTTGTCGTTGGTCGAGACGAATGCGTTGAAGGGATCTCCTTCCGCCTGCTTCACGCCAAGCGAGATGCGCTCGCGCTCGATGTCGATGGACAGCACGATGGCTTCGAGTTCATCGCCCTTCTTGTAGTTGCGGACGGCTTCCTCGCCGGGCTGGGTCCAGGAAAGGTCGGAAAGGTGCACCAGTCCGTCGATTCCACCGGAGAGGCCGATGAACACGCCGAAGTCGGTGATCGACTTGATCTGGCCGCGAACGCGGTCGCCCTTCTGGTGGTTCATCTGGAACTCGTCCCAGGGATTGGGCATGCACTGCTTCATGCCGAGCGAGATCCTGCGGCGGTCTTCGTCGATTTCGAGGATCATCACTTCCACTTCGTCGCCGAGCTGGACGACCTTGGTGGGATGGACGTTCTTGTTGGTCCAGTCCATTTCGGAGACATGCACCAGGCCTTCGATGCCGGGTTCGATTTCGACGAACGCGCCGTAGTCGGTGAGGTTGCTCACCTTGCCGAACAGACGGGTGCCCGTCGGATAGCGGCGGGAGAGGCCGACCCAGGGATCGTCTCCGAGCTGCTTGAGGCCCAGGGAGACGCGGTTCTTCTCCTTGTCGAACTTGAGGATCTTGGCTTCCACTTCGTCGCCCACTGCGAGCACTTCGGAAGGATGCTTGACCCTGCGCCATGCGAGGTCGGTGATGTGCAGCAGGCCGTCGATTCCGCCCAGGTCGACGAATGCGCCGTAGTCGGTGATGTTCTTGACGATGCCCTTGACGAGCGCGCCTTCATGCAGCGATTCGAGCAGCGCCTGGCGATCGGCGCCCAGGGTCGCTTCCATGACCGCGCGGCGGGAGACCACGATGTTGTTGCGCTTGCGGTCGAGCTTGATGACCTTGAATTCCAGATCCTTGCCTTCGAAGGGGGTGGTGTCCTTGATGGGGCGGGTGTCGACGAGCGAGCCGGGAAGGAAGGCGCGAATGCCGTTGATCATGACGGTGAGACCGCCCTTGACCTTGCCGGTGACGAGGCCGGACACGACCTTTCCATTTTCGAGGGCTTCCTCGAGCTCCTGCCAGGCGGCGAGGCGCTTTGCCTTGTCGCGGGAGAGGCGGGTTTCGCCGTAGCCGTCTTCGAGCGATTCGATCGCCACGGAGACGAAATCGCCGGGCTTGACTTCGATTTCGCCCTTTTCGTTGCGGAATTCCTCTACGGGGATGAAGCTTTCGGATTTCAGTCCGGCATTGACGACGACGACGTTGTAGTCGACGCGAACGACTTCGGCGGTGATCACTTCACCGGCGCGCATTTCCATGCGGCCGAGGCTTTCCTCGAAAAGGGAGGCGAAATTTTCTTTGGTTTCGGAAACCGGAGAGACAGAGGTCATCTTTAAAAATACCTAAATATCCCGAAGATCGGGGGTTGGTTGATCGAACCGGGAGGTTTTCCCGGAGCTTGCCTTGCGATAGAGTTCGAGTACGCGGGATACGGCTTCTTCTATGCCCATTTCCGTGGTGTCGATCAATGTCGCGTCATCGCATTTTTGCAGGGGAGCCGCGCTTCGTTTGCTGTCGCGCTCGTCGCGAGCCCGAATGTCCTGCAAAAGAACGTCGATTCTAACATCCTCTCCCTTCGCAATCAACTGTTTATAACGCCTCATCGCGCGTTCTTCCGCGCTTGCGGTGAGATAGATCTTGAGCTGCGAATCCGGGAAAACGGTGGAGCCCATGTCCCGTCCGTCTGCAACCAGTCCGGGCGATTTCCGGAAGCGTTTCTGGCTATCGAGAAGCGCCTGTCTCACTTCAGGGAGCGCCGCGACTTTCGATGCACCTGAGGAACATGCTTCGCTCCTGATTTCTTCGGTGATGTCCGCGGTTTCCAGGAAGATCTTCCCGCCCTCGAAACGCACAGGAGCTTTCGACATCAGGTCCGCGATGGAGGTTCCATCCTCGAGCGAAATGCCCGCCTTCATCGCCGCGAGTGCCGTGATCCGGTAGAGCGCGCCGCTATCCAGATAATTATAGTTCAGCCTTTGCGCTACGATGGCTGCGACCGTTCCCTTCCCGGACGCGGAAGGTCCGTCGATCGAGATCACCGGAACCGGTTTCGCGACTTCGAGAAATCTTTCGAAGTATTCGGGGAAGGTCTTTGCGACGCAGGAAGGGTCGTTGATTCTGATGCGGGTTCCGAAGGAAGCGAGGGAGAAGCACATCGCCATCCTGTGGTCGTCGTAGGTGTCGATCGAGCCGTGAAGGGAAATGGGGGAAGAGGGAGGGGTGACTGCGATGAAGTCTTCCCCTTCCTCGACGATCGCGCCGAATTTCGATAGCTCCTTGGCCATTGCTGCGATCCGGTCGGTTTCCTTGACGCGCCAGCTCGCGATGTTCCTGAGCGTGGTTTTTCCCTTTGCGAACAGGGCGGCGACCGCGAGCGTCATGGCTGCATCCGGGATTTCGTTGCAGTCGATGTCGATCGCATCGAGCCCGCCTTCCGGGGCGGATGCTTCGATCCAGTTCTCGCCCATTTCGATTTTTGCCCCCATCCTTTCCAGGTATTCCGGGAATTTCGCGTCCCCCTGGATGCTGGATTTTCCGACTCCATACACCCTGACCGGACCGCCGCCGATCGCGCCTGCTGCGAGGAAATAGGAGGCGGAGGATGCATCTCCCTCTACATGGATGATTCCGGGGCTGCTGTAGCGCGAATCTGCAGAAATGAAGAACTTCTCCCAGCCCTCCCTCCCCACCTTCACTCCGAAGCGTTCCATCATGGAAAGCGTGATCCCGATGTAGGGTTTGGAGATGAGTTCCCCTTCCACCATCACTTCCATGTTCCTTCCGAGCAGCGGCAGCGCCATGAGCAGGCCGGTGAGGAACTGGCTGGAGACGTTTCCCTTCACCGAAATCGAATCCGAAGTTCCGGTTTTTGCTGGGAAGATTTCAAGAGGTGGATAACCTTCGTTGCCCCGATAGGATATTTCGGCGCCGGCTTGTCTCAGTGCCTCCACCAGATCTCCGATGGGGCGCTCGTGCATCCTTTGCACGCCCGAAAGGACATAATGTCCGCCCGAGAAGGCGAGTGCGGCGGTGAGTGGCCGGAAGGCGGTTCCCGCGTTGCCGAGGAAGAGTTCGGCCTGCTTCTCCGGAAAATCTCCGGAAATGCCTTCGACGATGCATGCATTTTTTTCGATGAATTCGATTTTTACGCCCAGGATCCTGAGCGCGTCCAGCATTCTCTCCGTGTCGTCCGAGTCCAGCAGGTCGCGGATTTCTGTCTTTCCTTCCGAGAGGGCCGCAAGAAGCAGTACGCGGTTCGAGATGCTCTTCGATCCGGGCAGGGCGATTTCGCCCCTGGCACCCATCATCGGGGGGAGTTCGAGGTGTTCTTTCATATGCTTTCCCGATTTGAACTGGCGCAATTATACGCCCGATCCGGCATATTCATCCTTCCGAAAGTGACGATGCATGATCCATGGCCTATAAAATGAATCAGATGCGCATGAAAAGGGGAAAAATGGATGGGCCTTGCAAACATCAAGGTGGGAACCAAACTGATGTCCGGCTTCCTGCTGGTCTGTCTCGTCGTCATCGGAATCGGCATCATGGCGATGGTCGATCTCGGAGAACTGGATCGGGAGGCAGGGAAGCTTTATTCCAAGGATCTGATGGCGATCTCCCGTGTCAAGGAAGCCAACATCGATCTCATCTATGTTTCGAGAGACTGGCGAAATGCGCTCCTTTCCGTCGACCAGGATGCCAAGAAAAAATATCTGAAGCTCGCCCGCGAGGACATGGCCAAGGTTCACGCCAATCTGGACAAGGGAGGAGCTCTTTTTTACACCGAACGCGGAAAAAAACTTCTTGGCGATCTGAACGGCAAGCTCGACGAATGGAATGCTTCGACTGAAAAATTGCTGGCGATGGTTCCGAAGGAAGATCCATCCGCATTGAGCGAGGAATTCCGCGCCGTACATAAAATACAAAGCGTTCAGAACGACGCAGTCGACGATATGCTCACGGAACTTACCAAATTCAAGGAAGAGGCTGCTGCGAAATCTTCCGAATCCACGAACCGGCTGTACGGGGAGAGCAGGACCGTCATCATTTTCCTGATCGCGGGCGGGCTGGTTTTCGGCGTCACAGTTGCTTTCCTGATCACGAGAAGCCTCACCCGTCCCCTTTCCAGGGCGGTCGAGGTCGCGAACCAGATCGCCCATGGGGATCTTACCTCCAGAATCGAAGTCGTCGGTACGGACGAGACTGCGCAATTGCTCGTTGCGATGCAGAAGATGCAGCAGTCGCTGAATGGAATCGTCTCCGAGATCAGGACCATCGTCGAGGCGGCTGCGATCCGGGGGGATTTCGGAGTCAAGATGAATATTTCCGGCAAGGAAGGCTACATGAAGGACCTTTCCGAACTGCTCAACCGCCTTTCGGAAGTCACCGAGGCAGGGCTGAGCGACGTGACGCGCGTCGCGCAGGCGCTGGCTTCAGGGGATCTTTCACAAAGGATCGTGAAGGATTATCCTGGCCTTTTCGGGCGGACGAAGGACGGGGTGAACGGGACGGTGGATGCGCTTCGCGGGATCGTCGACGACATTCAGTTCGTCGCGCTCTCGGCAGGCCAGGGCGACTTCAGCGTTCGCATGGAAATGAAGAATCGGCAAGGATACACGAAGGCACTGGCAGAGCTTCTCAACCAGTTGTCCGACGTGACCGAAGAAGGGTTGAAGGACGTGATGCGTGTTTCGAAGGCGCTCGCCGGCGGGGATCTCACCCAGACCATAGAGCGTGACTATCCGGGCCTATTCGGAGAGACCCGGGAAGGCGTGAATGCCACGGTCGAAAACCTGAAGAGGCTCGTCGGGGAAATCAAGGATTCTGTCGAAATGATCCGCACCGCGTCAGGGGAGATCGCATCCGGCAACCAGGA
>JAJZTT010000096.1 GCA_021848705.1 Pseudomonadota bacterium
CGCGAACGGCTGGATGATCTTCGACGTTTCCGTGGAAGGAATCAGCCTCGTCACCAATTATCGAAGCACCTTCCAGACCGAAATCAGCAATTCCGGCATCGACGGCCTCATCAGGATGCTGACCGACAAGAACAGGAAGTTCGACACCAAGGGTGACAAATGATTCTTCGCGAAGGGGAACGCATCCTGGTGAAGGGATCGGTCACCGTCGACGAAATCCGCAAGGAACTCCGGGCAGGTCTCGCCCAGATCGAAAGCGGTGCCTCCGTCGTCGATCTGGGCCAAATGGAGAATGCGGATTCCACTGCGATCGCCATGTTCCTCGAATGGATGCGCGCATCGAACCGGTCTGACAGGCGACTCTCCTTCGTCAACATTCCCCGCGAACTTGAGAGCCTCATCGGGCTGTACGGCCTGAATCCGGTATTCGCAGGGCAATGAACCCGGCGATCTCCATCCGCGGCGCAACGAAGCGCTACGGCGATCTTTGCGCAGTCGATTCGGTCGATCTCGAGATCGGCCGGGGAGAATTCTTCGCCCTTCTTGGCCCGAACGGCGCGGGAAAGACCACCCTCATCAATCTGCTCTCAGGCCTCGCGAGACCCGATGCGGGAAGCCTCTCGATCATGGGGCACGATGTCACCAGGGAATACAGGAAATCCAGGCGAGCGGTCGGCGTGGTTCCCCAGGAGCTGGTTTTCGATCCCTTCTTTTCGGTTCGCGAAACGCTGCAAATCCAGTCCGGCTATTTCGGCATCAAGGACAACGCCGCCTGGATCGACGAGATCCTCGAGAGACTCGGCCTTTCCTCCAAGGCGAACACCAACATGCGCGCCCTCTCCGGCGGCATGAAGCGGCGCGTGCTGGTCGCCCAGGCGCTGGTGCACAAGCCGCCCGTCATCATTCTCGACGAGCCAACCGCCGGCGTGGACGTGGAACTGCGCCAGACGCTCTGGGAATTCATCCGCTCGCTGAACGAATCGGGCCATACCATCGTGCTCACCACCCATTACCTCGAAGAAGCGGAGACGCTTTGCAGCCGCATCGCCATGCTGAAGGCGGGCAGAATCGTGGCGCTCGACACCACGGCGAACCTGCTGAGAAGCTGCGCGACGAGAACGGTTCACCTGCAGATTGCTCCGGACGGGCTGCCCCCTTCCCTGCTGCCGCTGCGCACCCATCAGGAAGCGGGCCGCCATGTGCTGCGGCTTCATGAATATGCCGACCTGGCCCACATCCTCACCGAACTGGAAAAGAACAACATCCGGCTTCTGGACATGAGCCTTCCCCAGCCCGATCTCGAGTCCGCCTTCGTCAGGATCATGGAGCGCCACTGAAATGAGGGGTTTCTACAGTCTTTTCTACAAGGAAGTGGTGCGCTTCTGGAAAGTGGGATTCCAGACCCTGCTCGCACCGCTCATCAGCACCCTGCTCTATCTCCTGGTTTTTTCCAGCGTGCTGGGTAAGCATGTCGAAGTGTTCAAGGGAGTGGGGTACCTTCCGTTCCTGGTATCGGGGCTCGCCATGATGGCGCTGTTGCAGAATGCCTTCGCCAACAGCTCTTCCAGCCTCATCCAGTCGAAGATCACCGGAAACATCATCTTCCTGCTGCTCTCCCCGGTTTCCTACCGGGAAATGTTCCTCGCCTATGTCGCCGCCTCCGCCATCCGCGGCACCCTGGTCGGTTTCGGCATCTTCCTGCTCACTTTCTGGGCGGTATCGATCCCGATCGTCCACCCGCTCTGGGCATTCGCATTTTCGCTTTGCGGATGCGTCATCATGGGCGCAATGGGCATCGTGGCCGGCATGTGGGCGGAAAAATTCGACCAGCTTGCGAGTTTCCAGAATTTCATCGTGCTGCCGATGACCTTCCTGTCCGGGGTTTTCTACTCGATCGATTCGCTCCCGCCTTTCTGGAAGGAGGTTTCGAAACTCAATCCATTTTTCTATCTGATGGATGGATTCCGCTACGGACTTTTCGGGGTATCGGAATCCGATCCGGCCAAAGGCCTCTTCGTCGTATCGATTTGCCTCGCTGTGGTATCCTTCCTCTCCCTCGGACTGTTAAAATCGGGTTACAAGCTGCGCAACTGAAAGAGGAAGAAATGGTTACCCCCGAACAAATCAGGAATTACATCTCGGAAGGTCTATCCTGCGAGTCCCTCCAGGTGGAGGGAGACGGACAGCATTTCGAGGCAATCGTCGTGAGCCGTGCATTCGAAGGCAAGACGCCGATCCAGCGCCACAAGCTCGTCTATGCGGCACTGGGAGACAGGATGCGCGAGGAGATCCATGCGCTTTCCATGAAGACCTACACCCCGGAACAATGGGAAAAAATTAGATAATGCAGAAACTCCTCATCGAAGGCGGCGCACCGCTCAAGGGCGAAATCAGGATCTCGGGGGCGAAGAACGCAGCGCTTCCCATTCTCTGCGCAACGCTCCTTTGCCCTGAACCCCTCGTCGTCGAAAACGTCCCGCATCTGAAGGACGTCACCACCATGATCGGGCTGCTCGCCCAGATGGGGGTGGAAGTCACGCTGGAATCCCCTGCGAGGGTCGAGCTTTCCGGAGCGTCCATCACCAACCCGGTCGCGTCGTATGAACTCGTGAAGACCATGCGCGCATCGATCCTGGTGCTCGGCCCGCTTCTGGCGAGAACCGGGGAGGCCACGGTTTCCCTTCCCGGAGGATGCGCCATCGGATTGCGGCCGGTCGACCTGCACATCAAGGGACTGCAGGCGATGGGCGCTGAAATCGAGGTGGAGAACGGCTACATCCGCGCCAGGGCGGCAAGGCTGCACGGCGCGAGAATCTTCATGGATCTGGTTTCGGTCACCGGAACCGAGAATCTGATGATGGCGGCGACCCTCGCGCAAGGCACCACCGTGATCGAGAACGCCGCGCGCGAACCGGAAGTGGTCGATCTCGCACAATGCCTCATCTCGATGGGCGCAAAAATCTCCGGCGCAGGCACCGACACCATCACCATCGAAGGAGTGGAACGCCTCTCCGGCACATGCTACCGGGTGATGCCGGACCGGATCGAAACCGGCACCTTCCTCGTCGCAGGTGCGGCGAGCCGCGGAAAGGTGAGGCTTTGCGGCGCACGCAGCGATCTGCTCGACTCCGTTCTCGACAAGCTGGGAGAAGCCGGCGCCCATGTGGAAATCGACGCAGGCGGCATCACCCTGGAAATGAAGGGAAGGCCCAGGTCTGTCAATGTCCGGACCGCCCCCTATCCCGCCTTTCCCACCGACATGCAGGCGCAGTTCATGGTGCTCAACGCCATCGCCGAAGGCAGCGCGGTCGTCACCGAAACCATTTTCGAGAACCGGTTCATGCACGCCCAGGAGCTTTGCAGGATGGGGGCAAGCATCGAGGTGGAAGGAAACACTGCGATCGTGCGGGGGCGAGAGCATCTTGGCGGAGCCACCGTGATGGCGACCGACCTCAGGGCTTCCGCAAGCCTGGTGGTGGCGGGCCTCATCGCAAAGGGGGAGACCGTCATCGAAAGGATCTACCATATCGACAGGGGCTACGAATGCATCGAGGAAAAGCTCGCCCAACTGGGCGCGAAGATCAGGAGAATCGATTGATTACGCTGGCTTTATCCAAGGGCAGAATTTTCGACGAGACCGCGCCGCTGCTGGATGCGGCCGGCATCACCTGCCTCGAGAATCCGGAATCCTCCCGGAAACTCATCCTTCCCACCAACCGCGAAAACGTCCGCATCATCATCGTTCGCGCCTCCGACGTGCCGACCTATGTGCAATACGGCGCGGCGGACATCGGCATAGCGGGACGGGATGTGCTGATCGAGCACGGCGGAACCGGGCTTTATCAGCCGCTCGACCTCGACATCGCAAAATGCAGGATGATGGTCGCGACCCGCGAAGGATTCGATTATGGAAACGCGGTGAGGAGCGGCGCAAGGCTCAAGGTGGCGACCAAATACCTCCGCATCGCCCGCGAGCACTTCGCATCGAAGGGCGTTCATGTCGATCTCATCAAACTTTACGGATCGATGGAACTCGCGCCGCTGGTCGGACTATCGGATGCCATCGTCGATCTGGTGAGCAGCGGCAACACCCTGCGCGCGAACCATCTGGTTGCGGTCGAGGAAATCATGAAGATCTCCTCGCGCCTCGTCGTCAACCAGGCAGCCCTTAAACTCAAGCGAGAATCGATCCAGCCGATCATCGATGCATTCGCAAAGGCTGTCTGCGCCTGAATTTCGTGTAAAATCGAATCATGTTCACCATTTCCCGCCTAGACACCAAGGATCCCGGATTCGATTCGGGTCTCGCAACCCTGCTCGCCTACGAGAGCGCACGAGATCCCAGGATCGAGGAGACCGTATCGAGCATCCTTCTCGACGTGAAATCGAGAGGGGATGACGCGCTCATCGACTACACCAACCGCTTCGACAGGATGAAGGCTTCCTCGATCGGCGAACTGGAACTCCCCTGCGAGAAGCTTCTCGATGCGCTCGAAAGCCTGCCTGCCGAACAGCGGGCTGCGCTCGAAGCCGCAGCGAACAGGATCCGCACCTATCACGAGAAGCAGGTGCAGCACTCCTGGCGCCATGTCGAGGAAGACGGCACCATGCTCGGCCAGCAGATCACCCCGCTCGACCGGGTCGGGCTGTATGTCCCGGGCGGAAAAGCGGCCTATCCTTCCTCCGTGCTGATGAATGCGATCCCCGCCAAGGTGGCGGGGGTTTCCGAACTCGTCATGGTGGTGCCCACCCCCGGAGGGGAGCGGAACGAACTGGTGCTCGCCGCAGCGTACATATGCGGAGTGGACCGGGTTTTCACGGTGGGCGGCGCCCAGGCGGTGGCAGCCCTCGCCTACGGCACCCGGACCGTTCCGCAGGTCGACAAGATCGTCGGACCCGGCAACGCCTATGTGGCCGAAGCCAAGCGCCGCGTGTTCGGCACGGTCGGAATCGACATGATCGCCGGCCCCTCCGAAATCCTGGTGATCTCGGATGGAAAGTCGAACCCTGACTGGGTGGCGATGGATCTCTTCTCCCAGGCAGAACACGACGAAATCGCCCAGTCGATCCTGCTCTGCCCGGACGAAAATTTTCTCGATGCGGTCGAGGAAAGCATGAAGAGAATGCTTCCGGAAATGCCCAGGAAGGAGGTGATTTCCGCTTCCCTTTCCGCGCGCGGGGCGCTCATCCGGGTGGAGAGCCTGGAACAGGCGTGCGAGATCGCAAACCGCATCGCCCCCGAGCACCTCGAGCTCTCGATCGAGAATCCGGAAGAAGTGCTCGGCCGGATCCGCCATGCGGGCGCGATCTTCATGGGTCGCTACACTTCCGAGTCGCTCGGCGATTATTGCGCAGGTCCCAATCATGTTCTGCCGACCTCGAGGACGGCGCGGTTTTCATCCCCGCTCGGCGTCTACGACTTCCAGAAGCGCAGCAGCCTGATCATGGTGTCGAAACAGGGCGCGGCCCATCTCGGGAAGATTGCGCAAACCCTCGCTTACGGCGAAGGGCTCCAGGCCCATGCCAGATCGGCCGCTTTCAGGTTCGAATAAGGAACATCATGCGGGAATCGGAAGTCAAAAGAAACACGCTGGAAACCAACATCAGCGTCAGGATCAATCTGGATGGCAGCGGGAAATCGGTGATTTCGACAGGAATCGGATTTTTCGACCACATGCTGGACCAGATCGCAAGACATGGCATGATCGACCTGTCCATCGAGGCCAAGGGGGATCTTCACATCGACGGGCATCACACCGTGGAGGATGTCGGCATCGCCCTCGGACAGGCATTTCGCGAGGCGATCGGGGAAAAGCGCGGCATCCGCAGATACGGGCACGCCTATGTGCCCCTCGACGAGGCGCTCTCCAGGGTGGTGGTCGACCTCTCTGGACGCCCGGGACTGGAAATGGAAGCGGATTTCACGAGGAGCATGATCGGCGAATTCGACACCGAACTGGTGCACGAATTCTTCCGTGGATTCGTCAACCATGCGAATGTCACGCTGCATCTCGACGTGCTGAAGGGAAACAACGCGCATCACCAGGTCGAAACCCTGTTCAAGGCATTCGGGCGTGCGCTGCGCGCCGCCTGCGAAATGGATCCCCGCCTCCAGGGCGGCATCCCGTCAACCAAGGGCAGCCTCTGAAATGATCGCCATCATCGATTACGGCATGGGCAACCTCCGGTCGGTTTCCAAGGCCATGGAGCATGTCTCCCCTGACAGGAAGGTGGTGATCACCTCCGACCCGGCGCAAATCCGCGAAGCCGCCCATGTGGTTTTCCCCGGACAGGGCGCGATGCCGGACTGCATGCGGGAACTGGAAATCAGGGGCCTCAAGGAAGCGGTCATCGAAGCTGCCAGCGAAAAACCCTTTCTCGGCATCTGCATCGGATTGCAGATGCTCTTCGAATACAGCGAGGAAGGAAACGTTCACGGACTCGGCATCATGAAGGGCAGCGTGAAGCGCTTTCCTGCCGAAAAAATGCTTGGCGAATCGGGAGAAAAACTCAAGGTCCCGCACATCGGGTGGAACGAAGTCGAACAGGCCATGCCCCATCCCCTCTGGGAAGGAATTGCCCGGGGAAGCCGTTTCTATTTCGTGCACAGCTATTACGTCGCGCCTGAAGATCCCCGGATCATCGCAGCGTACAGCCGCTATCCGTTCGCATTCGCATCCGCCGTGGCGAGGAAAAATATTTTTGCCGTACAATTCCATCCGGAAAAAAGCCATCATGCAGGACTTGCCCTGCTCGGCAATTTTTCGCGCTGGGACGGTTCATCAAATGGAGAAACACAGGTATGTTGATTATACCCGCTATCGATTTGAAGGATGGCGAGTGCGTGCGCCTCAAGCAGGGGCTGATGGATGCCGCCACCGTCTTTTCCGATGATCCAGCCACCATGGCCAAGCACTGGCTCGACCAGGGAGCAAGGCGACTGCATCTCGTCGATCTGAACGGCGCATTCGCCGGAAAGCCGAAGAACGAGGATGCGATCAAATCCATCATCGATGTGGTGGGCGACAGGATTCCGGTGCAACTGGGCGGCGGAATCCGCGACCTGGAAACCATCGAGCGCTATCTCGACGACGGCATCAGCTATGTCATCATCGGCACCGCTGCGGTGAAGACGCCGGGATTCCTGCACGACGCCTGCAACGCTTTCCCCGGCCACATCATGGTGGGCCTGGACGCGAAGGAAGGAAAGGTTGCCGTGAACGGCTGGTCCAAGGTGACCGGGCACGACGTGGTCGATCTCGCGAAGCGCTTCCAGGATTACGGCGTGGAAGCGGTGATCTACACCGACATCGGCCGGGACGGCATGCTCTCCGGCGTCAACATCGACGCCACCGTGAACCTTGCGCGAGAGCTTTCCATTCCCGTGATCGCAAGCGGCGGCATCACCAATCTGGAAGACGTGAAGTCACTCTGTTCGGTCGAAGCGGAAGGCATCATGGGCGCGATCACCGGGCGGGCCATCTACGAAGGCACGCTGGATTTCCGGGCCGCCCAGGATCTTGCCGACCAGCTTTCCCCGAAATTCCTCGAATAAGATGGCGCTCGCGAAAAGGATCATACCCTGCCTCGACGTCACCGGCGGCCGGGTCGTCAAGGGAATCAATTTCATCGGTCTCCAGGATGCGGGGGATCCCGTGGAGATCGCCCGGCGCTACGACGATCAGGGTGCGGACGAAATCACCTTCCTCGACATCACCGCAAGCTCCGACGAGCGCGGCCTGATCCTGAAAATCATCGAGGACGTGGCGTCCCAGGTGTTCATTCCGCTCACCGTCGGAGGAGGCGTGCGAGAGGTATCCGACGTGAGACGCCTGCTCAATGCCGGCGCGGACAAGGTCAGCATCAACACCTCCGCCGTCACGCACCCGGAACTGGTGCGCGAATCCTCCTCCCGCTTCGGATCGCAATGCATTGTGGTCGCGATCGACGCCAAAAGGACAGGGGAAGGAAAATGGGAAGTCTTCACCCATGGCGGCAGGCGCCCCACCGGACTGGATGCGATCGAATGGGCGGTGAAGATGGAAGAGTTCGGAGCGGGAGAAATCCTGCTCACCAGCATGGACCGGGACGGCACGAAAAACGGGTTCGACCTCGCGCTCACCCGCGCAGTCTCCGATGCAGTGGACATTCCGCTGATTGCAAGCGGCGGCGTGGGCAATCTCGAACATCTTGCGCTGGGGGTGCTGGAAGGGCACGCGGACGCGGTCCTTGCGGCAAGCATATTCCATTATGGCGAATACACGGTGAAAGAAGCCAAGGAATACATGGCACGCCGGAATATCGAGGTGAGACTTTGAACGAAAACTGGCTGAACAAGATCAACTGGTCGAACGAAGGCCTGGTGCCGGCCATCGCCCAGGATGCGAAATCCGGGCGGGTGCTGATGGTGGCCTGGATGAACCGTGAATCGCTCGAACTGACTGCGAAAAATCATGTCGCAGTGTACTGGTCTCGCTCCAGGAAGAAGCTCTGGAGAAAGGGCGAAGAATCCGGACATGTCCAGCATGTGGTCGAAATGCGCCTCGATTGCGACGAGGACGTGATCCTGCTGAAAATCGAGCAGGAAGGCGGAATCGCCTGCCATACCGGAAGGGAGAGCTGCTTCTACCAGAAGCTGGAGAACGGCCACTGGGTGGTGACCGATCCTGTGCTCAAGGCGCCCGAGGAAATCTACGGAGCCCCGGCATGAGCATACTGGAAAGACTGGCCGACACCATCGATTCCAGGAAGGGCGGGGACCCGGACGCATCCTATGTCGCAAGGCTTTTCGGCAAGGGGCAGGATGCGATCCTGAAAAAGATCGCGGAGGAGGCCGGAGAGACACTGCTCGCATCCAAGGACGGTGATACACTCCACATCGTCAGGGAAACCGCCGATCTCTGGTTCCATAGCCTGGTGATGCTTTCCTGGCACGGACTGCGGCCGGAAGACGTGCTGGCCGAGCTGGAAAGAAGGGAAGGCGTATCGGGCAACGTGGAAAAGGCCGGGAGGAAAAATGGATAACTGCATTTTCTGCCGCATCGCTCGCGGCGAAATTCCGAGCAAAAAGCTTTACGAGGACGAAGATGTCGTCGCTTTTCACGACATCCATCCCCAGGCCGAAGTGCATTTCATGATCGTGCCGAAAATCCACATCGAGTCCCTCGCCCATGCGGAGGAGGAACATGCAAGGGTGCTCGGCAGGATGATGGTGCTCGCCCCGGTTCTCGCGAAGGAGGCAGGGCTTGTCGACGGATTCAGGACGATCGTCAACACGGGACGTGTCGGCGGACAGGAAGTGATGCATCTTCACATGCATATTTTGGGCGGCAGGAACAGGCTTCCGCCGATGCTTGCACGCAACTAACACAGGGAGAATCAACATGGGTACATTCAGCATCTGGCACTGGCTCATCGTGCTTCTGGTCGTGCTGCTCATTTTCGGCACGAAAAAGCTCCGCAACATCGGCAGCGATCTGGGTGGAGCGGTCAAGGGCTTCAAGGAAGGGATGGCCGGCATCGACGAGGAACAAGCCAAGCTCGGGCAGGCTTCGAACGCCAACACCATCGAAGGCGAAGTGAAGGAAAAGGCGAAATCCTGATCCAATGTTCGACATCAGTTTTTCAGAGCTGCTGCTGATCGGCGTGGTCGCGCTGGTGGTGGTGGGACCCGAGCGCCTGCCGAAGGTCGCCCGCACCATCGGGCTGCTGGTCGGGCGCGCGCAGCGCTATGTCAACGACGTGAAAACGGAACTGCAGCGCGAAGCGAACCTCGAGGAAATCAACCGCATGCGGGAGGAAGCGCGCGAGAACGCGATGCGGCTGGAAGCAGAACTCAAGACCCGCGCCATGGAATACGAGAAGAGATTCCAGGATGTCGAATCGAACATGCGCATCGAACTCGAGAACGTGAAGAAAACGCCCGAAGCGCCCCCTGCCGATCCGAATGAAATACAGCCAGAGGAAGATCCCAGGCAGATGAAGATCGATTTCGGCGAAAAATGAGCACTTCTGAGAGCCTCATTTCCCACCTGATCGAACTCAGGACCCGCCTCATGCGGATCTTCGCAGGGGTCGTCCTCGTCTTTCTGTGCTTCGCTCCCTGGTCGAGGGAGCTCTACACTTTTCTCGCACACCCGTTGCTCGCCCACCTTCCCAAGGGCGGCAGCATGATCGCAACGGAAGTGACCACCCCCTTCCTGGTGCCGATGAAAATCGCGCTGATGGCAGCCTTCCTCGTCACCCTGCCCCACACCCTCTACCAGCTCTGGGCCTTCGTCGCGCCCGGTCT
>JAJZTT010000097.1 GCA_021848705.1 Pseudomonadota bacterium
AGCACCCGAACGTCATCGCAGCGATCGCAGAGGCGAGATCGCACGGAGATCTTTCCGAAAATGCAGAATACGACGCGGCCAAGGATCGCCAGAGCTTCATCGAGGGACGGATCGCGGAACTCGAATCCAAGCTTTCCAATGCGCAGATCATCAATCCGGCGCTCCTGGATGCCGAGGGAAGATGCGTGTTCGGCGCGACCGTCGAACTGGAGGATCTTTCCTCCGGTGAAGTCGTGGCCTATCAGATCGTCGGGGACGACGAAGCGGACATCAAGCTCGGCAAGATTTCAGTGAGTTCCCCGATCGCGCGCGCCCTCATCGGCAAGTCGGAAGGCGATATCGCGGAGGTGATGGCGCCCGGCGGCATACGCGAGCTCGAGATCCTGGAGGTCAAATACATCTGATGAAATCGGATGGATTGCGCAATGTCCTGCTCACCCTCTGGGTGGGCGGACTATGGGTGACAGGTTACATGGTGGCGCCACTGCTTTTCTCGTCTCTTCCGGACAGGATGCTCGCAGGCATGCTCGCCGGAAAGATGTTCGCCGCAATTTCCTGGGTGGGTTTCGTGTGCGGGATCTATCTGCTCATAGACAGCGCCAACCGTTCCGGGACTTCCGCCCTGAAGGAAGGATTCTTCTGGGCGGTGCTCCTGATGCTGGTGCTGACCGCGGCCGGACACTTCGGCATCCAGCCGGTGATCGAGCACCTCAAGGAGGAGGCGATGCCGCGAGACGTGATGCAGAGCGTGTTCCAGGACCGCTTCCGCACCTGGCACGGCATATCCAGCGTGGTTTATCTCGTGGAGAGCGTGCTCGGTTTGTATCTCGTGGTGGCGAAACGCTAGGCGCCGGGAAGCGCGATCTTCGGTTTTTCCGCAGCCCTGTAGACCACCAGCATCTTGCCGATGTGCTTGACGGGATTGGCGGAAAGCTCGCTGCAGATTTGTCCGAGCGCTTCTTCACGCTCTTCCTTTTCACCGCCCTGGAAGCGGATTTTGACGAGTTCGTGGCTTTTCAGCGCGACATTGATTTCCGCGAGGACCGCAGGGGTGAGTCCGTTCTTGCCGATGAGGACGACCGGTTCGAGCGAATGCGCCTTTTCAGACAGGAATTTTTTCTGCTGGGGAGTGAGCATGGTATTTCCAAATACATGATTTTAACCGATGAAGAGAAGCAAGACCAGTCGTGCATGGATGCACGAACATGTTACCGATCCTTATGTGAAGCGCGCGAAGAGCGAAGGCTATCGCTCGCGGGCCGCATTCAAGCTCATCGAGATAGACGAGAAGGACAGGCTTTTCAGAAACGGAATGACGGTCGTCGATCTCGGATCGACCCCCGGCGGATGGTCCCAGGTGGCGGCTGAAAAGGTGAAGGGTGGCAAGGTGGTCGCGCTCGACATCCTGCCGATGGAACCGGTTTTCGGGGTCGATTTCATCCAGGGGGACTTCCGGGAGGAGGAAATTCTTTCCGTTCTCGAAAAAAGTCTGGATGGAAGACAGGTGGACCTTGTAATTTCCGACATGGCCCCCAATCTTTCCGGAGTGGGAACCACCGACCAGGCGAGAAGCATGCATCTTGCAGAACTTGCCCTCGAGTTTTCCAGGGATCGCCTGAAGCCGGGCGGGGTTTTTCTGGTCAAGGTTTTCCAGGGAGAAGGCTACGAGGATTATCTGAGGGAAATGAGATCGGTTTTCCAAAAGGTGCATTCCAGAAAGCCGAAAGCATCCAGGGATCGCAGCAGCGAAGTGTACCTGCTCGGCTCGGGAAAAAACTGAACTTATTTGTTACGAAATGTCCTAAATGGGTTTAGAATTGAATTTGGACGTGCGAGTTTAAGGAGATACGTTGAACAGTCTGCTGAAAAATATTGTCATCTGGCTCGTCATTGCGCTCGTGCTGATGTCGGTTTTCAACCAGTTCAGTGCGCGCCATGCCACCCAGGGGCAACTGGAGTATTCCCAGTTCATCGGCGAAGTGAAGCAGGGCCAGGTGGCCAAAGTGACGATCGAGGGGCATCTGCTCAAGGGTGTGAAGACCGATGGCAAGCATTTCGTGACCTATTCTCCTTCGGATCCATGGCTGGTGAGCGATCTCCTGAAATACGGTGTCCTGATCGAAGCCAAGCCCGAGGAAGAGCCTTCGATGCTGATGAACATTTTTGTTTCCTGGTTCCCGATGTTGCTGCTGATCGGGGTCTGGGTATTCTTCATGCGCCAGATGCAGGGAGGGGGAAAGGGGGGCGCCTTTTCCTTCGGCAAGAGCAAGGCGAGGCTGCTCGACGAGAGTTCCAATCCGATCACTTTCGCGGACGTGGCGGGTTGCGAGGAAGCCAAGGAAGAAGTCAGCGAACTGGTTGACTTTTTGAGGGATCCCTCCAAGTTCCAGAAGCTGGGCGGCAGGATTCCGAGGGGCGTGCTGCTGGTGGGCAGCCCGGGAACCGGCAAGACGCTGCTCGCCCGGGCTATCGCGGGCGAGGCGAGGGTTCCCTTCTTCAGTATTTCAGGATCCGACTTCGTCGAGATGTTCGTCGGCGTCGGCGCATCGCGTGTGAGAGACATGTTCGATCAGGCGAAAAAACATGCCCCATGCATCGTGTTCATCGACGAGATCGATGCGGTGGGCAGGCAGCGCGGGGCGGGACTCGGCGGCGGAAACGACGAGCGCGAGCAGACGCTGAACCAGCTCCTGGTTGAAATGGACGGATTCGAGGGCGCTTCCGGCGTCATCGTGATCGCTGCGACCAACCGCCCAGACGTGCTCGATCCTGCGCTGCTGCGTCCGGGCCGCTTCGACAGACAGGTGGTGGTGCCGCTCCCCGACATCCGGGGACGTGAGCAGGTGCTGCTGGTGCACATGAGAAAAGTGCCGATCGCCCCGGACGTCTCCGCGCAGATTCTCGCTCGCGGCACGCCCGGATTCTCTGGAGCCGATCTGGCGAACCTGGTGAACGAGGCCGCCCTCTTCGCCGCCCGCACCAACAAGCGCCTGGTCGACATGGAAGACTTCGAGCGCGCCAAGGACAAGATCATGATGGGCGCGGAGCGCCGCTCCATGGTCATGCCCGAGGAAGAGCGCAGGAACACGGCCTATCACGAATCCGGCCATGCCATCGTAGCGAAGCTGCTTCCCGGCACCGATCCGGTACACAAGGTCACCATCATTCCCAGGGGACGCGCACTCGGCGTGACCATGCAGTTGCCCCAGGAAGATCGCTACAGCATGAACCGCGACCACATCCTGAAAAATATCGCCGTGCTGATGGGCGGAAGGATCGCCGAAGAAGTGTTCATGAAGCAGATGACCACCGGGGCCGGCAACGACATCGAGCGGGCAACCGATCTTGCGCGCCGCATGGTGACCCAGTGGGGCATGAGCGATACGCTGGGACCCATGGTGTATGGAGAGAACGAGGGAGAGGTTTTCCTCGGTCGCTCCGTCACAACCCACAAGAACCTTTCGGAAGCGACGATGCAGAAGGTGGACAACGAGATCCACAGCATCATCGAAACCCAGTATGCGCTGGCGCGCAGGCTGATCGAGGAAAATTCGGACAAGATCGAGGCGATGACCAAAGCCCTGCTCGAGTGGGAAACCATCGATGCCGACCAGATCAACGACATCATGGAAGGCAGGGATCCTCGTCCGCCAAGGCCTTCCCACAACACTCCTGCGGCGCCTTCCACGCCTTCCGACGGCAACAGCGCGAGCAGCGCAAAGCCAGCCGCCGCACTTTGAAAAACGGGCGCAGGTTTTCCTGCGTCCGCCTGTCATGCTTCGATGCGGCAAACATCATTTCGATTTTTCCAGTCCCCTGATCATGGGGATCGTCAATGTCACGCCCGATTCGTTTTCGGACGGCGGGCGTTGCGTGGATGAGGCAATCGATCACGGATTGCTTCTCTTCAGCGAAGGTGCGGACATCCTCGATATCGGCGGGGAATCGAGCCGTCCCGGCGCATTCCCGGTATCCGTGGAAGAAGAACTTGCAAGAGTCCTGCCTGTGATCGAGGCGCTGGTTCGCGAGAACATCCCGGTTTCCGTCGACACCGTGAAGCCGGAAGTGATGAAGGAAGCGATCCGCTGCGGTGCCTGCATGATCAACGACATTCGCGCGCTCGAGGGCATCGACCCGGGATTCATCGCGCGTTCGGAAGTCGGCGTCTGCCTCATGCACATGCAGGGGGAGCCTCGCACCATGCAGGATGCGCCGCTCTACCGCGACGTCGTCGAGGAGGTGAGTGAGTATCTGGGGGAGAGGATCGATTCCGCGGTGAGCGCAGGAATCGCAAAACACAGGATCGTCATCGATCCGGGATTCGGTTTCGGCAAGACGCTCGAGCAGAATCTCGAACTGCTGCGCAATCTGGAAAAACTCAAACTGCACGGCGTGCCGATCCTCGCCGGGCTTTCCAGGAAGACGATGCTGGGCGCGATCACCGGGCGCGCCGTGAACCGGCGCGATGCGGCGAGCCTCGCAGCTTCCCTGCTCGCCCTGGAGAGGGGGGCGGACATCGTGCGCGTGCACGAAGTGACGGGAATGCGTGACGCGATCATGATTTTGGATCAAATCAGGGGAAAGAAAACATGAGCAGGAAATATTTCGGTACGGACGGGGTGAGGGGAAAGGTCGGCGAACTGCCGATCACGCCGGGATTCGTGATGAGGCTGGGCTATGCGGCCGGCAGGATGCTGGCCTCCCGGGACTGGCATCTATCGAGCGGCGAACGCCCCACCGTGCTGATCGGCAAGGACACGCGGGTTTCCGGTTACCTGCTCGAATCCTCGCTGCAGGCAGGTCTTTCCGCTGCAGGCGTGGATGTGTTCCTGGCGGGACCCATTCCGACTCCCGCAGTGGCCTATCTCACCCGCGCACTGCGACTTCAGGCGGGCATCGTGATCAGCGCCTCGCACAATCCCTATGAAGACAACGGAATCAAATTTTTTTCAGGTACCGGAAGCAAACTTCCCGACGAAGTGGAAACGGCGATCGAGGAAAGCATGGACGATCCCATCGTAACCAGGCCTTCCGCCGAACTCGGCCGCGCGAGGAGGATGAACGATGCAGCGGGTCGTTACATCGAGTTCTGCAAGGGAAGTTTCCCCTCCGAGCTGGATCTCAGGGGAATGCGCATCGTGGTCGACTGCGCGCATGGGGCGACCTACCACATCGCCTGGAATGTTTTCCACGAACTGGGCGCGGACGTGGTGGCCATTGGCGCATCCCCGGACGGAATCAACATCAATCATGAATGCGGTGCGACCCACCCCGAAGCGCTGCAGCGCGCGGTGACGGAAAACCGGGCCGACATCGGAATCGCCTTCGACGGAGACGGCGACCGGGTCGTGATGGTCGATTCGGAGGGAAGAATCTTCGACGGCGATCAGCTCCTTTACATCATCGCGAACCAGAGGAAACACAACGGCACGCTGAAGGGCGGGGTGGTGGGCACGGTCATGACCAATCTCGCAGTGGAGCATGCCTTCTCCAGGGCCGGGATTCCATTCGAGCGTGCGAAGGTCGGTGACCGTTACGTGCTCGAGCTGCTGCAAAGAAACGGATGGCAGGTCGGAGGGGAAGGATCGGGCCACATCCTTTGCCTCGACCGGCATTCCACTGGTGACGGCATCATCTCTTCGCTTCAGGTGCTGCATGCGCTGCGCGAAGCGAATGCAACGCTGTCCGGCCTGGTTTCAGGAGTGGATCTCTATCCTCAGGTATTGGTGAACGTCAGGGTGGCGAAGAAATTCGATTGCGATGCGAATGAGACCGTGAGGAATGCCAGGATCGACGCGGAAAGGAATCTGGACGGCGATGGGAGGGTTTTGCTGCGCGCATCGGGCACCGAACCGCTGATTCGCGTGATGGTCGAGGGGAAATCCAGGGACAGGGTACAATTCTGGGCCGATTCGATCGCGCAGGCGGTGCGACAGGAAGCGGGCTGACTCTGCCTGAAGATCGAAAGGAGGATCATGCGGAACTGGTGGCACGCACTCGGGGTGCAGTGGAAGTTGCAGATCCTGATCATGACTGCGGTTTTCGTGCTGTTCCTGGTTTTTCAGCAATGGATCGTGGGAATTTTCGAAGCGCGTGAACTCTCCGATTCGAGATCGATCGCCCAGGATACCGCCGACGGTCTCATCAACGGGCTCAACATGCTGATGGTGACCGGAAAAATCAGCGATCCCCGCAACCGGATTCTGCTGCTCAAGAAAATGTCTTCCACCAGGGGCATCGAGAAACTCCGGATCATCCGGGCCAAGCAGGTGAGCGACCAGTTCGGGCCCGGATTGCCTTCCGAGGCTGCGGTCGATGCGCTCGATCGCAAGGCGATCGAAACCGGCAGACCCGTTTACAAAAAATACAGGAAGGACGGCGAACTGCGCTTCAGGGCAGTGATTCCCTTCGTCGTGAGTACGAATTTCAGGGGAACGAACTGCCTGATGTGCCATCATGTGCGGCCGGGAAGCGTCAACGGGGCGGCGAGCGTGACGCTGAGCCTGACCGACGAGGAACTCTCCATGGAGAAGCTGAACAGCTGGCTCTGGTGGGGATTGCTGGCATTCGAACTGATCCTCTCCGCCATCATCGGATCCTTCGTGCGCCGCATCGTCGTCAAGAACATCGAGGAGCCGCTTGGCAGGCTCAAGAAGGTCATGAGGGAGGCGAGGTCGAACATGGACCTCACCGTTCGCGCGAAAATCGATCGCAGGCACAGGGACGTGGATGAGCTCGCGGAAACCTTCAATGTCTTCGTCGAGAATCTGGAGGGCGTGACCAACAAGCTCGCCCTGTACGCGAAGGTTTTCGAGAACAGCGAGGAAGCGATCATCATCTCCGATGCGCAAAACCGGATCATTTCCGTGAATCGTGCATTCACCCGCATCACCGGATACTCCCAGGAAGAAGTGGTCGGAAGGAATCCGAAACTCCTTTCTTCAGGAAAGCAGGATCGCGATTTCTACGAGGAAATGTGGCGTTCGATCCGGAATTCCGGACAGTGGCAAGGGGAAATCTGGAACCGCAGGAAATCAGGGGAGATCTATCCTGAATGGCTCTCCATCAGCACCGAGAAAAACGACCGGGGTGAGCTTTCCAACCATATCGCGATCTTCACCGACATCACGAGCAGAAAGCGCAGCGAGGAAAGGATCCGTTTCCTCGCCTATTACGACCCGCTCACCGAACTGCCGAACCGCGTTCTTTTCGAAGAGCACATGTCCAGGGCGCTGGCTGCTGCGAGGAGAAGCGGCAACCAGCTTGCACTGCTCTTCCTGGACCTGGACCGGTTCAAAAGCATCAACGATTCCCTGGGCCATCTCGCCGGGGATCTGCTGCTCCAGTCTGTGGCAAGACGCCTGAAAAAGCACATTCGCGAGTCGGACACGATCTGCCGGCAAGGCGGAGACGAGTTCATCATCGTACTCACCGGGATCGAGAATCCGGAATCGGTCATCCGTGTCGCGGAAAACATCGTGAAGGAAATGGCCGAACCCCACCACATCGCCGGTCAGCATCTGGTCGTTTCCTTCAGCATCGGAATCAGTCTTTTTCCACAGGATGGGAGCACGAGCGAATCGCTGATCCGCAATGCCGATGCTGCAATGTATCATGCGAAGGATGCCGGCAGGAACAATTTCCAGTTTTTCAGCGCGGAGATGAATTCGGAAGCTTTCGAGCGGCTTTCCATGGAAGGGGATCTCAGGCAGGCATTGAGAAAAGGGGAGTTCTACCTGAAATATCAGCCGAAGATGGACCTGAAAAGCGGAAACCTCATCGGCATGGAAGTCCTGCTTCGCTGGAGGCATGGCGAGAAGGGGGAAATCCCTCCGGCGAAGTTCATCCCGATCGCGGAAGAATGCGGGCTCATCTCCCCGATCGGGGATTGGGTGCTGGAGACGGCTTGCAGGCAGTGCCAGCGCTGGCGTGATTCGGGCAGCTTTTCGCTGCCGATTTCGGTGAACATTTCCGCGCTCCAGTTCAGGCAGCAGAAAATCAGCGACACCATTTCACGCATTCTGGAAGAGACCGGCCTGGATCCGAAGCTTCTCGAACTAGAACTCACGGAAAGCATGGTGATGCAGAATGCCCAGGAAACCATGGTGACGCTGGCCGAGCTGAAGAAGCTCGGGGTGGCGCTTTCCATAGACGATTTCGGAACCGGGTATTCCAGTCTGAATTATCTCAGGTATTTCCCCCTGGACAGGCTGAAGATAGACCGTTCCTTCGTACGGCACATCTCCACCGTGGAGGCGGATGCGGCAATCACCAGGACCATCATCAGCATGGGGCACAGCCTGAACCTCAAGGTCATCGCCGAGGGAGTGGAAACCAGTGCGCAGCTCGAAATTCTGAAGGACCAGGGTTGCGACGAGATCCAGGGCTTCTACTACAGCGAACCCCTGCTCCCGGAAGAATTCGAGCGTTACCTAGGAGGGCGACGAATCGCCCTCGGGTAACGCCGCTGATCAGCGGAAATAAAATCAGCCAAATCGGCCGGTGATATAGTCTTCGGTTGCCTTCTGTTTCGGCGTGGTGAAGATCGAGGTGGTTTCGCCGAATTCGATCAGTTCGCCGAGATACAGGTAGGCGGTGTAATCCGAGACGCGGGCCGCCTGTTGCATGTTGTGGGTCACGATGACGATGGTGTAGTCGTCTTTCAGCTCGGTGATGAGCTCTTCCACCTTTGCAGTAGAAATCGGATCGAGCGCGGAAGCGGGTTCGTCCAGCAGCAGCACTTCGGGCTTCACCGCGATGCCGCGTGCGATGCAAAGGCGCTGCTGCTGCCCGCCGGAAAGACTGTTTCCGTTCTGCTTCAGCTTGTCCTTCACTTCGTCCCACAGCGCAGCCTTCTTGAGAGCCCATTCCACACGGTCGTCCATGTCGCTGCGGTTCAATTTTTCGTGCAGTTTCACACCGAAGGCGATGTTGTCGTAGATCGACATCGGAAAGGGGGTGGGTTTCTGGAAAACCATGCCGATCCTGGCGCGAAGGCTGTTGAGGTCGCGCTTTCCATCCAGGATGTTCTCCCCGTCGATGACGATTTCGCCTTCCGCCCTCTGGTGAGGATAGAGCGAATACATGCAGTTCATGGTCCTGAGCAGGGTGGACTTTCCGCAGCCGGATGGACCGATGAAGGCAGTCACCATCTTTTCCGGAATGGAAAGATTGATTGAGCGCAGGGCGTGATACTTTCCGTAATAAAAATCGAGATTGCGAACCTCGATCTTGGCCTTTTGCGATTTTGTCGATTCCATGTCAGTTTTCTTAGTGTAGATTGGTCTTGCTTCTGAACAGCAAACGAGTCAGGATGTTGAGTCCCAGCACGCCGAACGTGATGAGGAGCGCTCCGACCCATGCAAGTTTGTGCCAGTCGTCATAAGGGCTCATCGCGAACTGGAAGATGACTACCGGCAGGTTGGCCATCGGCGCATTCATGTTCGCATTCCAGAAGGAATTGTTGAGCGCAGTGAACAGCAGCGGCGCGGTCTCGCCGCTGATCCTGGACAAGGCGAGCAGGATGCCGGTGACGATGCCCGCCTTGGAAGCGCGCAGGGTGACGAAAAGTATGACTTTCCACTGATGCGCGCCGAGCGCAGCCGCAGCCTCCCTCAGGCTGTTGGGGACCAGCTTCAGCATGTTTTCGGTGGTGCGGACCACGACCGGAATCACGATCAGCGCGAGCGCGAAGGAACCTGCCCATCCCGAGAAATGATGGGTCGACGCGACGAAGATCTGGTAGACGAACAGGCCGATCACGATAGAAGGTGCGGAAAGCAGGATGTCGTTGATGAAGCGCGTGGCAGGGGCCAGCCAGCCGCGCTGGCCGTATTCGGCAAGATAGATCCCGGCGAATATGCCGATCGGCGTGCCGATCGCGATGCCCGCGACCGTCATGAACAGGCTTCCTGCGATTGCATTGAGCAATCCTCCGCTCGAGCCGGGCGCCGGCGTGATTTTGGTGAACACATCCATGGAAATGCTCGAAAATCCATGATCGATCAGCGTCCAGAGAATCCAGCCAAGCCAGAACAGTCCAAAGGCCATGGCGGCCATGGAGAGGGAGAGATTGACGGCGTTGATGATCCGCCTTTTGGTGTAAAGATTCATTGGCGGCTCCTTAGGATTTCTCGCCTTCGCGCTTGCCCAGCTTGTAGAGCAGCACCTTGGAGAGCGCAAGCACGACGAAAGTGATGAGGAACATGATGAGGCCGAGTTCGATGAGCGC
>JAJZTT010000098.1 GCA_021848705.1 Pseudomonadota bacterium
TCTCCCTGGACCTGGAAGCCGCTGCCTCCAAGGAGAAAGGGGCGACGGTTTTCGCCTACCCGGTGACGGACCCGGAGCGCTACGGCGTGGTCGAGTTCGATTCGGCAGGCCGTGCGATCAGCCTGGAGGAAAAACCCAGGCAACCCAAATCCCGCTTCGCAGTCACCGGACTGTATTTCTATGACGAACAGGTGGTCGACATCGCGAAGTCGGTCCGGCCTTCGGCGCGAGGAGAACTGGAGATCACCGACGTCAATCGTCATTACCTCGAAGCAGGGCTTCTCGAAGTGCAGCAGATGGGACGGGGAATGGCATGGCTCGACACGGGAACCCACGAATCGCTGCTGGAGGCGTCGATGTTCATCCAGACCCTGGAAAAGCGCCAGGGACTCAAGATCTGCTGCCCGGAGGAAATCGCCTTCAGGAAGGGGTACATCGATTCCGATCAGCTCGAGAAACTGGCCGCCCCGCTCGCCAAAAACGGCTACGGAAACTATCTCCTGGAATTAGTGAAGGAATCCAGAAATTGAAAGCAATCCAGACGGAAATTCCGGAAGTATTCATCATCGAACCCGCAGTATTCGGCGATGCCAGGGGATTTTTCTTCGAGAGCTACAACGAAAAAAAATTCCGCGAGATCACAGGGGTGGAAGCGAATTTCGTCCAGGACAACCACACCCGTTCCGGCAGCAACGTGGTTCGCGGCCTCCATTACCAGATCACAAATCCGCAGGGAAAGCTGGTGCGGGTCATCTCGGGCGAAATTTACGACGTCGTGGTCGACATTCGCAAAAATTCCCCCACTTTCGGGAAATGGGTCGGCGCCACCCTTTCCGCTGAAAATCGCAGAATGCTCTGGGTGCCGCCGAAATTCGCTCACGGCTTCATGGTGACCGCGGACCATGCCGAGGTGCTCTACAAGACGACCGATTACTGGATGCCGGAACACGAAAGAGCGATCCGCTGGGACGATGCGGAAATCGGGATAAACTGGCCGCTTTCGATCGAACCCGTCCTGTCGAAGAAGGATGCCGAGGCGAAAACCTTCCGTGAAGCGGATTTTTTCGAATGAAGAAGATCCTCGTCACCGGAAGCCGCGGGCAGGTGGGATGGGAACTCCTTCGCACCCTCTCGCCTCTGGGACACGTACAAGCGCTCTCCCGCGAAGACATGGATCTCTCGAAGGCTGACTCGATCCGCAGATGCGTTCGGAATTTTTCCCCGGACATCATCGTCAATGCCGCTGCCTACACCGCTGTGGACAAAGCAGAGGGGGAAGAAGCGCTTGCTTACGCGGTGAATGCGATTGCTCCTGGAATCCTTGCGGAAGAAGCCCTGAGACTGGGATCCGCCATCGTCCATTATTCGACGGATTACGTTTTCGACGGAAAAAAAACCGGACCCCACCGGGAAGAGGATGCGACCAATCCGCTTTCCGCCTATGGGAGGACCAAGCTCGCAGGAGAGGAAGCGGTCAGGAATTCCGGGGCACCGCACTTCGTTTTCAGGACGAGCTGGGTTTACGGAGTGCGCGGCCACAATTTCCTGCGCACCATGCTGAGGCTTGCGAAGGAAAAGGATGAACTGAGGATCGTCTCCGACCAGATCGGCGCCCCCACCTGGAGCAGGATGATCGCAGAAGCCACTTCCCTCGTCCTTGCGAAATGCCCGGACACCGATACGATCCGTGAGAAAGGCGGCGTCTATCATCTCTCATCGGGCGGAAGCACCTCCTGGTTCGGATTCGCCTCCGCCATCCTGAAAGACTCGAACGTTACGCTTCATCCGATTCCAAGCGAGGCCTATCCTCTTCCAGCAGCCAGGCCGAAAAACTCGCTCCTTTCCGGGGAAAAGCTGGAATCGGTCTTCGGAATCCGCCTGCCCGACTGGGAAAGTTCGCTCGCCCTTTGCAGGAGCGATCCCGGAGAATCCTTCTAGCGCAGAAATCCTTCCGCAAACGCATTCCTGCCGAAACGGTCGATCAGCCCCTGCAGCTCGGAGACGATGTTTTCTTCCTCTTCCTCTTCGAAGCGACCTTCTCCGACCAGTTTTGCGACGAGCCCTTCCGAAACCGCCTCCCTCACGTTCTGCAGGGTCGGCGCATGCCCTTCTTCTTCGAGTACGACCGAAATCAGCAGGGAAAGCGCTTCGCTCGCGGCGATCCCGACGAAATCGGATGCATCCGCACTTTCCCCGAATTCCCCGATCAGCGAATCGAGCTCGTCCAGCATGGAAGGGGCGACATCGAAGTGATGCATTCGCTCCTGTTCGCCCTCGTCTTCTCCGAGAAGCGAACCGAGGCAGGCTCGGACCTCCCCCAGGGTCGGCGGAGACTCGTTTTCAGGGTCATCGATCCTCGTCGAGATGAAACCGGATAATTCCGGACTGATCCTTCCCGCAACATCAACCGGGTTTTCCATGACATTCCCCTTTCGCAAGGTCCCTTATTCCATTCTGGCCAAATCCATGCCGAAATCAAGGAAGCGATTTTTCTCCGACGCTGTCATCCTGGAGTCGGCTCGGGAATTATTGGAAGCAGGATCCGCCCCGGCCGGATCTCCGAACTTATCCAAGGAGACTGAAGAATGAAATCACTGAAACCGATCCTGACCGCTTCCCTCCTCTGTTTCGCCCTTTCAGCGCAGGCGCAGGATGGAATGCAGGCGCCCCCGGCAAAGGAACGCATTGCGGCGAGGATGGACAGGATGGCGAGCCGACTCGAAATCAAGCCTTCCCAGCAGAAGGCATGGGACGAATATGCGAAGTCGGTCGAGAGCTTCGCGGAAAATCGCCCGAAAATGCCCGGAGAAAATGCCAACGCAGTCGAAATCGCGAAATTCCGCGAAAGAATGGCGAAGGAAGCCTCCGAAAAGTTCTCCAGGATCGCGGCAGCGACCGAAAAGCTGCGTGATGCGCTCGATGCAAACCAGCGGGAAGTCCTCGACAGGATGGCAAGGAACTCGATGCACAGACCCGGCATGGGACGGGAAACGAGACAGAACGACGGTGGCGGCCAGCGCCGCTGAGCCACAGGGGGAGGATTTCCTCCCCCTTGCCCTTCGGGTCGCTTACGAAAAACCGACACTCAGGTTTGCCCCACTTCCGCTTTTTCCGGATCAACCAATATTTCCCTGAATTGTTCCGGAGCGGCTTCGAGGTCTTCGACGATTTCCCGGGCGATCACGTCAGGGGAGGCAAGGTTGCCGGAGTCCGACAGCGACTCGTCCTTCAGCCAGAAGCAGCCTCTTTTCCCTCCCGAGCGCTTCGAGCGTGTGGCGGTAATGGTCGAACAGCTCGTCCCCGTCCTTTTTGATCAGGTTTTGCCAGTCATATCCTTCCGGGACAGGGCTCTTCTGGTTGTAGGGCGCCCTGGTGCGCTCGTCCGCCATCTTGAGGAAAAGCAGATCAGTGCTCTGTTCGACGTAGTCGCCATACGACACCCCATCATCACGGAGCACATTGCAGTAACTCCAAAGGATGTCTTCCATGTCGTGGCTCATCACGTAATCTCCCTTGCCTCTGCCGTCGAACGCTGCCAGCTTGGCGGCAAGGAAGCAGGGGGCCGGGATCGTCGATGCCGAGGTAGCGGTCGAATTTGATCAATCCTTTTTCGTAGTGCATGAAAGCGATACTTCAAGCCTGCAGCCGATACAAGTCAACATTTCATGACGAATCCCGTGCGCCACAGGTAATCGCATTATGGTGCGTTTATGTTGACAGGCATGCCATTGGTGGGGAGAATCAAGATGAATTCTAAAAAATTATTTAATATCTAATCGGGGGGTATGTTGGATTCAAGTCTTGGGCGCAGGCGGACGCCTGTTCTGAAGTTTTCCGGTGTTCTTGTGTCGATTTTTTATACGGCCTCAGCTCTCGCAGCCCAGCCCAACGCAGGGCAGATCCTGCAGATCCAGCCCACCCCCCCCGCACCTCCCGTCGCCCCGCCTGCCCAGATCACTCCCGCAATGCCTGAGAAGGCAGCGCCATCCAAGGGCCCGAAGATCCTGGTCAAGGGATTCCGGATCAAGGGCGCGGTGCTGATTCCCGAATCAGAGCTCCAGGCTCAGATCAAGGGCGCGATAGGCCATGAACTCACGCTGGAGCAGATCAAGGCGACGGGGCTGCTGATCACGCTCTATTATGCCGAGAAGGGATATCTCGCGCGGGTGATTGTCCCGCCCCAGGACATCAGGGACGGCATCGTAGAGCTGCATGTCATCGAAGGACGTCGCGGCAGCCTGAATGTCGACAAAGTTGGCGCAAGAATCGACATCGCCAGAATCCGGAACTTCATCGAGCAGCGCGTGCCTCAGGGCAAAGTCCTGAATCTCGCCGAGCTCGGAGAAGCGCTCAACATCCTGAACGAGCAGCCCGGGGTCTCGGCCCGTGCATCCCTGGTTCCGGGCAGTCATGAAGGCGAGATCGGCATCGACGTGAAGGCAACTGCGCAGCCCCTCCTGCGCTATACAGTCGGGCTCAACAACCAGGGCATGCACGGTACGGGCGAAGCCCAGGCAAACGGCAGCGTCACGCTTAACAACCCGACGGGGCATTTCGATGCCGCATCGCTCCTGTACAACAAGTCCCAGGGAACCGACTATGCCAGAGCCGACTACAGCCTCGCGGCAGGAGACAGCGGATTGCGTCTGGGCGCCAATGCCTCGCACCTGAGATACCAGCTCATCACGGCGCAGTTCGCTGCACTC
This sequence comes from Pseudomonadota bacterium, assembly GCA_021848705.1. Taxonomy (GTDB): domain Bacteria; phylum Pseudomonadota; class Gammaproteobacteria; order Burkholderiales; family JABEVD01; genus JABEVD01. Next base: position 4,707 of record JAJZTT010000098.1, read on the forward strand.
CAGTCGAACGGCACGGCAGACGGCGCAGGCGCATCGGCCACCTATCCCATTGCGCGGCGCACCGACTTCAACCTCAGCCTCACCGGCAGCTACGAGGACACGAAGCTCGTCGACAGGACGATAGCCGGGGAAACCAGCAATCGGGTGCTCGACGTATTCGATGCGGGGCTGTCGGGCTATGTCGTGAAGTGGGGCGGCGTGGAAAGCTTCGGCGCGGATATTGTCTCCGGCAACACCAACCAGCACAATGCGGCAGCATTGGCGACGGATGCGACTACGCGTCGGGTGCAGGGCCACTTCGACAAGCTGGCCTACAACTTCGGCTGGTTGAAGGGCCTTTCGCAGCACTGGAACCTGAACGCGACCCTGCACGGCCAGTTCGCCGACAAGAACCTGGATGCCTACCAGCAGATCATCCTCGGAGGGCCGAACGGCGTGCGCGCCTATCCGGTCGGCGAAGGTATCGGTGACCAGGGCTGGATAGCCAACATCAACCTGAACAGACAACTGGGGCAGCGTCTGACAGGCACCCTCTTCTACGATGCGGGAACGGTCATGCTCAACCATTCGCTGTGGGCGAACTGGAATGCGGCCAACCCGAACCTGCCCAACATCTATACCCTGATGGGGGTGGGCGCCGGCATCGACTGGCGGATCAATTCAGATTGTCTGCTCACCGCCAGCATCGCCAATCCGCTGGGCAACAATCCGGGAGCGGATATCAATCATCTGAACGTCGACGGCTATGGCAACCATGCGCGCGCATGGCTCGCCTTCAATGCCAATTTCTGATCGGAGCAGCGCATGAACAGAATCCATCGCATCATCTGGAACGACGCGAGACAGGCTTATGTTGTCACGCATGAACATGCCGCATCGAACGGCAAGCCGGCGAGCTCGGTCAAGCGCGCGGCGAGCGCACTTGCGGCCTTTCTGATCGCCCAGGCGGCCCATGCCGCGCCGCTGCCGAACCAGCTTCCCACCGGAGGGCAGGTCGTCGCAGGCCAGGCGGCAATCTCCCAATCGGGGGCCGCCATGACCGTCAACCAGGGCAGCAATCGCGCGGTCATCAACTGGAACACGTTCAGTATCGGCTCGGGCGCACAAGTCAACTTCGTCCAGCCCTCGGCCAGCGCCGTTGCGCTCAACCGCGTGACGGGGAGCGACCCATCATCCATCTACGGCGCGCTTCATGCGAACGGACAGGTGTACCTCGTCAACCCGAACGGGGTGCTGTTCGCCAAAGGCGCACAGGTCAACGTGGGCGGGCTCGTTGCATCGACCATGAGCATCGCCAATAGCGACTTCATGTCGGGGAACAATGCATTCGCCCGGAACGGTTCCATCGGCAGCGTCGTGAACGCCGGCACGATCGACGCGAAGTACGTGGCGCTGCTCGGGCCGCAGGTCAAGAACCAGGGGGTGATCGTCGCCCATGAGGTCGCCCTGGCGGCGGGAGATGCAGTCACGCTCGACATTGCCGGGAACGATCTCGTCGATGTACAGGTATCGAAGAGTTCCGTCAGCACCATGGTCCGGAACGGCGGCGCAATCCAGGCGGACGCGGGTACGGTGATTCTGACCGCGCAGTCGGCCAGCCAGCTGCTCGGCCAGGTGATCAACAGCGGTGACATCGAGGCGAACGGCATTTCGAGCAGCGGCGGGACCGTGAAGCTGCTTGCGAGCAGCACGATAGGAAGCAGCGGCAGCATCAGCGCGGATGCGGGAAAGAACGGCAATGGCGGGACGGTCAGCCTGATTGCGGATCTTTCCAACCCGGAAAGCCACACCACGGTGAGCGGCAGCATCAGCGCGCAAGGCGGAAGCGCAGCAGGCAACGGCGGCTCGATCGAGACCAGCGGCACGCATCTCACCATTGCCGATACTGCGAATATCAGCACGCTGGCCGCGAACGGCCTGACGGGCTCATGGCTGCTCGACCCGAATGACTTCACAATTGCTGCCTCGGGCGGCGACATCACGGGTACTGCGTTGTCCGGTGATCTGGCCAACAACAGCATCACGATCCAGACGTCATCCGGGACCACTACCCCAACAAATCTGTATGGTTCCGCCAGCGGCAGCGGCAGCGGCAACATCAACGTCAACGACAACGTATCCTGGTCCGCCAACACCACGCTGACCCTGACTGCATCCAACAACGTGAACGTCAATTCGTCGATCACCGCGACCGGAGCTTCAGCCGGGATCGCGCTGAATCCGAATACGGGCAATGGGACCGAGACGGCAAGCGGAACCGGAACCTTCAATCTTGGCAACGGCGCGGCAATCAACCTGCCCAACGTTTCTGCAAGTTCGTCGACGGCCTTCAAGCTCAATGGCGTCTCCTATACCGTCATCAACACCCTGGGCACATCGACCAGCAGCACGGGCACCGATCTTCAGGGCATCAACGGCAACCTGTCCGGCAACTATGTGCTGGGCTCGAACATCGATGCCACGGGCACCAGTAGCTGGAACGGCAATGCGGGCTTCACGCCGATCGGCGGAACCTCGGGTACGGCCTTCACGTTCAGTACGCCATTCACCGGAATCTTCGACGGACTCGGGCACACCATATCGAACCTCACGATCAATGTGGCTTCATCTTCCCCTCCCGTCGGCATGTTCAGCGGCCTGTCCAGTTCCGGCGGCGGTGGCATCATCAGGAACGTCGGGCTCGTTGGCGGATCGGTGAAAGGAGCGGGTAACTTTGTCGGTGCACTCGTAGGATCTGTTGGTCCTGGCACATCGGTCCTCCACAGCTATTCGACGGGCAGCGTGACGGGCAGCTCCTATGTCGGCGGGCTGGTCGGGCAGAATCTGGGCACGATCAGCGGGAGTTCCGCGACGGGAAGCGTGACGGGAAGCGGGTATAGCGGCGGGCTGGTCGGGATCAACCAGGGCAGCATCACCGACAGCTACGCCACGGGCACTGTGACGGAGGGCGCAGGCGTCGAGGCCGGCGGGCTGGTCGGGCACAACTATGGCGGAACCATCAGCAATGCCTATGCGACCGGAAGCGTGACTGCCGGCAGCTATGCAGGCGGTCTGGTCGGGGCGAATGACAGTGTGACTTTCCCCGCTCCCGTGGCAGCTTCCATCACCAACAGCTTTTCGACCGGGAAGGTGACGGCGACATCTGGTGCAGGCGGATTCGCAGGGGAAAATTCCGCCACGATCAGCGGCAGCTTCTGGGACAATCAGACGAGCGGTCAATCGACGATCGGGGTCGGCAGCGGCACCACGACCGGCGCAACCGGCGAGACCACGACGAGCATGCAGACGGCGTCGACGTTCACCAGCGCGGGGTGGAGCACCACCGTCTGGTCCTTCGCCGCGAACAGCTACCCGAGTCTGCCTGGCGCTGTCGTGCCTGCCGCAGCGCCATCGATCGACTACATCACCATCGCGCTGGCTAACACCTATCAGACCTACGGCACTTCCACCCAGCCGACCTTCGGCGCGTATACGCTCTCATCCGGCACGCTCCTGTCCGGCGACACCCTGAGCTTCAGCTGGGGCAGCGCATGGAGCGGAACCCTTCATGTTTCAAGCGGCCCCTACGCCTACAGCACGACGAACCTGGTCACGCCTGTGATCACGTCCACATCCGGCCATACCCTGAGCAACTACAACATTTCCTGGGTTGCGCCGTCGGCCAGTTATGACGAGCTGACGGTCAGCCCAAGGACGATCACCGTCACGCCGAATTCCGGGCAGAGCAAGGTGTACAATGGACAGGGTGGCGCAGACCCCACCTTGACGTATGGCAACATTGCCGGCCAGCTGGTCGGGAGCGATAAGCTCAATCCAACGGGCAGCCTGGGCCGCGCCAGCGGCAGCGACGTCGGCAAATACGCCATCAACCTCGGCACACTGACGAGCAACAACACCGATTACACGCTGGCCCTGGCTGGGACAGCAGTGGATTTCGGCATCACGCCGAAAGCGTTGACGGAAAGCGGGTTGACGCTGGCTGCAACGAGCAAGGTATATGACGCAACGACCAATGCGGCGGTGACGGGTACGGCGGCGTTGCTGCCTGCGGAAAGTGTTGGAGCAGGCACAACGAGTGACAACACCCCCTACACGGGAGATGTCAGCATCACCGGCACGCCAACAGGAACCTACAACAGCAAAGATGTGGCGACGGCGAGCAGCGTCAGTTTTGGGGGCATGTCGCTGACAGGTGCGCACCCAAACGACTACACACTGACTATGCAAAGTCCAGCGGCCGCAAATATCACGCAGAAGTTTATCGGTGTCAGTGGCGTCACATCGCCATCGAAGGTATATGATGGAACCACGACTGCAACGATTTCCGGCTCGCCAACGCTGCTTACTCCCGAGGCACCGGGTACAACAGGTCCGGTGTTGGGAATCTTTGGAGACCTTGCACCGTATAAGGGAGACCAAGTGACCCTGAACGGCTCGGTAACGGGCGGCACGTACGACTCCATGAACGCATCAACAGGACGGACAGTAACTGTTAACGGCTTGTCTCTTGTGGGTAATCAGGCGGGGGATTATTCATTTCTTCCTTACATTCAAGGTGCGATCAACCAGGCGCCGCTCACCGTGAGCGGATTGTCCGGGACGAGCCGGACCTACAACGGCAGCACGGTGGATGCGCTGTCCGGGACGGCGGTGTTCAGCGGCCTGATCGGCACCGAGACGGTGACGCTGTCGAATCAGTCCACGGCGGGTACTTTGGCGAGCGCTAATGCGGGAAGCGAGGGAGTCAGCGCGTCGATCACCCTGGCGAACGGCACTGGCCCAAATGGCGGCCTTGCCAGCAACTACACGCTGACGCAGCCGACCTTGGCAAAGGTGACGATCAGCCCTGCGCCCCTCACCGTGAGCGGTCTGACCGGCACCAATCGCACCTACAACGGCAGCACGACTGATGCGCTGTCGGGTACGGCGACTCTGAACGGCCTCCAGAATGGTGAGACCCTGACTCTGGGCAACACGACAACGGGAACGCTTGCAAGTGCGAATGCAGGAAGCGAACCGGTAACGACCAATGTCACGGTCGCCAATGGCACCGGCCTTGCCAGCAACTACACGCTGTCGCAGCCGACGCTGGCAAATGTGACGATCAGCCGTGCGCCCCTCACCGTAAGCGGTCTGTCCGGCACCAATCGCACCTACAACGGCAGCACGACTGATGCGCTGTCGGGTACGGCGACCCTGAACGGTCTGGTGAATGGCGAAACTCTGACGCTGGGCAACACCGGATCCGGCACACTGGCGAGCGCCAATGCCGGGAGCGAAGCGGTAACGACCAATGTCACGATCGCCAACGGCACCGGTCTTGCCAGCAACTACGCGCTGACGCAGCCGACGCTGGCAAATGTGACTATCGGCCAAGCGACGCTGACGATCACG
>JAJZTT010000099.1 GCA_021848705.1 Pseudomonadota bacterium
CTCGGCATGGACAGGGTGGCGAGCGGGCAGACCGAGCAGGCCATCGCCGATTTCGAGGCGGCCGCGAAGCAGGATCCGGGCAAAATGGAGGCACAGACTGCGCTCACCCTCACCTACCTCGGCAAGAAGCGCTTCGACGAGGCGCTGGCTTCTGCCGGGAAGATGATCTCGGCCAATGCGAAAAATCCGGAAGCATACAATCTGCAGGGCGCCGCCTATATCGGCAAGGGGGATCTTGCCAATGCGAGGAAGAGCTTCGGCAAGGCGCTTGATGTATCCCCGAAATACGTGCCTGCTGCCGTCAACCTGGGTCTTCTCGACATCCATGACGGGAACGCAGACTCCGCCCGCAAGCATTTCCAGGACGTGCTCGCCATCGACAAGAACAATCTGCAGGCGATGATCTCCATGGCGGCGCTGGCGTACAAGGAAGGAAATCTTGCGCAGGAAACCGACTGGTACAAGCGTGCCGTCGAAGCCAACCCGAATGACATTCCCACCAGAAATGCGTTGATTCGCCTCTACCTCGGACAGAACCAGACCAAGGATGCGCTTTCCGTTGCGCAGGACGGGGTGACCCGGATGCCTTCGAGTCCGGAAGCACTGGATCTGCTCGGCAGTACCCAGAGCGCGGAAGGAATGCACAAGGAATCCGTGGATACGTTCATGAAACTGGTGAAGCTGGTTCCGAATTCCCCTGTGGCCTATTACCGCCTCGCCCTTGCCCAGATGGTGAATCTCGATTACGCTTCTGCGGCCGCTTCCCTGGCCAAGGCGCTCGAACTGAAGCCGGATTATATCGAGGCCGACAATGCGCTGGTTTCGCTCGAAGTCAAGTCCGGTGATTTCGCCACCGCGATGAAGATCGCCAGGGGAGTGGAAAGAAACTACCCTCAATCCGGACTCGGGCTCTACATGCAGGGCGACATCCTCATGGCGCAGCATCAGTACGGGCAGGCGGCAGACCTGTTCCAGCAGGCCCAGAAGAAACATCCCTCGACGGGGGGCGCGATGAAGCTTCACGCTGCGATGAGCCTGGGCGGAAACGCAAGGCGCGCCGATGCGATGATGACCGCCTGGGTGAAGGCGCATCCTGCGGACATGATGGCCCGCAAGTATCTTGCCGAAGCCTTGTTGAAGGAAGGGGATGTCAGGGCGTCGATTGCCGAATTCGAGGCATCGTTGAAGATCGATCCGAATGATGTGGAATCGCTCAACAACCTTGCAGCGCTCTATCAGCAGGAAAAGAACCCGCTTGCCCTGCAGATGGCCGAGAAAGCCTACAAGCTTTCTTCCACCAACCCGCAGGTGATGGACACGCTGGGCTGGATCCTCGTCGGAAGCGACGACAAGCGCGCGCTCGGATTGCTGGAAAAAGCGGCATCGCTGCTCCCGGGAGTGCAGGAGATCCATTACCATTATGCCGTGGTGCTGGCAAAAACCGGAGACAAGAGCGGGGCGAGGAAGGAACTCCAGGGGATTCTCAATTCCGGCGGCGACTTTCCCGAGAAATCCGCTGCCCGGACGCTTCTTGATCAGCTTTGACCCGATCGATGAAAGATCTGCAGATCGATGCTTCCCGTCTGAGAACGAGATGCAGCCCGGAAAGCCTTGGTTTTTCGACTACCGAGGAACTGGAGGAACTCGATTCCTTCCTGGGGCAGTCGAGGGCGTTTTCCGCCATCAGGCTCGGCGCGGAAATCGGCCGGGAAGGTTACAACCTGTTCGTGCTCGGCCCTCCCGGGATGGGCAAGCGCAGCATGGTGATGCGCTACCTGGAGGAAAAGGCCAAATCCGAGCCTCCTCCCCATGACTGGTGCTATGTCAACAATTTTGCCGCACCCCACAAGCCTGTCGTATTGAGGCTGCCTCCGGGAATGGGGGAGAAGCTTGCCGAGGACATGCATCATCTCGTCGAAGAGCTACGTGTTTCGATTCCGGCAGCGCTCGAGTCAGACGATTTCAGGACGAAGCTCGAATCCATTCAGGAAGAACTCGGCAAGCGCCAGGAAGAAGCCTTTTCCGCGCTCGGCGCGAAGGCGGATGAACAGGGGGTGGCGCTCATCCGGACTCCGGATGGATTCGCCTTCGCCCCCACCACCGACCATGTCGTGATGGCGCCTTCCGACTATGAGAAGCTTCCGGAAGACGAGCGGCGCCGCTACGAAATCGTGATTTCCGGATTGCAGGAAGAGTTGCAGAAAATCCTGCGCCAGTTGCCGAGATGGGCGAAGGAAAACCGTTCGAAAGTGCGCGAGCTTTACCGGGAAACCACCACCCATGCCGTGCTTCATCTCATCGACGAAGTGCGGGATGCCTATTCCGGCCAGGACGACGTGATGAACTTTCTGGGCGCGGTCCAGCAGGATGTGATCGAAAATTCACGCGACTTTCTCAAGCAGGAGGAGAAAGGCAACCCGCTCGGAGCCGAGCATGCCGCTTTCGAGCGCTACCAGGTCAATGTGCTCGGCAATCATTATCATGGGGAAGGCGCGCCGATCCTCTGCGAGGACCATCCCACCTACGGGAATCTCGTCGGCCGCGTGGAGCATGTGTCCCAGTTCGGCGCGCTCGTGACCAATTTCACCCTGATCAAGCCCGGTGCGCTGCACCGGGCGAACGGGGGATATCTCTTGCTGGATGTGCGCAAGGTGCTCAGCCATCCCTATGCCTGGGAGGGATTGAAGCGCGCCCTGGCGACGGGAGAAATCAGGATCGAATCCCTCGCGCAGGCGCTGAGTCTGGTGAGCACGGTTTCCCTCGAGCCTGCGCCCATTCCCATCGGCGTCAAGGTGATCCTGTTCGGCGACAGGATGCTTTATTATCTGCTCAGGGAATACGATCCGGAATTCGACAAGCTTTTCAAGATCGCGGCGGATTTCGAGGATTCCATGGAGCGCAGCGACGAGAACGCCTTTCTCTACGCGAGGCTCGTCGCGGGCCTTGCGAGGAAGGAGGGCATGCTGCCTTTCGATCGATATGCGATGGCCAGGATCATCGAGCATGCTGCGAGGCTGGCGGGGGATTCCGCAAAACTCACCACCCGGATGCAGGAGATCGTGGATCTGCTTCGTGAAGCGGATTTCCTGGCCCGTTCCGGAAAGGCGGCCGTGGTGGGACTGGAATGCGTCGAGCAGGCGCTTTCGGCCGGAATTCACCGCGGCGACAGGCTGGAGAGGCAGCTTCGGGAGGAAATCCTGAGCGGCACCGTGCTCATCGATACCGCAGGGAGCGTGAAAGGGCAAGTGAACGGGCTGGCCGTGTATTCCCTTCCCGGTCATGCCTTTTCCTTGCCGGTGAGAATCACCGCGACGGCAAGGGTGGGGGAAGGGGAACTCGTCAACATCGAGCGGGAAGCCAAGCTGAGCGGCGCGATTCATTCGAAGGGCGTGCTGATCCTTTCCGCTTTTCTCGCCTCCAGGTATCCGGGCATCCATTCCCTTTCTGCAACACTTGCTTTCGAGCAGTCCTATGGCATGGTGGAGGGAGACAGCGCCTCGCTTGCAGAACTCTGTGCGCTGGTCTCCACGCTTGCCGAGGTGCCGCTGCGGCAGTCGATGGCGGTCACCGGATCGGTCAACCAGTTCGGCCAGGTCCAGGCCATCGGCGGCGTCAACGAGAAGATCGAGGGTTTTTTCGATCTTTGTTCACAAAGGAATCTGGATGGAAGTCATGGCGTCCTCATTCCTGCATCGAATGTGAAGCACCTGATGTTGAAAGAGGAAGTGGTCCGCGCTGTCGAGGACGGGAAATTTTCCATCCTGGCCGTGGAACATTTCGACCAGGCGATCGAAATTCTCAGTGGAACTCCAGCCGGACGGGAAGATGAATCGGGCGCTTTTCCAGAAGGCACGATTCATTTCAGGGCATCCGGAAGACTCGACGAATTTTCCAGGATCAGGAAGGCCTTTTCTGCGGGCGGGAAGCACTGATTCAAGGAATATCGAACCTTCCGGGAAGATTGCTTCAAGGAGAAGCCGGCGCGATTCGAGGTTTTCTCGTCCGGTTCCCCTGCGGAAAAATACCTTCCGCATTTCTGCTGTTCGGTTTCCTCGCGCCCTGCCACTTCCCGATCGGATCGAACGCCATCAGGGACATTGAACTTTGCGGGCGGCGGGATGGTCCCATGTATTGGATTTTTAATTTCGATCGATTGTAACAATTGTTGCGCTCCGTGTAACATTAGGATACATTACCGAAACCCAATTACTATAAAAATGGCTTATCCCATGGATCTCCTCTTGCGCACATTCGGGACGCTGTGTTCTCCTGCAGGAGCGGGCGCAAGATTGTCCATTCTGATCTATCACCGGGTGCTGCCGGTAGTCGATCCCCTGACTCCGGACGTGGTGGATGCTGCGAGATTCGAATCCCAGATGAGATTGCTCTCCTGTCTCTTCAACCTGTTGCCGCTTTCCGAGGCAGTGCGTCGGCTCAAGTCCGGCACCCTTCCAGCTAGAGCCGCCTGCGTGACTTTCGACGACGGCTATGCCGACAATGCCGAGGTGGCTTTCCCGATCCTGAAGAGGCACGCAGTTCCCGCCACATTTTTCATCGCGACCGGGTATCTGAACGGCGGAATCATGTTCAACGACAAGGTGATCGAGACGGTCAGGAGAATTTCCAGTGAAGAAATGGAATTTCCCGGAATAGGAGTTTTTCGTCTTTCCGGCATGCAGGAGAAGCGGGATGCGATCCGGCAACTGCTTTCCTTCCTGAAATATCGTTCCGTGTCCGAGCGCCAGGATTTCATGGACAGGATCATCGATTCCGAGAAAATCGTCCTGCCAGCAGACCTCATGATGAGATCGGATCAGGTGAGAATGCTGGCAGCCGAAGGCATGGAAATCGGGGGGCATACGATCAACCATCCGATTCTTTCCGGACTCGATCTTCAGTCTGCGAGGGACGAAATCGCAGGCGGCAGGGTCGTGCTCGAGGAAATGACGGAAAGCCCCGTGCGGACTTTTGCCTATCCCAACGGCATTCCGGGAAGGGATTACAGGGGGGAGCATGCGAGGCTCGTCGCAGAGATGGGATTCGAGGCGGCCGTTTCCACTGCGAAGGGCGTGGCAAGACAGGGAAGCGACGTATTCCAGTTGCCCCGATTCACTCCCTGGGATATTCCCCTTTCGAGATTTTCCATCCGTCTGGCAGGCAACCTGTTGCAATCGAAAATCCTGACAGCGTGAAGGCGCCGTCTTCCTTGATCGAATCCTGCAGATCGAATACACTCCGACCGACAAGAACCAATCCGCTTCGGCGAGGCAAAACAACCGGTTGATCCTGCATGACGAAGAAGCCCCTCCATTTCGAGCAGACCCTTTTTCCAGTGGAAGATGATTGCCTACGGGTTGGCGGAATCCCGCTCACCCTTCTCGCCTTGAGGGTGGGCGGGCCATTTTATGCTTATGACAGGAAATTGATCACCGAGCGGGTGGCGCACCTGCGACGCAATCTTCCGGACAAGGTTCACCTGCACTACGCGATGAAGGCCAATCCCATGCCGGCGGTGGTGCAGCATCTCTCTTCCCTGGTGGACGGCCTGGATGTGGCGTCGGCCGGGGAATTGAGGGTTGCGCTGGATGCGGGCGTGGTTCCTGGAGAAATCAGCTTCGCAGGCCCCGGCAAAACCCTTCGGGAACTGGAAAGTGCAGTCGCGGCAGGCATCGTCATCAACCTCGAATCTTTCACGGAACTGGAAACGGTTTGTGAAATCGGCAATCGTTTCGGTATCCGTCCCAGGGCCGCAGTGCGGGTGAATCCCGATTTCGAACTGAAATCTTCCGGCATGAAAATGGGAGGAGGGCCGAAGCAGTTCGGGGTGGACGCCGAACAGGTGCCGCTCATGCTGCAGCGGCTATCGAACCTGGACATCGAGTTTCACGGATTCCATATCTTCAGCGGATCGCAGAACCTGAACGCGCAGTCCATCATCGAGGCACAGGAAAACGCCGTCAGGCTGGGCATCCGGCTCGCTCTCGATGCGCCGGGACCGGTTTCGATCCTCAATATCGGGGGCGGATTCGGCATCCCCTATTTTCCTGGAGAAACCCCGCTCGATCTTGCTCCGATCGGGGAAAGGATGGAAATGCTCCTCGATCTCCTGAAGAATGAATTGCCCGGAGCCCGCATGGTGATCGAACTCGGCCGTTATCTGGTCGGCGAGGCGGGAATCTACGTGACCAGGATCGTCGATCGCAAGGAATCCCGTGGACAAGTTTTCCTTGTGACCGAGGGCGGCCTCAATCACCATCTCGCCGCATCGGGTAATTTCGGTCAGGTGATCCGGAAGAATTATCCTGTCGCGCTGGGGAACAAAATGAAAGGGACGGAGCGGGAGATCGCGTCCGTGGTTGGGCCGCTTTGCACTCCGCTCGATATTCTGGCGGACAAAATGGATCTGGCGAAGGCGGAAATCGGGGATCTTGTCGTGGTTTTCCAGTCCGGCGCATACGGACTCACTGCGAGCCCCTCCGCATTCCTGAGCCACCCGGGTGCGACCGAGGTGCTGGTTTGAAGAAGGAAAAAAGATGAAGGAAATCTTCGGCTGGTCGGGTCCCTGCGCGGACGCCGCGAGCATCATTGCGGCGATGGCCGGCGCGCTTCCGGATGCGAAAACGCAACTGGCAAGATCCGGCGCGGTGGGGGGAAGCGGATCGATCGCATCCAGGGACGGTGTGACTGCCGTTGTATCCGGGCTGAATCGCCACGCTGAAGAGGCGGCTTCTTCCCTTCTGGGTGCCTATCTCGAAATGGGCGACGATGTCTTTCGTTCAGTCAGAGGCGCTTTTTCCGCCGCCATCCTGGACGACCGGGACGGCAGCCTGCTGCTTGCGATCGATCGCACCGGAACCGGTGTCATGTCCTACGGGCAGTTCGGCACAAGCCTGGTTTTCGGTTCGAGCCTGGATGGCCTCCTCCGTCATCCGGAAGCGAAGTGCAGGATCAGCCGCCAGGCCGTTTACGATTATGTGTATTTTCACATGGTTCCGGGACCGGAAACCATCTACGAGGGTTGTAAAAGGCTTCTTCCTGGCGAATATCTGGTTTTCCGGGACGGAAAGGTCCGCACTGCAAAATACTGGGAGATGCATTTCGATGAGCATCACCGGGCTCCTTTTGGAGAACTCAAAAAGGAGTTTCTCGATACGCTGAGAAATTCGGTTCGGGAAGCTTCTTTTGGCGCCAATACAGGGGCTTTTCTGAGCGGTGGGACGGACAGTTCCACCATTTCGGGAATGTTGGGAGAGGTGCTCGGGTCCCCGGCGAAAACCTATTCCATCGGTTTCGATGCCGAAGGATATGACGAAATGGAGTATGCCAGGATCGCTGCGAAGCGTTTCGGCACCGACCACCACGAGTATTACGTCACGCCGGACGATGTTGCCATGGCGATCCCGAAAATCGCAGCAGCCTACGACCAGCCTTTCGGCAATTCTTCCGCAGTCCCGACCTATTTCTGCGCGAAGCTCGCCAGGGAGGACGGGATTGAGCGTCTTCTGGGCGGTGACGGGGGGGACGAACTCTTCGGCGGGAACAGCCGCTATGCCAGCCAGAGGATCTTTTCCATCTACGGAAGAATACCTTCCCTGCTCCGCAGCGGAATCATCGAGCCAATCGCATACGGGTTGCCTTCCGCGCTGATGCCGGTGAGAAAACTGCGCAGCTATATCGGGCAGGCCAGGACGCCCATGCCCGCCCGTCTCGAAACCTACAATCTGCTGGAAAGGCTGGGGGCGACGGAGGTGTTCACTTCCGACTTCCTGGAAGGTCTGGACAGGGGAAATCCGGTCCGCTTGCTGAACGATGTGTACCACGGCGCTCATGCCGAAACCATGCTGAACCGGATGCTCGCCCTCGACCTGAAATTCACGCTGGCGGACAACGATCTTCCCAAGGTGACGAGAACCTGCCAGCTTGCGGGAGTGGATATCGCTTATCCCATGCTTTCCGACGAGGTGGTGGCATTTTCCGCGAGGCTCGATCCGGAACTCAAGCTGAAAGGCACCAGATTGCGCTATTTCTTCAAGGAGGCGCTGCGGGGGTTTCTGCCGGACGAAATCCTCACCAAGAGCAAGCACGGTTTCGGCCTGCCCTTCGGGGAATGGATGAAGCACGACGGAAAGCTGCAGGAAATCGGGCGGGAAAGCCTGGAATCCCTGGGAAAAAGGAACATCATCCGGCCGGGATTCGCGGACAGCCTGTTCAGGCTGCATGCAGAATCGCATTCAGGCTATTACGGCACCATGGTATGGGTCCTGATGATGCTGGAGCAGTGGTTCCGGCACCATCAGGAATGAGGATCAGCCCAGCTTTGCGATATACCAGTCGCTTGCCTTGTTGAGCCCGGACCTGACCGAATATTGCGGTTCATAGCCGAGTAGCCTGCGCGCTTTTCCGATGTCCGCAAGGGAATGGCGCACGTCCCCCGCCCTGAATTCGCGGTGAACCGGAGGAGGGAAAACGATTCCCGGACGCTTTTGCCTCAGTTCGCCTGCGATGAGGTCGAACAGCTCGTTGAGCGTGGTCCGTTCGCCGAATGCGACGTTATACACTTCCCCCTGAGCGTTTTCCGTGCAGGCGGCAAGCAGGTTTGCCTGCACGACATTGTCCACGTAACAGAAATCCCGGCTGGTTTCTCCGTCGCCGTTGATGTAGATGGATTCGCCTCTCAGCATTCCGGAGAACCATTTCGGGATCACTGCGGCGTAGGCGCCTTCCGGATCCTGCCTCGGCCCGAAAACGTTGAAGTAGCGCAGTCCGGTCGCCCTGAAGCCGTAAGTGCGCGCGAATACGTCTGCATAGAGCTCGTTCACGTATTTGGTCACTGCATAGGGAGACAGCGGATTGCCGATTTCTTCCTCGATTTTGGGCAGCCCCGGATGATCTCCATAGGTGGAGCTGGATGCGGCATAGACGAAACGGGAGACCCCCGCATCCTTTGCCGCCACCAGCATGTTGAGGAAGCCGGATATGTTGTTTGCATTGGTGGTGACCGGGTCCTCGATCGAGCGGGGCACGCTTCCGAGTGCCGCCTGGTGTAGCACATGATCGATTCCCTCGCAGGCCTTCCTGCAGGTTGCAAGATCGCAGATGTCCCCCTCGATGAAGGTGAAACGGCTCCAGCGGGATTCTCCCACCAGGGCTCTCACCTCATCGAGATTCCCGCGATGGGAGGTGGAGAAATTGTCCAGCCCGACTACGGTCTGGTCGAGCTTCAGCAGGGTTTCGAGCAGGTTCGATCCGATGAAGCCGGCCACTCCTGTGACCAGCCATTTTTTTCGATCGGAGATCAAATCCTTGACGCAATTTTCGTAATTGTCGTTCATGGTGGGAATGGTTCAGAGTCTCCAGAGCTGGATTCCCGCATCGCGGAGCGCCTGTTTGTCGTAAATCCCCTTGACGTCGATGACCACCGGATTGCCGGTGGAAAGAGAACCGAGATCTGCGGGGCTCAATTCGCAATAGGCGGAATGGGATACGGCCACCACCAGGGCGGATGCGGGTTCGAGGGCATCGAACGGGACGAGTTTTACACCGTATTCTTCCATCGCCTCTTCATGGTCTGCAAGCGCATCGGTCACCTGGACATGGATCCCGTAATCCTCCAGTTCGCGGATGATGTCGATCACCTTGGAATTCCTGAGATCGGGGCAATTTTCCTTGAAGGTGAGGCCGAGCACCGTCACCGTGCTTCCGAGCACATTGTGTCCCGCACGGATCATTTCCTTCACGGTGCGCTGGGCGATGAATTCGCCCATGCCGTCGTTGATCCTGCGTCCGGAAAGAATGACCTGGGGAATGTAGCCCAGCTTTTCCGCCTTGTGGGTGAGGTAATACGGATCCACGCCGATGCAGTGTCCTCCGACCAGACCGGGCTTGAATTTGAGGAAGTTCCATTTCGTGCCGGCCGCTTCCAGCACGTCGTTGGTATCGATGCCCATCCTGTCGAAGATCAGGGCCAGTTCGTTCATC
>JAJZTT010000002.1 GCA_021848705.1 Pseudomonadota bacterium
ACAGCATTTTTTCACCGCCGTTTTTACCGGACATTGCGCACTCCCTTCATTTCCCGGATTCTCAGACCGCGCCCCTCGAGGTGAGGACGCTGTCGATCAGTCCGTAGTTTACCGCTTCTTCAGCGCTCATGAAATAATCACGCTCCGTATCCCGCTCGATCACTTCGAGCGGTTGACCAGTGTGTTCGGACATCATCCCGTTCAGCCTGCTCCTCAGATAGAGGATTTCCTTCGCATGGATCTCGATGTCCGTCGCCTGCCCCTGGAAACCGCCCATCGGCTGATGAATCATGACACGGGAGTTCGGCAGGCAGTAACGCTTGCCCTTCTCCCCTGCGCCGAGCAGGAAAGCCCCCATGCTGGCGGCCTGCCCGATGCAAAGCGTGCTGACATCGGGCTTGATGAATTTCATCGTATCATAAATCGCCAGTCCCGCAGAAACCGAACCTCCAGGCGAATTGATGTAGAAATGGATGTCCTTGTCCGGGTTTTCCGATTCGAGGAACAAAAGCTGCGCCACGATCAGGTTCGCGGACACCTCGTTCACCGGCCCGACCAGAAAAATGACCCGCTCCCTGAGCAGCCTCGAGTAGATGTCGTAGGCGCGCTCGCCCCGCCCGCTGGTCTCCACGACCATTGGCACGAGTCCGAGGGATTGCACATCGAAGCGTTCGGATTGCGGCATGTTCAGATCCCCATCAGTTCGTCGAATGTCAGCGGCTTGTCCTCCACCTTCGCCACGCCAAGCGCCCAGGAAACCACATTGTCCTCGAGGGCGAGGGATTCAGCGTCGGCCAGCCTGGAAGGATCAGCATAATGCCAATTCACGAATTCTTCCGGGTGCTCGTAGCTTTGCGCGAAGTCCTCCACGATCGCCCGAACCTGCTCCGGCTTGGCATGCAGTTCGTGCTCCTTGACGAGTTCGGCCAGAATCAGGCCGAGGCGAACCCGCTTTTGCGCCTGCTCGCGAAAGAAATCCGGAGAGAAGGGCATGTTCTTCACGTTCATGCCGCGGGATTCGAAATCCTGTTTCGCCATTTCCATGAGGCGGTAGGATTCCATTTCCACCAGGGAATTGGGCAGTTCGAGGCTGCTTTTTTCGATGAGCGCCTGCATCACCTGATCCTTGGTCCTGGCTCGGATGCGGCGCTTCACTTCGCGACCGAGATTTTCCTCGATCTCCTTCCTGACTTCCCCGACATCCCCGCCTTCCACGCCGAGACTCCTTGCGAATTCGGCATCGAATTCAGGCAGCCTGGGCGCCTCGACCCGGTTCAGAAAGATGTCGAATACAGCGGTTTTGCCCGCCACTTCCTTGCCGTGGTAATCCTCGGGGAAAGTCACTTCGGCGGATTTGGCCTCGCCCGACCTCATGCCGATCACGGCGGCTTCGAATCCTTCCACCATGGCGCCCTGTCCGAGCACCACCACGAGTCCCTTTGCCGCTCCGCCGTCGAAGGCGAATCCGTCGATCTTTCCTTCATAGTCGAGATCGACCTTGTCGCCGCTTTCCACCGCGCGGTCGACCGGCTCGAAAACGGCGCGCTGCTTGCGCAGGTTTTCGATGGTCCTCTCGATTTCGGCCTCGCCCACCTCGAAGACGGGGCGCTCGATGGTGACGCCGCCAAGGTCCCCCAGGGAAATTTCAGGATAAACCTCGAATTTCGCATCGAAAACCAGTTCTTCCGCGGCTTCGGCCCGCTCCTTCGATTCGAACCTGGGATAGCCCGCCACTTTCAGTTCCTTGTCGCGGATGGCGTCGGCAAAGCGCGCCTTCAACTCTTCCTCGAGCACTTCCTGCTCGACCTCGCGCCCGAATTGCTGGGCGACGACCCTGAGCGGCACTTTGCCGGGGCGAAAACCGTGCAGCTTGACGGTTCTGGACAGCTTCTGCAGCCTCTTGCCGACCTCCCGGTTGAAGAGTTCAACAGGTACTGCCAAATCGATATGCCGCTCCAGGGAACTGGAATTTACGCTCGTCTGCATTCAATTATCCTTGATCTGAGATCCAATGAAATCATAACACCGCGGCAGGGCGCAGGAAGCCAGCCGCGTTCGTTTTCCGAATAGGGGATGAAACGATTATACTTGATCTGCCGCATTCATGGCGAATATTGCGAACCGCCGGCAAATTCCCCGGCGAGCAGCTTGCGGTCGATCTTGCCGTTCGGGTTTCTCGGCAGCGGCCCCTGCCGCACGGAAATCCCCGAGGGAACCATGAAGGCTGGAAGATGGCTCCTGCAAAGCTCCAGCAGCGCTTCGGGGTTGGGCTCTGTGCCTGGTCTCGGGCAAATGATCACATGGATGACCTGCCCCTGCACGGGATGGGGTACGCCGAGCGCGACCGCTTCGGAGACGGTCTCGTCCGAATAGATCACTTCCTCCACTTCGGTCGGGCTCACCCGGTATCCTGAGGTCTTGATCATTTCGTCGCGCCGCCCGATGAAATAGAGGAACCCTTCCTCGTCGGTGCGCACCGTGTCCCCGGACCAGACGGCGATTTCCGGCAGAGGCAGTCCGCTCTCGCGATCGGGTGCCGGTTTGAAGCGCTCCGCAGTCTTGGCCGGATCGTTCCAGTAACCCATGGAAACCAGGGGACCGCGATGCACCAGCTCCCCCGGTTCTCCAGCCACGCAGGGGGAACCGTCTTCGCGAACCACCATGATTTCCGCATTCGGAATCGCACGTCCCATGGATTCGGGGCGCCTGTCCACTTCTTCCGGAGGAAGGTAGGTGGAGCGGAAGGCCTCGGTAAGGCCGTACATGAGATAAGGTTTCGCCTTCGGCAGGCGGGCGCGCAATGCATCCAGGGTTGCGCGAGGCATGGCGCCGCCTGAATTGGTGAAATAGCGCAGGTCCGATCCCCATTCGAGATCGGCGAGCTGGATCCAGAGCGGAGGCACCGCGGCAAGACCCGTGATCCCCTCCTTCTCCACCATCTTCACGATGTCGCGCGGCATCAGGTAATTCATCAGGACTGCGGTCGCCCCGACCTGAAATGCGGTGGTGAGCTGGCTGAGCCCATAATCGAAACTGAGCGGCAATACGGAGAGGATCCGGTCTTCCCGGGTATTTTCCAGGTAGCTCGCAACGCTCCTCGCCCCGGTCAGCATGTTGAGATGGGAGAGCACCACCCCCTTCGGCCTTCCCGTGCTGCCCGAAGTGTAGAGGATCGCGGCCATGTCGCTGCCGATGGCCCGATGGGGAACGCCCTCGCCGGCTTCATTCCAGGAGAGAAGATTGAGTCCGGCAAGGGGATCGGGAAGATCGCCCACCACCATCACGGTATGCAGGTCGTGGCAGGTTTTCAGGGATTCTGAAAGGAGCGCGAGCCTTTCTGCCGAGGTGACCAGGATCCGCACGTTGCAATCCTTCAGGATGTAGGCGACCTGGTCAGGCTTCAGGATGGGATTGACCGGCACGAACACGCCGCCTGCTGCGGCTGCTCCGAACAGCGCCTCCACCGTTTCGATGCGCTTTTCGAGATACACGGCGACGCGCTCGCCACGGGAGAGTCCGGCTGAAAGCAGACCGGCCGCAGCACGCCGCACCGCACTGGCAAGCTCCGAATAATCCAGGGATTTTCCCCGATAGCGAAGCGCCTCTTGCTCCGGGCAGGCGTTCGCACTTTCATAAATCAGCTCATGCAGCAGATCTGCCATTCACCTCTCCTTCGTCTGCGTCCCGGGAATCACGCAATCTCAGCCGGTTCTGCAATTGTTTCACCAGGCCGAGCATCCGGCCCTTCAGCGTCGATCCGAACAGCAGGATCGATACATGCCGCCTGCTTTCGGTATCCCAGATCGTCTTGTGTCCCATCTCGTCTCCCAGAAAATCGAATTCCTCACAGCCTTCGTCGAAAGCACGGCGCAGCATGGAAAGCAGCACCAGCGCGCCGGGGGAATCCTCCCCGAATCTTTCCTGATAGGAGGTCTTCATCTGGCCGATTGCCGCATTCCATCGGTAGCAAAGACCATAAGCGGCAGGCTCGCCATTCATGTAAAGCACATTGGCGAGCAGCATTCCTTCCTTCGCCAGCATCGGAAGCAGCCTGCCGTGATATTCGAGTTCGGCCGGCCTGCCCGGAATATCCATGCCTGCGGACGCCTTCCAGCTTCCCGCCTCGATTTTCAGCATGTCCGCCAGCAGACCATCGCATCCTTCCTCACCTTCGAACCATTTCAGGACCCAATCCGGTTCTTCCAGAAGCGATTTTTCCTGCTTGCGCAAGCGGTAACGATGACGCTTGGACTTGGTGGAGAGGTAATCCTCCCACTTCCCGGCAATGGCCAGGTAGGGGGAAGATTCGCCGGGATGAAGCACATGCAGACACCCCTCCTCCCCGGCCAGTTCAGATACCGCTCTTGCAGTTCCCCCTTCTGCAGCGATGTTGAACATGCGCATCAGATCCCATCCCCTCACCCGCTCCATGAATTCCCGCAACAGATTCTTCTGCCCGTCTGCAGAAATGATTTCCTGGTGATAGGAAACCAGATTACCCCCAAGCTCGACAGTTCTCGCCCGGATCCCCAGAAGACTGGTTTCATGAAGGAAATAGGGAATCACGCCGGTCAGCGTTTCGCTTTGATCGAATTCCAGAAAAACCCGCCAATCCGGCCTGTCCTCGGAAACAGCCTGCGCGCACTCCATCCAGTCCGGCAACAGGGAAGGATTGAAGCCGTTCCTGGCAACGAGATCTCTCCAGGCGGGAAAATGCGCCGCTTTCGCCTCGCTCCAGGACAAATCCAGATACCGGCTCATTCCACGACCTCTCCATATCCCAGCGCCGCCCGGATCCTGCCGATCATCCAGTCGATATCTTCTCCGGAAAGGTCCTGGTGACAGGGAAACTGGAAGACGCGCCTGGAATACTCCTCGCTCACCGGGCAGGTTCCCCGCTCCATATCCTTCCAGAGATATTCGCCGAAACGGATGACGGGCACGCCCGCTGATTTGAGTCTTTGAAAAACCGCCTCGAGGCGATCCACGAGGAAAGGAAAGACATGGGGCACCACCTTTTCGGGCAGCGCTCCGAAAAGAGGTCTGCCGCCATCGATGCATTCCAGCGCAGACTGTAATCTCAGGTAATTCGACCGTCTTCTTTCCACAATCCGGCTTTTCGAAGAGGATTCGATGATCCGTTTTGATGCGAGTGAAATCCTTTGTCTGACCCTTTTACCGTCGAAACCTGACGCCGGATACTCCTCTTTACCGGTATCTTCGCCCTGTTCATCCAGGTTCTTCATGACCTTCCAAAGCCAATCCTTGATGCCAAGCAGAGTTTTGGCCGGAAAATTGAGCATGCCGAGCCGGCCGTATTCAACGGAATGTTCGAGCGTGTTCAAAACCGACTTGAGCTCGAAAAACAGCCCGCCGGACTGCAAATCCTTGTCCGGAAGCGCGTGGCGCGAGGAAACCAGACAGGCTCCTTCGTTGACCGGGAAGAACTTCCAGGCACTGCCCACTGCATAATCCCCGTGGAATCCGACAGGATGTCCGGAACATTCGCCGAAGAAGGCATGCGCGCAATCCTCGATGAGGAGGAGCCCGTGCCGGTCGCAAAACGCACGGATCCTTCCCATTTCCTGAGGAAAGCCGAAATAGTGCGGCACCAGCATCACACGGCTCGAAGGTCCGATCCTGTTTCCCAAATCTTCGAGATCAGCGGAGGTGTCGGCATGGATTCGATAGAAAACCGGAGAAAACCCGGCCCAGACCACCGGTTCGACCATGGCCGGACAGTGATAGGCGGGCAGCAGCACCTCGCTGCCCGGCTCGAGATCCATGAGCGTCAGCGCATGCCCGATGGCCAGGCTTCCCCGATTAAGATAAATGATTTCTCCCGCATCCAGCAGGGAAGGCGCACCTGTTCCACCCCCGAACGAATCGCATGAAAAAACCGGTTGCACCGGGAGTTTCATACCGGGTCCTTCACGGCCGACCCCTTGCCCAGAAGATGCTTCACGGCATTTTTGGCAAGCTGCAGCAGCCCCGAGCAAAGCCCGGAAAAGGTCCGGGAGTTGTATGCGGACAGTCCCCATCTTTCCCGCCTGTGGCTCATCCAGTCGCGCTTGTAAGCGTCGTCCCCGGTGAGATAGTCGACTTCCTGCACATGGTCCACATCCAGCACATGCTGCATCAGGGCTGCGGTCAGGATGGATCCTGCGGAAAGCTTGGAGAAGCGCTCGTCGTAGGCGAGCTTGTAGATCGAGGCGATTCCGTCCTTCACGATCCACAACTGGGCTGCGATGGCCTCCTCCCCCATGTGGATCACGCCGAGCCGGAGCCACCCCATTTGCGCGCAGGTCCGGATCAGCCCCGGCATGAATTCGGGGTGCGGCTCCGGCACTTTCCAGCTCGAATTGTACACTTTCACGTAGGACTGAATCGCCCGCTCCAGATCCTCCCCGCCGGTGACGATCTCAAGCCTTGCCCCTTCGACCGAATCGAGCTGCTTTTTCTTTCTTTTCAGAGTGTTTTTGAGTTTTGACGGAAGGGATGCATGGTATTCCTCGTAAGATCTTCCCTCCACCTTCAGATACCAGTTTCCGAAGCAGAAATAGGGAAAGACGAACATTCCCGCTTGTCGAAACGCCTCCAAGGTCTTCTCGAACAGCGGGGAGTCGCGATCCATGGGATGAAGATCGACTTCAGTCCATTTCTCCTTCGCGACCTTGTCGGCCAGTTCCTGAAGATCCCCTTCCTCCCGGACGAGCGGCATGAAAAGAGAGGAGTAATAATTGGCGAGCGGCATGAGCCGACTCTTTCCCGGTACCTGCATCATGGGCAACACGCCCGAACAAAGTTCCTGCGAATGCGCAACAAAGCATCTCGGGCGGGCTTCTTCGGGCAATCCATGGCGAAGCAGATTCGAGAACCAGGGAAGGGAAAGGAAAAAACTTCGCTCCGACACTTTTTCGAAAAGCGCAGCACAATCGGGCGGAAGGTCCTCCAGCCGCTCGAAAACAGTCATTTCAGTTCGAACCGGTCCAGAAGATGATAGAGGGCTGCCCGGCTCACTCCGAGCAGTTCCGCCGCATGACTCACGTTGCCGTTGGTGCGGCCGAGCGCGCGGATCACCGCCTTCTTTTCGGCCTCCTCGCGGATCTGCCTGAGGTTGATCGGACCGGCCTCGCGCTGCGCATTGCCGAGAGAAAGGTCTTCCAGCGTGATCTGCGAGCCTTCTGCCATGATCACCGCGCGCTTGATGACATTTTCCATCTGGCGGACATTTCCCGGCCATTCGAAGCTTTCGATGGCCTCCATCGCATCCGGGGCGAATCCCTTGATCGAGCGCTTTTGCTGGCGGGCGTACTTGTCGAGCAGCGCATGGGCGAGCAAGGCTGCATCCCCTTCGCGATCCCTGAGCGGAGGAATGTTCACGGTGATTTCGCTGAGGCGGTAATAGAGATCCTCCCGGAATCTTCCCTGACGGATGAGTTCCTGCAGATTCTGATGGGTTGCGCACACCACCCGTACATCGACCGGAATCTCCCCCCTCCCCCCCAGGCGCTCGATCACCCTCTCCTGAAGGAATCGGAGCAGCTTCGCCTGCAGTGAAAAAGGCAAATCGCCGATTTCGTCCAGGAAAAGGGTGCCGCCGCTGGCATATTCGATCTTGCCGATGGTCTGTTTCGAAGCCCCGGTGAAGGCGCCCTTTTCAAAACCGAACAGCTCGCTCTCCAGCAAATTTTCCGGGATGGCAGCGCAATTGATGGCGACCATGCGTTTTTCCGCGCGGGAACTCAACTGGTGCAGCGCACGGGCAACGAGTTCCTTGCCGGTTCCGCTCTCCCCCAGGATCAGCATCGTCGCATCCGACTGCGCCACCCGTTCCACTGTGCGGCAGACCTTCAGCATCTGCGGATCCGAGGTGATGATCCCCTGCATGGGGGTTTCCATCTGCTTTTGCTGGCGCAGGCGGTAGTTTTCCTGCTCCAGCCGGTGCAATTTCAATGCCCGCCCGACGATGAGGGAGAGCATTTCCGCCTCGAAGGGTTTCTGGTAGAAGTCGTATGCGCCGAGGCCGATGGCACGGACGGCATTGTCCATGTCCTGGTTTCCCGTGACCACGATGACCTTGGTCGAAGGGGCGAGCGTGATGATCTGCTCCAGCGTGTCAAGCCCTTCCTTGGCGCCATCCGGATCGGGCGGCAGGCCGAGATCCAGGATCACCACGGCAGGCTCATAGCGCCGGATCTGCGACAATGCGCTTTCCCTGTCTTTTGCCACCTGCACATCGTACTCGTCCAGGCTCCATTTGACCTGTTTCTGGATCCCCAGGTCGTCTTCCACCAACAGCAATATGTCTTTTGCAGGCTTCACTATCCGTCAACCCCGTTCTTTTTCGGCTGGCTGTCTATCTTATCCGAAACGGGCAGAATTATCCTGAACAAGGTTCCCCGTCCCGGCTCGCTTTCCACTTCGACATTCCCGCCCAGTTCGCGCACATACTCCCTGCATTCGTGCGCCCCTACGCCCATTCCGGAAGATTTGGTCGAATCGAAGGGGCGGAAAAGGCGTTCCCGGACAAATGCTTCCTCCATCCCCTTGCCGTTGTCCTCCACCTCGATGACCGCGAATCCGTCCCTTTCCTGCAATCTCGCTTCGACCGTACCGTCGTAACGGGTCGCTTCGCAGGCATTCTGCACGACATGCCCGACCACCCGGGCCAGCCTGTCCTCGTCGGCAAGAACGAAAAGATCCCGTTCGGGGAGGAAGAGTGTCGGGCGCGGCTTCAGGGCGGATTTATCCTGAAGCACCATTTTCAACAGGGAAGACAGCGAAACCCTGGATTCCCTGCTTTCGTCTCCCTGCCCGCTTCGCAACTGGGAAAGGAGCTTCTTCATTTTCTGCACCGAATTTTCAACCGTGCTCAGCATGTCTTCCTGGAACTCAGGATTGTCCCTGTGCTTTTCCGCATTCGAAAGCATCAGGGAAAGCTGGGCAACCAGATTTTTCAGGTCATGCACCACGAAGGCGGACATCCTGTTGAAGGAATCGAACTGGCGCGCAACCAGCAGGGCATCGTTCGCACGCTTCTGTGCAAGGCTGTTGGCGAGCTGGTGCCCGGCCGCCTTCACCAGATCGCACGACTCCCAGTTGAAGGCGAATTCGCTTCTCGGCTCCATCAGCACGATGAATCCGAGCAGATCCTCGTTCAGCATGACCGGCACCACCAGCCATGCTTTCGGACTATCCCGGAGCCATTCCGGAATTTCCAGATCGCCGTAGAGTTCGGGGTGAGGGGCATATTCGTCCAGATTGATCACCCAGCGGGAACGCAGGAGGAAGCCGATCATGGAGTCGTTCCCGGAAAGCTCGGCACCGGGCAGGGCCGCATTCCATCCGGCAACGCAGGAATAGGAATTCGCCTCCCCCTTCATCCAGAGAAGGCCGGCGGGGCTGTCCACCAGGGCCGCGATCGCCTTGATCGCGTGCTCGTAAAGCGCTTCGCCTTCGCCGGAGACGGTGAGCGTGCGGGTGAATTTCAGCCATTCCTCCCGGTAATCGTACTTGTAACTGAAGAAATGCTTGAACAGGAAAATCCTCAGCCTGGAGCGCAGGGTTCCTGAAAAGAAGATGGTGAGCAGCAGGAGCGAAGCGCCGAACAGAAAGGATATCTGCAGCACGGAGCCCCATCTTCCTCCGAAGATGCGGATGTAATAGCCCGCTGCCGCCATGACGAGCAGGTAGATCCCTGCGCCGAAAAGAGAGGCGGTATGAAACACCACATGGCGGGAAAGATGCACCTTCAGCGACCATTGGGGATTCCTTGCCGCGGACACCATGATGAGCGGCGCGACGAAGGCATTGACGATCCCCCTTGCGGCCCAGAGATTCACGTTCACCTGCCTGAACAGCATGGCATCCGAATAGAGGAAGAAATCATAGGCGAACATGGTCCCGACTGCGAGACACATGAACTTGATCCCCCACCTCGAATCCGGATGGGTATTGCGGTAAAGCTGCTCGATCAGCACCATGCCCGTCACTGCGAGCAACACATGACCGATGATGGAGACGAGATAATATTCAAGACGGGGATGCAGGTAACCCGCCTGCACGAACATCACGAGAAACAGCCAGGTGGCGACGACGGCAAGAAACAGGGTGCGGAAATAGGGAACGATTCCCTGTCCACCGTCCTTCCTGGCTGCGGAAAGGACTTCCCAGATGAAAAGAGCCCAGATCGCGCCCTTCAGAACATCCATCGCTTCGACCAGCGCGGAAATTCCCGCCAGGTAATCTGCGAAGGCATCCGTCAGGGCCCAGAAAAAAGTCGCTGCGCAGGCAGCCATCAGCAACGCCCCGCGATAACGCCCCTTCCATCCGATGAACAGGAAAATGCTCACGATGGCAAAAGCCGCAGCAGCAGCGAGATAACTGATCTCGTTGATCAGGAAGGGCATTATCTTGCCCCCTTGCCCCACAGAACGACCTGAATCGTCTGAAACAGGATCATGATGTCCAGGAACATGCTGTGATTCTTGACATAATAAAGGTCGTACTGGAGTTTTTCGATCGAATCCTCGATCGAGGCGCCATAAGCATAGCGAACCTGCGCCCATCCAGTGATCCCCGGCTTCACGCTGTGCCTGAATTTGAAATAGGGAATCTCCTTCGAAAGCTGCTCGACGAAATAGGGGCGCTCCGGACGTGGACCGACGAAACTCATGTCTCCCTTGAAGACGTTGAAGATCTGGGGCAGTTCGTCGATGCGGAGCTTGCGGATGATCCTTCCCATGCGGGTCACGCGATTGTCATCCTTGGCAGCCCAGATCGGCACGCCGCCCTTTTCCGCATCGGATCTCATGCTTCGGAACTTGAAGATGGTGAACGATTTCCCGCCCTGCCCCACCCTCTCCTGCCGATAGATGACCGGGAATCCGCTTTCAGCGACGATGAGCAGGGATGCGACAGCCATCACCGGAAGGGTGAGGAGCAGCAGCAGGGAACTCGCACAGAGGTCGAAAATGCGCTTGTTGAGATCCCTTGCCATCCCGGCCTGGAATCCTTCGGAATGGATCATCCAGCCGGTATTGAGCGATTCGAGCTGCAACTGTCCTGCCTCCCTTTCGAAAAGGGAGGAAAGTTCGGTGACACGGATTCCAGTCAGGCGGCATTCCAGCAGTTCCTCGAGAGGGAGCGTACCGCGCCGGTCGCGGATGGCGATCACGATCTCGGACACCCCGTGACGCCTGCAGATTTCAAGGAGAGTGCCTTCGTCTTCCAGAATGCCGGAATGATCCACGTAATGATGCACTCCGTCGAGCGGCAGGTAACCCACGATCGCAAGACGCTGCGCCACGCTGCGCTTTTCGAGCAGCTTGCCGATCCTCGCCGAACGACTGCCGGTGCCGAGAACCAGCACGCGGCGTTTCAATGCATCCATGTCCGCCCAGCGAAAGACGAAAAGCCGAACCACCAGTGAGCCCGCCAGCGCAACTGCAAAGGCGATCGCAAAAGCGCCTCTCCCGAGAAAATAACCGGGAACCAGATAGAAGAACAGGGTCATCAGCACGAACCCGAGCGTGGTTCCACCTGCAAAACGCAGCATCATGCCGCGCAGCCCACCTTCCCACTCCCCCGCATCATACAGGCCGAAAGTCATCATGCTCGCCATCATCACCAGGGTGAAGATGACCGCCCTGGGCATGATGTTTTCCAGTTCCTCGCTCGGAACATGCCCGAAAGGCAGCCAGCGCAAAAGATCGCCGACATGGATCGCGAACATGAAGATGGAAAATTCCAGAATCAGGATCAGCAGTATGCTCTTGGGAATGTAATGACCGAAAAATCGTATCATCTGTCTTGTTTTGATAGTTGATGGCGCCCATTTTACCCCATAAAGAACATGCAGCGCATCCGAATGAAGGAGCGTTTGAACTATCCATGAATGCCAAGTAGAATGGCGCATCGATTGGACTGGGCGTGCGGGCATGAGCAAATCATCTCTGGAAACATTTTCGTGAGCAGATCGATGCGTTTTTTGCTGGCATTTCTATTCATTTCCCTCCTGCTCGGGGGATGCGCGACCAGCTTTCCGCCCGCTCCCGCCAGAATCGGCGCACCCTATTCGAACAATTATCTGATCGGCCCCGGAGACAACCTCAACATCGTCGTCTGGCACAACACGGAGATTTCCGAAACGATTCCGGTGCGGCCGGACGGCAAGATATCCGCCCCCCTGGTGGAAGACATGGTGGCTGCCGGAAAGACCCCCACCCAGCTTGCGCGCGATCTGGAAAAGGCACTTTCCCGATACATCCTCTCTCCCATCGTCACGGTGGTGGTCACGGGCTTTTCGGGACCGTACGATCAGCAGATCCGGGTCATCGGTCAGGCTGCCAAGCCGCAGGCGCTGCAATACCGCGACGACATGACGCTGATGGACGTGATGATCGCAGTGGGCGGCATCACGGAATTCGCCGCCGGAAACCGCGCGACCATCCTGCGCAGGGTCGGCAAAACCCAAAAGCAGTATTCCGTGAGACTGGACGACCTGATGAAAGACGGCGACATCTCCGCCAATGTCCCAATGCAGCCGGGAGATGTGCTCATCATTCCGGAAAGCTATTTCTGAGGAAGCACGGACATGCATGAACTCGCCGCCCAACTGTTTGCCTATTCCCTCGCCGTCTGGCGGCATCGATGGTATATCCTGGTCACTGCCTGGGTGGTTTCCATCGGAAGCTGGATTGCCATCCATTATCTCCCCAACCGCTTCGAGGCGTCCGCACGAGTCTATGTCGACACACAGTCCCTGTTGCGCCCGCTGATGGCGGGCATCGCCGTGCAGCCCAACACCAACCAGCAGGTCGCGATCATGGCCAACACCCTGATCAACCGCCCCAATCTCGAGAAGGTCGCCAGAATGACCGATCTCGAACTGAAGGCCAAAACCCCGTCTGAATTCGAGAACATCATCAACGACCTTTCCAGGAGCATCAAGTTGAAAGGGACCGGTTACGAGGACAACCTCTACACGATCTCATACGAGAACCGGGATCCCACCCTGGCCAAGAAAGTGGTCCAGACCCTGCTCAACATCTTCGTCGAGAACGGGCTCGGGAGCAACCGGAAAAACATCGCCTCTTCCACGAAATTCATCGAGGAACAGCTCCAGTCCTACGAGGAAAAGCTGATCAATGCCGAAAACGCACTGAAGGACTTCAAGCGTCGCAACATCGGCGTCATGCCCGGCGAGACGGGGCAGGACTATTATTCCGAGCTTGCTGCGGTCGAGGAAAACATCAACCAGGCACAAATGTCGCTCAACGAGGCGACCAACCGCAGGGATGCACTGAAAAGACAGCTTTCAGGAGACGATCCGACCCTGCTCGGCGACACCGCCTCCTCCGAAGGCGCCACGCCGGAAATAGACGAAAGGATCAGGACACTCAAGACCAGCCTCGACAATCTCAGATTGAAATACACGGACCAGTATCCGGACATCGTGGCGACAAAAAAGCTCATTGCGGAGCTGGAAGCAACCCGCAAGAAGGAATTGTCCAACCTCAAGCCCTCGGCCGGCCTCTCCCAGAACAGCTATTACGAGCAGCTCAATCTGTCTCTTGCCGACGCGGAAGCGGATGTCGCTGCCATGCAGGCAAGGCTGGACGGATACCAGAAACGATACAACGACCTGAAGGCTCAGGCTGACAGGATCCCGGAAGTCGAGGCGGAATACACCCAGCTCACCCGGAATTACGACATCTACAAGAAAAACTACGACACCCTGCTGTCGCGTCGCGAATCCGCAAAACTTTCCGGAGAAATGGAAACCAAGACCGATGTGGTCGATTTCCGGGTCATCGACCCCCCCAGAGTGCCGCTCACCCCCTCTTCTCCGAACCGCCCCCTCCTGATTTCCCTGGCTTTCCTGGGAAGCATTGCTGCCGGCATTGCCGTGGCTTTCCTGAGAAGCCAGATCAGGCGCACCGTGGACAACCGGAAGGATCTCTACAATCTCACCGACTTCCCGCTGCTCGGAACGGTTGCAAAAATCGAAACCAGGGAGTCGAAAATGCAGCATCGCAAGGGGCTGATGATCTATGGCGGGCTCTCGCTCACGCTGTTCCTCGCCTACCTGGGGCTCGTCACCATACAGCTGATCAGACTCAAGATGGCATGAGAGACATGGACATGCAGGAAAAAACGCAGGACCCGAAATACCGTGAAATCAACCTCGAAGCGCTGAAATCCAGGCACATCATCACGCCTCAGGGAGAAAACACACGCAGCGCGGAAGAATTCCGGATGATCAAGCGTCCGCTGCTCGACAATGCCTTCGATCCGGCCATCAAGAACGGCAACCTGATCATGGTGACCTCCGCCCTCCCGGGAGAGGGAAAAACCTTCTGCACGGTGAATCTCGCCATGAGCATCGCCATGGAACTCAATCGCACCCTGCTGCTGGTCGACGCGGACGTGTCCAAGCCTTCCGTGCTCAGGAAGCTCGGCATCACGGCAGACCGTGGACTGCTCGACCTGCTTCAGGACCGGGAACTGAATCCAGCCGACGTTCTGCTGAAAACCAATATCGAAAACCTCACCATCCTTCCTTCCGGGAGACACCACAAGAAGGCGACCGAACTGCTCGCAAGCCAGGCGATGATGTCTCTTCTGCAGGAAATGGCGCAGCGCTATCCGGACCGGATCATCCTGTTCGATTCCCCACCTCTGCTCGTCACCACCGAAGCGAGCGTGCTCGCCTCTCACATGGGGCAGATCGTGATGGTGGTGGAAGCGGAAAAAACCCCGCAACCCGCTGTCAGGGAAGCCCTGTCCCTGATCGATTCCTGCGAAGTGGTCGGCATCCTGCTCAACAAGACCACGTCCATTCCCGGCGGCAGCTATTACGGGTATGGATACGGATATGGATATGGCCATCATACCTAGGTCTGCAGGAATCGGTCTGGCCCTTTTCTCCATTTCCGCCGCGCATGCAGCCGACTGGAAATTTCAGCCCGCAGCCACCCTGACGGAAACCCATACAGACAACCTGACCCTCTCCAGTTCCAATCGGCTGAGCGACTTCGTCACCCAGGTGACTCCGGAGATTGGCATCCAGGAACAGGGAGAGCGGACCAACGCCACCCTGGATTACAGGATGCAGGGGAACTATTATGCGCAATACAGCCAACTCGATCACTATTATCCAGGCCTGGACGCAAACGCGAATTCGGAGATCCTGAAAAACACCCTTTATCTGAATGCCGGTGCCTCCATCCTCCAGCAACCATTCATCCTCGCTGCGCCGATCTCCACGAACAATGTGAACCCGACCGGAAACATCATCAACATTTCCACCTGGAGCATCACTCCGGAGTTGAAACACCGATTCGGAACTTTCGCCAAGATGGACGCCAGCTACAGTCACGGCATGCAGCACTACACCGCCGGAGGACCTTCCCTGCAGGCCAACAACAACCTGAACACCCTGACCGGAACCGCGAACGACACCATCGACGCGAAACTCGACAGCGGTTCGCGATTCGGCAGCCTGCTATGGGGGCTCGATTTGAACGAAATCCGGCTCAGTTACGGCAATAGCGCCATCACCTCGAAACTGGCCACCTATACTGCCAATGTCGGCTACCTGTTCACCCCGAAATTCAGGATTCAACTCACCGGCGGATACGACAACGACAACTATGTCTATTCCGGGCCGAGGCCGCAGGGCAGGTCCTGGAATACCGAGGTGGACTGGGCCCCCACCTCCCACACCAAATTCGAGGCTTCCGCCGGGCATCGCTATTTCGGAAGCACGAACAGCTTCAATGCCACCCATGTCACCAGGCTCACTTCATTGAACGCCAGCTACACCCAGGATGTCACGAGCACCATCCTGCAGCAGCCCCTCCCTGCCGCTGCCGCGGTCGGTCAGCTTCTTCAGGCGCAGATCCCCAACGCCGCAGCCAGACAGCAACAGGTACAGAACCTGCTCGCGGGGCTGGGCACCCAGGGAGCGCTGTTCGGACAGAACGTCATCACCAACCAGATCTTCCTACTGAAAAAATTCAATGCTTCCCTCGGAATCAACCTTTCGAGAACCATGATCGTGCTTTCTGCGTTCAACAGCACCAGCATCCCGCTCCAGCCGCCCAACGTGCTTCTTCCCGGCTCGCTCAATTACGGCACGAGCAAGCAGCAAGGAGCAACGTTCTCCTGGAATTACCAGATCTCTCCGAAACTGACTGCAGGCGCAAACGCGATGCTCACGAACATCACCTTTCCGGGCCAGACCTTCAGTGGAAACACCCGATTCATTACCTTCGGCCTCAACAGGACGCTCTCCCTGCATCTCACAGGCTCTCTTTCCCTGCGCAACAACATGTTCACATCGAACCTCGCCGGACCGAATTACAGCGAGAATGCGCTGATCGCCAGCCTGAACTGGAGAAACTGAAATCTTTCCGTGGCATAATATCGAAAATCTATGGCCGGACGATTCCGGCGAAAATTTCCGGAGACCGATGTGGGCAAGAAAAAAATCCTTTGCGTGGTGGGCGCACGCCCGAATTTCATGAAAATCGCCCCGATCATGGCGGCCATAAAGGGGCATCCGGCACTCCAGCCGATCCTCGTCCACACCGGACAGCATTATGACAATGCCATGAATCATCAGTTCTTCTCGGACCTCGGCATCCCGGAACCGGACGTGAATCTGGAGGTAGGATCGGGTACTCATGCCGAACAGACTGCAGACATCATGAAGCGATTCGAGCCCGTCATCGACCGCGAACATCCTGATGCAGTTCTGGTGGTGGGCGACGTCAACTCGACCATCGCCTGCGCACTGGTTGCATCGAAAAAGACCGTGCCGGTGATCCATGTCGAGGCCGGACTGAGGAGCTTCGACAGGACCATGCCGGAAGAAATCAACCGCATCCTCACCGACCAGATTTCCGATCTTCTCTTCACGACGGAACGCCCGGCGGGAGAAAATCTGCTGCGCGAAGGGATCCGCGGGGACCGCATCCATTTCGTCGGCAACGTGATGATCGACACGCTGCATCGCAATCTGGCGCGAGCGGTTCCGGCGAAGAAAATCTTCGAGGACGCCGGTGCCCCGGAGCGTTTCCTGCAAGGCCCTTATGCAGCGCTCACCCTGCATCGTCCTTCCAATGTGGATCACCCGGATACGCTGAAGTCGCTACTGGAGACAATACACCTCATCAGCAAAAGGATCCCGGTCGCTTTCGCCCTGCACCCCAGGACCAGGAACCGGATCGAATCCTTCGGCCTTTCATGCCTGCTGGAAAACCCGAATCTGCTCATCCTTCCTCCGCTCGGCTATCTGCAGATGCTGGGACTCATGAAGGATGCAAAGCTGTTCCTGACCGATTCCGGCGGCGTGCAGGAGGAAACCACTGCGCTCGGAGTCCCCTGCATCACGCTGCGTGAAAACACCGAGCGCACCATCACGGTCGATGCGGGCAGCAACACCATCGTGGGGACAGACAGAAACAAGATCATCGAAGCCTTCGAGGACATCCTCTCCTCCGGCGGGAAGGCGGGCAAGATCCCTGAATGCTGGGACGGACACGCATCGGAGCGCATCGTCGACCTCATGGCGCGATGGCTGCAAAACGGGGGCGGGGTTGCGTAACGCATTGACTGTCGATGTGGAGGATTATTTCCAGGTCTCCGCCTTCGAGCATCACATTGCCCGTACGGACTGGGAGAAGCTTCCCTGCAGGGTGGAACGGAACATGGATGTCATCCTGTCCATGCTGGACGAACGCGGCATCGCCGCGACCTTCTTCACCCTGGGCTGGATCGCGGAACGATATCCAGCCATGGTGAAGCGCATGGCCTCCTGCGGCCACGAGATCGCAAGCCATGGCAGCAGCCATCGCCGGGTTTCCGACCAGAGCCCGGAACAATTCCTGGAAGACGTGACGAGGAGCAAGGCGCTCATCGAGGATCTCTGCGGGATGGAAGTGAAAGGTTACCGCGCGCCGAGTTTTTCGATCGGCGCCTCCAATCTCTGGGCACTCGATGTGCTGCAGGAAGCCGGTTACCGCTACAGTTCGAGCATTTATCCGATCGCCCATGATCATTACGGCATGCCGGAAGCACCCCGTTTCGGATTCCGCCACGGCGACCTGCTCGAGCTTCCCGCCACGACCATCTCCCTGTTCAACCGCAACCTGCCCGCATCCGGCGGAGGGTATTTCAGATTGCTTCCCTATTCCGTCTCGCGCTGGATGATGCACCGGGTGAACGAATCGGACCGGGAGCCCTGCATCTTCTATTTCCATCCCTGGGAAATCGATCCTGAGCAGCCGAGACAGGAAGGGCTGAATTTCAGGACCCGTTTCCGCCATTACACCCATCTTTCGAGGATGGAAGGAAAAATCAGGCGACTGCTGGGCGATTTCGCATGGGGCAGGATGGACCGGATTTTCCTGGAGAACGATCAATGACCCTTTCCGTGCGAAAAATGCAGGCCGCCGATCGCAAGACCTGGGATGATTTCGTCCTTTCCTGCCAGGAGGCCACCTTTTTCCATCGATCCGGATGGCAGGAAGTCATCGAAAGGGCCTTCGGTCACCAGACCTGTTTCCTGCTCGCAGAAAGGGATGGAAAAATCGAGGGCATCCTGCCGCTTGCCAGGATCAGGCATTTTTATTTCGGCCATTCCCTTTCCTCGCTCCCGTTCTGCGTGTACGGCGGCATCGCGGCCTGTTCCGATGAAGCGAAAATCGCCCTCGATCTCGAAGCGCAGAAAATGGCATCCGAACTGCAGGTCGATTACCTCGAATACCGCAATGTGCGGAAGCAGCACGATGACTGGCCTTCCAGGGATCTTTATGTCACTTTCCGCAAGGAAATCGATCCCGATGTAGAGCAGAACATGAAGAACATCCCGAGAAAACAGCGGGCAATGGTGAGAAGCGGCATCAAGCACGGCTTGCAAAGCGAAATCGACGAAAACGCCGGACGCTTTTTCGAAGTATTCGCAGACAACATGCTGCGGCACGGCACTCCGGCATTGCCGAAACGATACTTCTCGCTGCTTTTCGAGGTATTCGGCAAGGATTGCGAAGTGCTTTCCGTCACCCATCAGGGAGAAGTGGTGAGCAGCGTGCTTTCCTTCCATTTCAGGGATGAAGTGCTCCCCTATTATGCCGGAGACACCGTGAAGGCGAGATCGCTCGCAGCGAACGACTTCAAGTACTGGGAGCTCATGAGGCGTTCCTGCGAGCGCGGAATCAGGGTTTTCGATTACGGACGCAGCAAGCGCGGCACCGGTTCCTTCGACTTCAAGAAGAACTGGGGGTTCGAGCCCTCCCCCCTCCATTACGAATACCAGTTGCACCGCGCGACAAGCGTTCCGGAACAGAACCCGCTCAATCCGAAATACCAGCTTTTCATCAAGGCCTGGAGGAAGCTGCCATTATCGGTCGCCAACTTCATCGGCCCGCATATCGTGAAATATCTGGGATGAAGGAGAACCTGCTCTATCTGGTACACAGGATCCCCTTCCCCCCGAACAAGGGGGACAAGATCCGTTCCTTTCATCTGCTGGAATATCTTTCGAAAAGATACAATGTTTATCTGGGAACATTCATAGACGATCCGGAAGACTGGAAATACCGGCAGGAGGTGGAGAAATTCTGCAGCGAATGCTGCATTCTCGAACTCGAACCCAAAGCGGCCAGACTGAAAAGCCTCTCCGGACTCTTCACCGGCAGCGCACTTTCCCTCCCCTACTACCGGAACCGCATGCTCGAAACCTGGGTCGGGAACCGGATCAGGGAAAGAAGGATCGGCAAAACCGTGGTTTTTTCATCGCCGATGGCCCAGTATGTCGAAAAGCACGGGGAAATGCTGAGAATCATGGATTTCGTCGACGTGGATTCCGACAAGTGGAAGCAATATTCCGATTCCTGCTCCTTTCCGTCGAATCTGATCTACGCGAGGGAAGGCAGGAGGCTCGAAGATTACGAGCGAAAAATCGCTGCCGAATTCGACGCATCCTTCTTCGTTTCGGAACAGGAGGCCGAACATTTCAGGAAGATCGCGCCGGAATCCTCTCGAAAAATCCATGACTATCCGAACGGAGTGAATGCGGACTATTTCTCGCCGGAAAGGGAATATGAAAACCCCTATCCTCCAGGGGAAGGCGTACTGGTCTTCACAGGAGCCATGGATTACCGCCCCAACATCGATGCCGTCCTGTGGTTCGCAGAGGAAGTTTTTCCGAAGCTGCCAGGAACGAGATTCTACATCGTCGGTTCCAATCCAGCCGATGCGGTCAGAAGCCTTTCCGGAAGACCGGGGATCCATGTCACAGGGCGGGTCGCGGATGTCCGTCCCTATCTCGCCCATGCAAGGCTCGCGGTGGCACCACTCAGGATCGCAAGGGGGATCCAGAACAAGGTGCTGGAGGCACTCGCCATGGGGAAAATGGTTGCCGCCTCCCCGCAGGCGATGGAAGGCATTCCCGATAACGATGGATGCACGGTTTGCGCCGATGCACAGGAGTTTGTGCGATCGATCGAAAAAATGCTCGATTCAGGTTCCGATGACAGGAGGGGGCGCGAATTCGTCCTTCGCCATTTCGACTGGCAAAGTAATCTTGAAAGGCTCTCTTCCCATCTCGCGGGGACTCCATGAGTCCGGACTGGAAACAGGCCGTCGCCGGATTGATCCTTGCCTTTGCAGCGATCTTCTGGCTCAACGCGGAAGTGATCCGCTTCACGGTCCATATCTGGACCTACAATGAAACCTACACGCACGGTTATCTGATCTACCCGATCAGCGCCTGGCTGATTTGGAGAAAGCGCGCCATCCTGGCCGAAATGAGGCCGCAGCCTGAATATTCCGGCCTCCTGCTCATGCTGCTCTGCAGCCTCGCATGGCAGCTCGGCCACCAGGCCGACACCATGGTGGTCGAGCAGTATTCCATGATCGGCATGCTGGCTGCCTCGATCTGGACGCTACTGGGCAAAAAAATTTCGAAACAGATTTCCTTTCCGGTTTTTTTCCTGTTCCTTTCCGTTCCCATCGGAGATGCATTCATTCCCTGGCTGATGGATTTCACCGCTGATTTCACCGTGAAGGCATTGCAGATGACGGGAATCCCGGTTTTCAGGGAAGGCACCTTCTTCAGCCTCCCGGACGGAAACTGGTCGGTGGTGGAGGCCTGCAGCGGACTGCGTTACCTGATCTCCTCGCTCACCCTCGGCATCCTGTACGCCTATCTCACCTACAGGAGCCTCACCAGAAAACTGCTCTTCGTCGTCATTTCCGGAATCGTTCCGATCTTCGCAAACGGTATTCGCGCCTACATGATCGTGATGATCGGACACCTGTTCGGGATCAAATATGCCACCGGTATAGACCACCTGATTTACGGCTGGCTGTTTTTCGGACTGGTCATGCTCCTCCTGTTCTGGATCGGATCCTTCTTCCGTGAACCGGAAGAGGTCCCCCACGGAATCGTCCTGGAAATTGCGGAGGGAAAGCAGCCCGCTTCCGGATTTGTCCTGAAGAGCTTCCTGCTCGTCGCGATTTCCGCCTTTTGCGGAATCTATTCCGTTGCGCTCGACAAAATCATCGACACCCCTCATGCCGTCATGCTGGCTACGCCGGAAGTCCCGGGATGGGAAAGCCATCCTGGTCCGCTCTACGACTGGACTCCGCATTTCCTGGGAAGCAGGGCAACACTCTCGACTCATTTCGAGAAAGACGGACTGCCCGTCTCTCTCTACGTGGGCTATTACCGAAACCAGCACCAGGATGCGGAGCTCGTCACCTCCACCAACCGTCTGGTCGAGAGCCGGGATCCGATATGGGGAAATATCGGGGAGACCGGGCGGAAAGTCTCTCTGGACGGGAATGAAATTCCCGTCATTCAGGCAAGACTGAAATCCGCGAATCATCATCTCCTGGTCTGGAGCTGGTACTGGATCGACGGAAAATGGGTTTCGAACCCCTACGTTGCCAAGTTTCTCGAAGCCGAATCGAAGATGATTTCGAAAAGGGACGACGCTGCAGTGATCGTTGTAGCAGCCCCCTATCAGAACCCGGATGAAACCGCTGAAAAATCCATTCGGGCGTTCCTGGCCGCCTCCCTCCCCGGGATCCGCAAAATGCTGAAAGGCGCTGCCGGCGAACCATGAATCCCCCGCTGATCGCGCATGTCATTTTCAGACTCGACATCGGAGGTCTGGAGAACGGGCTGGTCAACCTGATCAACCTGATCCCGGAAGATCGCTACCGGCACGCCATCCTCTGCATGAACGGATATTCCGATTTCAGGTTGAGGATCAAAAGACCCGATGTCGAAATCCTGGACCTGAAAAAGCGCGAAGGGCAGGACCCGCAAATGCATCTCAGGCTGTACAAGGCATTGAAATCGCTCCGACCCGACATCCTGCACACCCGGAACCTCTGCACGATGGAAGCAGCCCCCACTGCAGCGCTCGCAGGGGTGAAATTGAGGATACACGGCGAACATGGGCGGGACATGAGCGATCTGGACGGTTCCAGCCGCAAATATCGGCTGATCCGGCGCGCCTATGCTCCTTTCGTGCACCATTTCATCGCGCTCTCGCGGGATCTGGAAGGTTACCTCGAAGAGAAGGTGGGGATTTCTTCAGAAAAAATCACCCAGATCTACAACGGCGTCGACACCGGAAAATTCCATCCGGCCGAAAGAAAAGGTTCTTCCGGGAATCTGGTTTTCGGCACGGTGGGCAGGATGCAGGCGGTGAAGGATCAGACGACGCTCGCCCGGGCATTCATCAGATTGATCGAAATGGCGCCGCAAATGAAGGATCGGGCGAGGCTCGTCATGGTTGGAGACGGGCCGTTGAGACAGGAAGCCGCCGCGCTTCTGGACGAGGCAGGACTCTCCGATCTCGCATGGCTTCCCGGCGCGAGGGACGACATTCCCGAACAGATGCGAAACCTCGATGTATTCATTCTCCCCTCTCTGGCGGAAGGGATCTCCAACACCATTCTGGAGGCCATGGCGAGCGGCCTTCCCGTCATCGCAACGAATGTTGGGGGAAACCCTGAACTCGTCGAAGAAGGATTGACCGGATTCCTGGTACCTCCAGCCGACCCCGGGGCCATGGCACAATCCATGCTAAGATACCTCGCCGATCCGGCTCTCGTCGCAAGGCAGAGCGTTTCGGCAAAAAAAAGCGCCGACGAGCGGTTCAGCATGCAGGCCATGGTCGAATCCTATCTGAATGTTTACGACAGGCAACTTGCCACAAGACGAAAGCGGATATAACAATGTGCGGAATCGCAGGCATTTTCGACATCAAGGGAAAATCCGAAATCTCCGGAACCATTCTGGAGAAAATGAACCAGTCCCAGTTCCACAGGGGTCCGGACGAAGGCGGAATCCACCTCGAGCCCGGAGTGGGGCTCGCCCACCGGCGTCTTTCGATCATCGATCTCTCTTCCGGACATCAGCCGCTCTTCAACGAGGATGAAAGCGTGGTGGTGGTCTTCAACGGCGAAATCTACAATTTCGTCGATCTCATGCCTGAACTCAAGGCGCTCGGCCACACCTTCAGGACGCACTGCGACACCGAAGTCATCGTGCATGCCTGGGAACAATGGGGGGAAGCCTGCGTGCACCGCTTCCGGGGCATGTTCGCCTTCGCCCTTTGGGACAGAAAAAAGGAAATCCTGTTCCTGGCAAGGGACAGGATGGGCATCAAGCCCCTCTACTACAGCCTGCTTCCCGACGGCCAGTTCATTTTCGGCTCGGAGCTGAAGGCGCTGAAGGCCCACCCGGGCCTTCCACGAAACCTGGATCCGCTCGCGATCGAGGAATATTTCGCCTACGGTTATGTCCCGGAGCCCCGGACCATCTATATCGGCACCTTCAAGCTGCCTCCCGGTCACACCCTCACCCTGTTCAGGGGCCGTCCCCTGCACAATCCGGTGCAATACTGGGACATTCCTTTCGAACCGAACCGGGCGATCAGCGAGGCCGATGCCGGAGTCGAGCTCATCGCAAGACTGAAGGAGGCCGTGGACATCCGCATGATCGCTGAAGTGCCGCTCGGCGCCTTTCTTTCCGGAGGGGTGGATTCCGGCGCAGTGGTCGCGATGATGGCTGAACTTTCGAAAGACCCGGTCAACACCTGCTCGATCGCCTTCGGAGACCCCAGGTTCAACGAGGCGGAATATGCCGAAAAAGTGGCGAACCGATACCATACCCGGCACAGCGTCGAGGAAGTTTCGCCGGAAGATTTCGAACTTCTCGACCGGCTCGCCGGGCTTTATGACGAGCCTTACGCAGACAGCTCCGCGCTCCCCACCTACCGCGTCTGTGAACTGGCGAAAAAGCGCGTCACGGTGGCGCTTTCCGGAGACGGAGGGGACGAAAATCTCGCAGGCTACCGGCGTTACCGCTTCCACATGATGGAAGAAAAAATGAGGTCGCTCCTGCCGCCCGGAATCCGCCGGCCCCTCTTCGGGTTCCTGGGCCGGATCTATCCCAAGGCCGACTGGGCCCCACGCGTATTCCGTGCAAAAACCACCTTCGAGGCACTCTCCAGGGACTCCGTGGAAGGCTATTTCCACAGCGTTTCGATCCTGTCCAGCGGATTGCGCAGGCGCCTCTTCAGTCAATCATTCCTGAACAGCCTGCAGGGTTACGAAGCGGTCGAAGTGCTGAAACAGCACGCAAAAAATTCTCCGACGGAAGATGCGCTCTCCCTCATCCAGTATCTCGACATGAAAACCTATCTTCCGGGCGACATTCTCACCAAGGTCGATCGTGCCAGCATGGCGCATGCGCTGGAAGTCAGGGTTCCGCTTCTGGATCACAAGCTCGTCGAATGGATATCCGGCCTTCCCCCCCATTTCAAGCTGAATGGCGGCGAAGGAAAATACATCTTCAAGAAGGCGCTCTCGGGCCATCTTCCCGATGAAATCCTCTACCGCCCGAAAATGGGGTTCGCCGTGCCGCTTGCGAACTGGTTCAGGGGACCGCTCAGGGAAAGGATGAAGGATGCGTTGCTGGGCGAGCGTCTTCTCGACAGCGGAATTTTCGACCGGAAATTCCTGGAACACCTGGTCGAGGAACATGCAGCCGGCCGCCGCGATTACAGCGCGCCGATCTGGTCGCTGCTGATGTTCGATTCCTTCCTCAATCTGGAAAACTGAGATGCGCATCCTGCATGTCCTTGATCACTCGATTCCTCTCCACAGCGGCTACACTTTTCGCACCCTTTCGATCCTGAAGGCGCAGCGCGAACTCGGCTGGGAAACCTTCCATCTCACAGGGGAAAAACAGGGTGAATGCAGGGCTTCCGAAGAATCCGTGGATGGCTGGCATTTTTTCCGAACCAAAAAACAGCAGGGCATTCTTTCCCGGATCCCGCTCGGAAACCAGATCGCCGTCATGAAGGGATTGAAGGAGCGGCTTTTCGAAGTCGTGGAGAAAGTCAGGCCCGACATCCTTCATGCGCATTCCCCCTCGCTCAATGTATTCCCGGCCATCGACGCGGGAAAAAAATTCGGCATCCCGGTCATTTACGAAGTGCGGGCATTCTGGGAAGACGCTGCGGTCGATCACGGCTCGACCAGGGAAGGGAGTCTCCGTTACAACATCACCCGGATGATGGACACGCATGCATTTCGCAAAGTCGATGCGGTCACCACCATCTGCGAGGGGCTGAGGCAGGATATCGTCGCGCGCGGCATCCCTGCCGAAAAGGTGACCGTGATCCCCAATGCGGTCGACATAGAGAAATTCTCCCCCCATGGAAAAGCCGACCCTGAACTCGCAACAAGTCTCGGTTTGCATGGAAAAAAAGTGATCGGTTTTGCCGGTTCTTTTTACGCCTACGAAGGGCTTTCCCTGCTGATCGAAGCGCTCCCCATGATGCTCGAAAGAAATCCGGACGTGGCCATCCTGCTGGTGGGAGGAGGACCGCAGGAAGAAGCATTGAAAAGGCAGGCAACTCCTTTCGGCGCCCGGGTGGTCTTCACGGGAAGGGTTCCGCACGACAAGGTCGGGGATTACTATGACCTCATCGACCTTCTGGTCTATCCGAGGCTTTCGATGCGACTCACAGAACTCGTCACGCCGCTCAAGCCACTGGAAGCCATGGCACTTGGCAAACTGGTGCTGGCATCCAATGTCGGCGGACACCGGGAACTCGTCAGGAACGATGAAACCGGACTGCTTTTCAGGGCGGGAAATGCGAAGGATCTTGCGGAAAAAGCGCTCGATCTGCTTGGCGACGAGGAAAAATGCAGGCATCTGCGCGTCGAAGGACGCAGCTTCGTCGAAAAGGAAAGAAACTGGAAGGCGAGCGTGACGCGTTATGCCCCGCTTTACGAATCCCTCCTCAAGAGGAAGCATCATGAATGATCCCGTCAGGCTGCTCACTTTCAGCACGCTCTATCCCAATTCGGTCTCCCCTCGTCACGGCATTTTCGTCGAAACCCGACTGAGGCAGCTCATATCGAGCGGGGGGGTGGAAGCCAAGGTGATCGCCCCGGTCCCCTGGTTTCCGCTGAAAAGTCCCGGGTTCGGCAAGTATGCGGACTTCGCGAATGTGCCGAACCAGGAAAACCGATACAACATCAATGTATTTCATCCGCGCTATCCGCTTCTTCCGAAGATCGGGATGAATCTCGCCCCGATCTCGCTCGCGGCAGCCTCCATGCCGATCCTGAAGAAACTGATCGGACAGGGAAGGGATTTCGATCTCATCGATGCACATTATTTCTATCCGGACGGGGTTGCGGCCGCATTCATCGCGAAGCAGCTCGGCAAGCCCTTCGTCATCACCGCACGCGGCTCGGACGTCACCCTCATCCCGCAATACAGCCTCCCGAGGAAAATGATTCTCTGGGCGGCAAATCAGGCTTCTGCAATCATCACGGTGAGTTCGGCCCTGAAGGACAACCTGACCGAAATCGGGGTCGATCCTGAAAAGATCACCGTGCTCAGGAACGGCGTGGACACGGAACTGTTCAGGTCATCCGGTCGCGAGGAAACAAGGACTTCTCTGGAGATTTCCGGGCCGCTGCTGCTTTCCGTCGGAAATCTCGTCGGGCACAAGGGGCACGACATCGCCATCCGGGCGCTCTCCCTTCTTCCGGAAGCGAAGCTTCTCGTCATCGGCGAAGGAGAGGAAAAGACTTCTCTTTCAAAGCTCGCCGAAAGCCTGAAGGTATCAAACCGTGTACTTTTTCTGGCCAATCTTCCCCAGGAAGAACTGGGGCGATATTACAGTGCGGCAGATGTCCTGGTGCTCGCATCGAGCCGGGAAGGGTGGGCGAACGTTCTGCTGGAAGCCATGGCTTGCGGCACGCCGGTCGTTGCCTCCAGCGCTGGAGGCAATCCTGAAGTCGTGGCCTGCCGCGAGGCAGGGCGGATCGTTCCGGAAAGAACCCCGGAAGCATTCGCAGGAGCAATATCGGAACTTCTGGCCAACCCTCCCTCGAGGGAAGCGACCCGGCGATACGCGGAAGATTTCGGCTGGGAAGAAATCAGTGCGGGCCAGAAAACGCTGTTTTCCTCGATTCTGAAACCGTAACAAAGGGATTCATGTCCGGAAACTATACACCCGGCGCTCCATTCAAAAATCATAAACATTGGAATAATTCATAATCAAATAGTTACAAACCATGGCACGCAGATTGCTTCCTATAGGGAAAACCAAACCCGGAGTGATAGAATGAAAAGGAAACTCTTAGCTGCAGCGATCGGAGTGATGACACTGGCCTCCACGGCTGCAAATGCGAACACGATCACCTACACCAGCAACAGCATCGCAAGCGCGGTCAACAACTGGGGGGGAGGATCATCGCCCAACGGAACGGTCAATCTGACACTCAACAAGTTCGACACCACCCTGGGCACGCTGACCGGCATCACCTTCACGCTGTACGGCACCGCCACCGGTTATGTGTACGTGCAGAACATCAACACCCAGGTGACCGCAACGGTAACCCCGACAGTGTCCTCGCAAATCACGATGCAGGATCCCGGCAAAATCGCCAATCTGGTGGTTACCACCCCGAGCTATACGGCAACGACCACGAACCTGACCAAAAAGGTCAACTCGACCGGCGTTTACGGCGGCACCGACTCGGCTCAGCTTGCAGTGGGCACGGTTTCTCCGGCACCAACGGGCACCACCAATGTCACTCAGGTTACTGCGCAATCCGCCAATAATTCTTCGAATTATAATTCCGGATCGCCGCTGTGGAGCTATATCGTGAGCCTGTTCGCAGCCAATGGCGGCGGCACGGTTAGCAGCCCGGTTGGCGCACTCGGAACCACCACGGCAAACATGTCCGGTGGTACTCAAAATCTGACCACGCAAACCAATTCCAGCGCATATGCAACCGTGACCTATACCTACTCGCTGCCTGCGGTCGTTCCCGAACCCGGCACCCTGCTGCTGATGGGTCTCGGCGTGGTCGGAATGGGATTCGCAGCTTCTCGTCGCAAGGCCTGATCGCTGATTCGTTCCGGAACCCTGCGGGAAGCTGCAGGGTTTTTTTTCGTCCAGACCTGAAGAATGGCCAAAAAACCAGCAGCAAAAGCGAAGCCCACGGATGCGTTGAAATCCGCTTTCGCGAACGGAGATTACATCCAGGCGGAAAACCTGGCGAGATCGATGGTCCAAAAGCGCCCCGAAGACGCTTTCGCCTGGAAAAGGCTCGGCACGGCAATGCTATTGCAGGGAAGGCCGGAAGAAGCGCTTCAACCCACACTGAAATCCATCGAGCTTTCCCCGAGAGACAGCGAAACCCACAACAATCTGGGTGTGATGCTGGATCATCTCGGCAGAAAAAGCGAGGCGTCCGAATCCTTCCGGCGAGCGATCGAACTCGATCCCTGCTACGCGGAAGCGTGCAACAACCTAGGCAATGCGCTGATGTCGCTCGGCGAAGACATTGATGCGGAGCGGTGGCTGAAGAAGGCGATCTCGCTGAAGCCCGGATACATTGAGGCTCGCAACAACCTTGGCGTGGCATACAGCATGCTCGGAAGACATCGCGAGGCTGTTGACTATTTCAGACGCGCAATTTCCCACAACCAGGATTATGCCGAAGCGCATTTCAATC
This sequence comes from Pseudomonadota bacterium, assembly GCA_021848705.1. Classification (GTDB taxonomy): domain Bacteria; phylum Pseudomonadota; class Gammaproteobacteria; order Burkholderiales; family JABEVD01; genus JABEVD01. Next base: position 29,083 of record JAJZTT010000002.1, read on the forward strand.
TGGGAAACTCACTGCGTGAACTGGGCCAACACGCCGATGCAGTTCGCAGCCTGGAGAAGGCAATTTCGCTCAAACCGGATTATGCGGAAGCATACAACAGCCTGGGAATGACGCTTTACGAACTCGGAAAATCCGATCGGGCAGGAGGATGCTACCTCAAGGCTATCGAACTCAGACCGGGGGATGCAGATTGCCATTACCATCTGAGCACGGTGTGCAAGGCCGACGCAACGCGCCTCGCATCGCTCGAAGCTCTTCTCGAATCCGCAAGAAATGATTCTGCCAGAATCAATTTGTCCTTCGCGCTCGCCAAGGCATGCGAGGATCTCGAGAAATATGACGATGCTTTTGAACATTATTCAGAAGGCAACCGGCTCAAGAAGAAAGTGATCGGTTACGACATCGAAAGGGACAAGGCGCTTTTCGACAGGATCAGGACATCGTTCAGTGACCTGCGCGAAATCCCGGCACTTTCGCAGCAGGAAATATATCCGATCCTCATCGTCGGCATGCCGAGATCCGGGACGACGCTGGTCGAACAGATCCTCGCATCCCACTCCGAAGTGCATGGAGCGGGCGAACTCAACACGCTCAACCGGCTTTGTTACGAACATTTCGTCAAATCCGCGAATGCCGATCCGAAGGAGATCTGCAGGATCATTTCCTCCCGCTACCTCGAAGACCTGGATCCCCACGGAAAACGTTTCGTCACCGACAAGATGCCGGCCAACTTTCAGTGGCTGGGATTTCTCCTTTCAGCCCTATCCGGCCTCCGGGTGGTGCATGTTACGCGAGATCCTATCGCAGTCTGTTTTTCCAATTTCAGGCAGCACTTTGGCAACACCGGGAGCGGCTTCTCCTACGATCTTTCAGATCTCGTGGAATTTTATCGACTTTACGAAAAATTGATGGAATTCTGGAAGGAGCGATTCCCGGAAAGGATTTTTGAACTCAATTACGAACGGCTCACCGAAAACCAGGAAGCAGAAACGAGAAGCTTGCTTGAATATTGCGGACTGGACTGGGATGAAAACTGCCTCGAATTCGAAAAAAACATGCGCCCCGTTCAAACTGCAAGCTCAGTTCAGGTGAGAAAGGGGATGTACAGGGGGAGTTCCGGAGCATGGCGCAGGTACGAAAAGCACCTCGCACCGCTACTCGATGCTTTTGGAAGGAAATAAAGGCATTTGCATATTGACCGCAGCCGCGGATTCCCCTAGGATTCGAAATCCTGCGAAAGTGGCGAAATTGGTAGACGCACTGGATTTAGGTTCCAGCGGGCAACCCCCGTGAGAGTTCGAGTCTCTCCTTTCGCACCATCCATTCCGACTGCGGCGGAGTACACCGACCGCCATACTACAATCCGATGCTTACATGGAACATGACGACTCAAAAATGGAAACGCTGAATTCTGTGAAGGCCATTCTCGGCACGACGCTGCACCTGGGAGATCGGATCGAATCCCTGACACCGGATTCGCAGCTTCTCGGAGCCATTCCCGAACTCGACTCGATGGCCGTCGTCAATCTCATCACCTCGCTGGAAGAACATTACGGATTTGCCATCGACGACGACGAGATCAGCGCAGACACGTTCGCCACGCTCGGCAGTCTCGTCGATTTCGTGGACAGAAAACTCTCCTCATGAACGGGGGGGGAGCAAAGCCCTTTTTCCTGGAGGCGACCGGGGGAGAGCGCTTCGCCACCCATTTCCCTCCCGCAGGGCGCTGTCGCGGAACGATCCTTTTCGCGCCGCCCTTCGCAGAGGAACTCAACAAGTCCAGGCGAATGATCGCCATGCAATCCAGGAATCTCGCCTCCGTCGGCTTTTCGGTCCTCCATGTCGATCTTCTGGGCACCGGAGACAGCAGTGGGGATTTCAGGGATGCCGGATGGGAAGCATGGCAGGAAGACCTGCTCCTCGGCGCATCCTGGCTGAGGAATCGATACGACGCCCCGCTCCTCCTGTGGGGAATGCGCCTCGGCGCCCTGCTCGCGCTCGATGTCGCACCGAAGATCCAGCCCGAATCCGTCCTGCTCTGGCACCCCGTCGTCAGCGGGGAGGCATTCACCACACAATTTCTGAGATTGCGCGTGGCGAACGAAATGATGAGCGGCGGCAAAAAATCCGTGAAGGACCTGAGGCAGGATCTGGCCACGAAAGGCACACTGGAAGTGGCCGGCTACGAAGTAGCCCATGATCTGTTCGAATCCATCGACAGGCTGAAGCTTCAGGAACTCGGGATCCCGGGTAAAAGACACTTCTGGCTTGATATCGTACAGGACGAAACCGCCACCATCCCGCCAGCTTCGGCGCGTGTCCTGGAAGAATGGAAAAATCGCGGCATCGAGACGGAACACATCGGACTGAAATCCGCACAATTCTGGTCCAACCAGGAAATCACCGATGCGCCGGAACTCATCGAAAAGACCACCGGCCTCCTTTCAGGAAAGTCCTGATGGATTACAAGGAACACGCATTCACCTTTTCCTGCGGAACGAACCGTCTCCTCGGAATCACCACCATTCCTGAACAGGCGCTCGACGTCGGCGTGCTGGTCATCGTCGGCGGCCCCCAGTACCGGGTCGGCAGCCACAGGCAGTTCACCCTGCTTTGCCGGGATCTCGCAAAATCAGGCATTCCGGCCATGCGTTTCGACTATACCGGGATGGGGGACAGCGAAGGAGATTTGCGCAACTTCGAGGAAGTGGACAAAGACATCGCAGCCGCCGTCGATGCATTCCTCGAAAATTGCGAAAACCTGAATCAGGTGATTCTCTGGGGATTGTGCGACGCAGCCACAGCGGCTGCATTCTATGCCTGCAAGGATCCCAGGATTTCCGGCCTGGTTCTCCTCAACCCCTGGGTCAGAACGATTGCCGGGGAAGCCAAAGCCCGCATGAAGCATTACTACCTTTCGAGAATCTTCGATCCCGCCCTCTGGAAAAAAATATTCTCCGGAAAATTCGACTTCTCCGGATCGGCGAAGGATTTTCTCGGGTCGGCCTCCAGTGCATCAGGGCCTGTCGGCTCGTCTGCCCTGCCGGAGAGAATGAGAACCTCCCTGGAAAAATTCCAGGGTGGAATTCTGTTCATTCTGAGCGGAAACGACCTGACGGCAAGGGAATTCGACGATCTTGCAAAATCCCCCGACTGGCGCGGGCTGGTCGCCGGGACGCAAAGACTCGATCTTGCAGAAGCCGACCATACTTTTTCCAGGAGGGAGTGGCGTGATCGGGTCTCTTCCCGGACAATCGAGTGGATCCTGAAGGAGAAATCATGAACGTTGCAACGGCATTCCTGATGACGATATTCTGCGCCACGGCCTCGGCTGCGGAGATCTGCCCTCCTGCCAACGTCGATGCGAAATACGGGCCTTTCGATTACACAGACCCGGTTGCGGTGGCACAAAATCTGCCGATCGTCGAAAAATACCACTTCCAGCCGGAAGTGGAGCAACTGGTGCGGGGAGAATCCGGATCCATCATCGGTGATCTCGATTATGTATTGAGATCCTTCCCGAACCACCACAGGGCACTGCGCTCGCTCACCCGCCTTGCGATGCGGGAGCATTCGGACAGGCCCGATCACGCCCATTTCACCGTGGACTGCTATTTCAGGCGGGCGCTCGGATTCGCCCCCCAGGATCCCATCGTCCATCTGCTGTACGGGAACTATCTCTATGAAGGCGGAAATGCGAAACTGGCACTGGACCAGTATCTGGATGCCGAAAAACTGGCCCCTTCCAATCCGAACATCCTCTACAATGCCGGGCTGATGTATTTCAACCTGAAACAGTACGACGAGGCGCTCTCCTATGCGAAAAGGTCTTATGCTGCAGGATTTCCCTTGCAGGGTTTGAAGCTGAAACTCAAAAAGGCGGGGAAATGGCAGTGATCACGCTCTTTTCCTGCGCATCCGCTGCGCAACCGTAAGTCGCAGGGAGGAAGCAGGCGCTTCCTCCCGTCCCGGCTCGTCTGGCGCCTTTCCTCCGGCGATCTCCTTTTCCAGCCAAACCCGGGTGAGCAGCATGATCGCGAGTTCATAATAGGGCAGGTCGAAGTAGTCGAGACTGAGAAAAGCGCCTCCCGTGGCGAAGGCCACCTGGCTCACCTGGATCATTCTCGCCAGATTCGCAGCCCACTGGCATCCCGGCTGCCTTTTCGCCCGCTCGATGATCCAGGTTCCATTGCGCCAGGTGAGCAATCCCAGGGAAAGGAAAAGCGCCAGACCGATGAAACCATGCTCCCCGAGCGCCTGGAAATAGATGCTGTGTGCGGCATGCACATCGAGCGGATTCGGCGCATATTGCGCGAAAACCCCCTTGTCATAGATTTCGTACCCGCCTCCGACGAGCGGCCTGTCCAGGGCGAGATTCCATGCCATATGCCAGGCATTGATTCTGCCCATTGCGGAACGGTCTTTCTGGTAGGTATCGATGGTGTGCATCCTCTGCATCCATTCCGATGGCATGAAGGTAATCAGCGCCGGAATCAGCAGTACCAGAACCACCCCGAAAGATCCCTTGCGCTCGGTCTTGAGCCATAGGAAAAGGCTGGAAAATGAAACCGCGATCAGCGCTCCCCGAGAGTAGCTTCCCAGTGCGGAAAAGGCGCAAAGAAGCATGGAAAGACCCAAACCTTTCTTCACCCAGGGATGGGGCTCGGTAAGTTGCAAATAGCGCATCAGCGGGATCACCATGATGAGGGCGAGCGCCAGTGCGTTGTTGTCCTCGATGTAGGATCCGGGCGGCCCCCAAACCTTGAAAGAACCTCCGTGAAGTACGGTGAAAATGCCTCCCTTGGTACCGAAAAAACCGAGCGAGATGACCAGCGCCCAGACCAGCCAGCGGATATGCTCGCGCGAATGGAGCACCGTCAGGGTGACGAAGATCATGGTCAGGGTTTTCATGATGGTGACCCAGCGGTAATACACCTGGTCCGGATGAATGGCGAAAATGGAGGTCACGCACATCCATGACATGAACAGGAAAAGACAGATCGTGACCGATCTCACCGGAAGGTGACGTTTGCTCCCGGAAAAAAGCATGCCCAGAATGGTTGCGATGGCGATGATTTCGGCGAAAGGGAAGCTGTAGGCGAACCCCCAGGAAAGCCGATGAGGGTTCATGACGCTGATCCAGACCCACATGATGATCCCGACCGGCGGGTTCCTGAGCATGTACGGGATGGAACCCAGCACGATCGCCGTAATTAGCAAGTCTCTCATCGCATCAGGCCATTTTGCATGAATGCGTATTCTACCCTGTTACGGAAGCATCATGCCAATTGCCCGATCCGGAGAGATTTTTGGACCATATCATCAGGGTCTGGGTTATAATTCTCCCTATTCTATGTTCCAATACTTCTGTATTGAAAAACCATATCGGAATGAATGCTGAAAAGCCCCCCGGTTCGAAACAGGCGCTGGTGATCATCGGCATGCACAGGAGCGGCACATCGGCCACCACCGGTGCATTGCGCTGCCTGGGCGTGGACCTTGGCAACAGGCTTTACAAGGGCCACGAAGGCATCAACGACAAGGGATATTTCGAGCACAGCGACCTCGCTGACGCGAATGACGAGGCACTTTCCGCTCTCGGCTCGAGCTGGGACGATGTGCTGCTCAGGGAAAGCATGTGGTGGAAAAAAGGGGAATTGGTCCCCTTTGCCGCAAGGATCCGCAACCACATCAGAAAGGATTTCGCGAACAGCAGGATCTGGGCGGTGAAGGATCCGAGGGTCTGCAGACTGCTGCCCTGGTGGCTGGAAATCTTCGAATCGGAACGAATCTCCCCCCGTTTCATTTTCGTCATCCGTTCCCCGCATGCGGTATTCCGTTCCCTGGAGCGCCGTGACGGATTTTCGATGGAAAAATCTTTTCTGCTCTGGTCCCTTCATTATCTCGAGGCGGAGCAATGGAGCAGGAATTTCCCCAGGGTCTTCGTCGATTTCGATCGATTCATCGAACATCCCGCACAGGAATTCGCAAGAGTGGAGCGATCGCTCGGCATCTCCTACCCGATTTCGGTCGAAAAGGCCGCGCCATGCCTGAATCAATTCCTTTCGAGAGATCTTCGTCACCACCAGGAGCGGGAAAGCGCGGAATGTTCGCCCGTGCATTCCCTGACCCACGCGCTGCACCAGGCCCTGCTTTGCGCGGTGGACTCAGGCCAGCCCGATTCCCGTGAAATGGATGCGCTGTGGAATGAGATGGAGTCGATACAGGCCGGATTTCCCAGAGCGCTCGTCGAACACATACGCTCTTCCGGTTCCATCCAGGGCAATCTGCAGATCACGATGAACAGGCTGATGCGTTCCTGGTCCTGGTATACGGGAAAACCGGTCAGATTCCTGGAAAGGCTCGCCGGGCGAAACGTATGAATTCATGCAATGGACAGCGAAGTGAATGAAGAGAACCCGACTGTTTCCGTGATCATTCCTTCGTATAACTGCGAAAGATACATCTCGGAAACGATCGACAGCATCCTGGGACAAACCTTCCGGGACCTGGAACTCATCGTCGTGGATGACGGATCGACCGACCGCACCAGGGAGATCGTGAGTAGCTACGGCCCTCCGGTCAGACTCGTCACCCAACAAAACGCCAGGGTGTGCGCCGCCAGGAACCGCGGCATCCGCGAATCCAGGGGAAAATACATCTGCCTGATGGATCATGACGACTACTGGTTTGCGCACAAACTGGCTTCCCAGGTGAAATGCCTGGAAGAGCACCCCGATGCGGGGGCCGCCCACAGCCCCTTCATTCTCTGGCATCCAGATGCGAACGGCATTTTCCCTCCTCCGGAGGGCATGGCGCCGCAAGGCGACCTGGAAGAGATTTCCGCCGAGGATTCGGGCTGGATGTATCACCGGCTGCTTTTCGACTGTGTCATGCTCACGAGTTCGGCCATGTTCCGGCGCGAGGTTTTCGAAAAGTGCGGCAACTTCGACGAATCCTTGCCCTATAGCGAGGACTGGGACCTGTGGTTTCGCATTTCCCGCGTATACCCCTTCGTCAAGCTGCGCCAGCCCACTACGCTGTACCGGCAGCATCCCCTGCAGGGAAACCGTGTGGTTCGCGACATAGACTACCGCACTGTGCTGCTGGAAAAGGCTTTCAACCAGTGGGGCCTCACCGGTCCAGACGGACAAAGCGCCGACAGGAAGAAATTCATGAGGCAGCTTGCGAAGTACCATGCGGACTTCGGACTCCATCACCTCCAGGCCGGCCACGTGAAGAAAGCTTCCGAATCATTCGTGAAAGCATGGAAAAGGAACCCGATTCAGCCGAAATACCTTGCATACATCGCGGCCGGACTCCTGGGATGGAGACCGAAATGGTGAAAGGCGGCGAAGTCTGTGTGGTGATCCCCTATTTTCAGCGCTCCCCGGAGCCCCTGAAAAGGGCGCTAGATTCGGTTTTTGCCCAGGAATGCGTCTCCACTCCCTTCGTCCTCATCGTGGACGACCAATCACCATTTTCCGCTGCCTCGGTCGTCGAAACGCATTTCCAGCCGCAAAGCGAACATATCCGCATCATTTCCCAGAAAAACTCCGGGGCGGCGAAGGCGCGCAATACCGGTCTGGACAACCTTCCGGAAGGAACGAAATATGTCGCCTTCCTGGATTCGGACGACGAATGGACGCCCTTCCACCTCGACAATGCGGTCAGGATGTTCGATTCGGGCTGCGACTTCTATTTCGCGGGACACAAAAGGGGCGAATGGAAGGAAGACAAGTTTTCCATGATCGGATTCGATCCGGCAAGCCATCCCTGCATGGACGAAAGCAGGGGGCTTCACGAATACCGGGGAGACCTGATCGTCCCGGTCATGCAGGAACACATGGTTCAGACCTCTTCCGTCGTATACCGCCTGGAAAGGATTCCGGCAATTCGCTTCCCGGTCGATCTCGTGCTCGGAGAGGACGAAGTTTTCTGGGTGAAGGCGATGCGACTGGCGAGAAAGACCGGATTTTGCCGCCATGTGGAAGTGCAAATGGGCAGGGGGGTGAACATCTCTCAGGGAGGGGAATGGGGCAGCGAGCGCGCCCTCCAGCTGACCTCGCAGAACATGCTGTACTGGCGCAGGATCACGGATCTGCTTCCGGAGGAAAGGGATCTCGGGCCGCTCCAAAAACTCAGGATCAGGCAGCTCCGCAGAAATCTCGCGGAAATTTTCCTTTACCGGCTAAGGCGTGGCGCGGACCTGCCGATGCGCCAGTTCGCAGCCTGTACCTGTGCCGATCCTCTCTGGCTCTTCGGCTTCTGGAACGTCCTCTTCGACCGAATCATGAGCCGCCGCGAAGGCAAGCCGAGATGAACCCGATCCGCCTGGGGATCTTCAAGTCCGGCGAAATCCCCCAAAGCTTCCGGGTCTATGCAGCCAATATCGAAAAATGGCTTCCCGCCCTGGGCATCGAAATCATCCCCTTTTCAGGCAGGAAGGATCTGCCCGGAACCGCTGACCTGCTTTGGGACATCCGCTCAGGAGGGGGAAATCCCCCCCTTGAATTCATGCTGGGTGGACCGCCGCTCGTGATGACCGTGCATGGATTCGCCCCCATCAGCCTTTCCGGCCGGGAATATTACGGAACGCTGAAAGGCATGCTGCTATCCGGCCGGTATTCCCGCGAGAAGCTGAAAAAATGGCAGGAACTCGGCAGCGCAGTCAGCGGGATCGTGGCCGTTTCCGAATTCACCAAGGCGGAAACGGTCAGGCTGACCGGGATTCCTGCAGAAAAAATCGTCGTCTGTCACCATGGTGTCGATTCGGAAAACTTCAGCCCGCCGGAGAACGCCGAAAGGGGAAATTATTTCCTGCACATTTCGAACGACGAGCCGCGCAAGAATGTGGCCAGAATCATCGAGGCATTCAGGAAACTGAGAAAATCCAGCGACGTCGAGCTGCTTCTCAAGCTCCCCGCCGGCATGGCTTCGCGCTACTCGGGCATCGAAGGCGTGAAGACGATCGACCGCCATCTGGGCAAGGAGGAACTGGCCGCGTTGTACAGGAATGCGCTGGGCTTCGTCTTCCCTTCCCTCTACGAAGGATTCGGCATGCCCATCCTGGAAGCCATGGCAAGCGGCTGCCCGGTCATCACATCGAACGCCAGCGCCTGCCCTGAAGTGGCCGGGAATGCGGCATGGATTGTCGACCCTCGCGACGGGAATGCCCTGTTCGAAGCCATGCAATCCCTCTTTCTGGATGAGGAAACGCGTTCCATGCGGATAGCGGCAGGGCTTTCCAGGGCGGCTTCCTTTTCCTGGAAGCAAAGCGCCGCCTGCCATGCGAATGCATTCAGAAAAGCCATCGAACCCTAATCAGAAGCCGAAAAATGCCCATCATCCCCCCCCAATTGCTGCAACCGGCGGTCAGAAACCTGGCAAATTGCAATCTGCTGCAGGGCCGGCTATGGAAATACGTGGTCATGGTTCGCAAGCATTATGCAAAATCCCAACCGCCGCTGGAAGTCGAAACCATGATCGAGGGCGACATCAGGATCCGCACTTCCCTCTCCGACCACATAGAAGCCCAGCTTTTCTGGCAGGGATATCAGGAGGCAGACCAGGGCGTGCTTGAAATGATCCGGAAAAGGCTCCCTTCGGACGGGGTCTTCATCGACATCGGCGCCAACATCGGCTCCTTCACGCTGGTCGCGGCAAAAATCGCGCAACATGGCGAAGTGCATGCTTTCGAGCCAAGCGCGCACCATTTTTTCAGGCTTTCGAAAAATGTGGCAATGAACGGTTTCGGAAACGTATCCCTCAACCGAACGGGCTTGAGCGATCAGCGGGGCTCCGCAACGCTTTTTCTTCCCTGCCTGAAGGGGGAAATGAACAACAGCGGCGCGGCAAGCCTCTACTCCTGCGGCACGGAAGAAAACAGTCAGGCGAGGGAAGACATCGATTTGGTCCGCCTGGACGACTATGTATCGGAAAAGGGCATCGAAAGGATCGATCTCGTCAAGATCGACATCGAGGGAGCCGAATTCAATGCGCTGAAGGGATCCAGGTCGGCTCTCTCCGAATTCAGGCCGATCGTCCTGATGGAACTGGACCTCGAAAACCTGAAACGGGCCGGCTGCGCCCCGGAGGAAATCCTGTCGTTCTGGGAAAATTTGAAATATGAGGTATCCAGGGTCGAAAACAGTGGAGATCTCATCCCGATCCGGAACGCCGGCGATCTGAAGCTGCACCAGAACCTGATCTGCTGCCCCATGGATTGAATTTCAATGACATGCGCGCATGCGCACCGAGCTTGGTTTATAATGCCGAAAAACAAAAAACCCAGGCGCAGCAAAAAAACGGATCCAATTCATTCAGACACCCAGACCGCCATGCCCGCAAACATCCTGACCCAGTTCAAGAATTCGATCACGAAGGCCGCCGGCCGGATGGGATATGAAATCATTCCCGCCTGGAAGCTTGGCCGGAAACCCGAATCCGACCTGCTGGGTGCGCTGTTTTCTCTTCACGGCATCGCCACCGTGCTCGATGTGGGAGCAAACAAGGGGCAATACGCAGACTATCTGAGGAATCATCTGGATTTTCGCGGTCGCATCATTTCCTTCGAACCCATCCGGGAAAATTGCCTGCAACTTCTGGAAAAGGCTTCAGGTCGCCGGGACTGGGACATTCGCGATTTCGCGCTCGGAAACGAAAACACCTCGCAGGATCTGCAGGTCATGAAGGCCGACGTGTTCTCCTCCTTTCTGAATCCGACGACAGAATTCACTCATGGGTTCGAACAATACAATGCGGTGGCAAGAACCGAGAAGGTCGCGATCAGGAGGCTGGATGACATTCTCGATGAAATCGACTGCCATCCTTCCAGGAGCCCTGTTTACCTCAAGATCGATACCCAGGGTTATGACATGGAAGTGATCAAGGGCGCGAAATCCGCCCTCCAGGACATTCGCGCGCTGCAAACCGAGCTTTCCGTCATCAACATCTATGAAAACATGCCATCGATGCTGGAAGTGATCACTTATCTGGACAACCTGGGTTTCAAGATGGCAGGCATGTTCCCGGTGAGCCGCGACCAGAACATGAAGGTCGTGGAATTCGACGCGGTATTCGTCAACGACAGGTTCTCCAGGAAATGACCCTGCATGCGGGCCGATGCGATGAAACCACCTGCTGAATCCATAGCGTAATGTCCACCCGAAAAGCCATCGCCTTTTCATATGTAGACCGCTACTCGTCGCTGATCATTTATTTTCTGACATCGACGATCATTGCGCGTCTGCTCACCCCGGAACAGGTCGGCGTATTTTCCGTAACCATGATCATCATCGGATTCATGGCTCCCTTCCGGGATCTCGGCGCAAGCCAGTACCTGATCCAGGAAAAGGATCTCACCAGAACCAGGATCAAGGCGGTATGGGCGGTACAGTTGTTCCTGAACGCACTGCTCTCGCTGCTGATTTTCGCATCCAGAAATTTCGTGGCCGATTTCTATCATCGCCCCGAAATCCGCAGCATCATGGACGTTCTTGCAGTCAGCTCCCTGCTGGTTCCGTTTGGCGCGCTGACCATCGCCTGGCTCACGCGGGAACTCAAGTTCGAGCGTCTCGCGATCATCCGCTCCGGAGGTGCCCTGACCGGCTCGGCGGTTTCCATCGCTTTTGCCTGGAGCGGGCACGGTCCCATCAGTCTGGCTTATGGAGCCCTGTCCTCGTCGCTGATGATTGCATTCCTCTCGATGTTTTTCAGGCCGGGGCATTTTCCCTGGCTGCCCGGTACCGGGGAAATCTCCAAGGTGCTGAGCTTCGGCACCTCGATTTCCGGCATCTCCCTGCTCAACCAGGCCTATCAGGGAACCCCCGAACTCATCCTAGGCCGGATTCAGGGAATGTACACGGCGGGTATCTTCAGCCGGGCACAGGGACTGGTCAATCTTTTCGAACGGCTCATGATGGACTCGATCTATGCGGTTGCCCTGCCCACCTTTTCCAAGCTTCACCACCAAGGAGATCAACTCGATAGCGCATTTTTCAAGAGCATCTCCATCGTGTACGCCCTTGGCTGGTCGCTTCTGATGTTCATAGCGGTGATGGCCAATCCGATCATCAACCTGCTCTATGGTCCGCAATGGAGCCAGTCCGTGGACATCACCAGAATCCTGTGTCTTTCTGCATGCTTCTATCTGATCATCACCCTATTCCCCGCCCTGCTGATCGCCACCGGAAAGCGCATGATCGTATTGCGGCTCACCGTGATCAACGTGGTGCTGTAGGGCGGCCTGTCGCTCGCCGGGGGCAGCCTCGGACTGTACTGGATGGGCTGGGGAATCACGCTCGCATCCCTGCTCGTCTCCCTGATCTGGATGCATGTCACGCAGAAGATCAGCGGCTTTTCCTGGCACCACTTCCGCACCTCCCTCTGGAAAAGCGCGATCATCGCACTCTCCTCTTCGGCAGCGCCGCTCCTTGCCGCCTTCATTTTCCGCGGTCGTCCCGACCAGATGGTTGCCCCCCTGATCATCGGCGGCATCGGGATGCTGGTCGGCATCATGGTTTCGGCCAGGAAAGTCGCTCATCCCCTGTGGACGGAAATCGAACAGATTCTACTGCTTCTCCGCAAGCGGTATTCCCTGGCCATCAGAAACATCCGGGATTGAAGAACCCCTTCCTCCCGGCTTCTTGCGACTTCCCCTGTGGAGTGCGTCACCCAGGACCGACGGTTCGATCATTGCGGCGAACAGCAACAGGTAAACCAGCAGCGCGATGCGCGGGAAATCGAGCACGCTGTCGAAAATGCCGACGACCAACAGTGAAAACAGCGAAGCGAACTGCGCCATGGAAATTGCGCCGGAAGCATCCGAAAGCAGCTTCGCCAGCGCATAAAGACAAAGGAGACCGAAAGAGAGCAGGCCGAACCAGCCCTGATCGAAAAATACGTGAAGAAAAAGGTTTTTTTCATGCCAGGCAAGGTGTTCGTGGTCGCTCGTGAAAAACCAGCGATCCATCCCCCCGGCAAAATCCCCGTTCCGGATGACATTCCCGAAACCGTCGGAAAGACTCACCTCCCTGATGTCGAAGTACCCGCCCGGGCTTTCGTCCGCAAGATAGAACTGCATCATCGGCCTGGAATACCAGGGCTCCGCCCCCATTTGTCCTGAATGCAGACTGATCGTGTAGGTTCTCCAGGTTCCATTCGGAGCGATCGATACAGTCGCGGCAGCGCATCCCTTCTCGTAGATCAGCAGCTTCTGGCAGATCGCCGCAGTCAGGTGCTGGTTGGGGAATGCAGTCCTCGCACGAAAAGTGACTGAATATTCGCGATAGGGATCGACTGAAATGCGCTGAGCGAATCGAATCGGCTCCCCTTCCCCCGCCAGATCCGAACCGGAAAGCCTCAGGAAAGGGCCATCCCGATCCTGCCCGAACCGGAACAGGGAAACATTTCCGGCGCTTTTCCAGAAATTCGTTTCCGGAAAACTGCCCATCCCCATTCCGAGAACCCTCGTGGTCCAGTCAGGATTCATCATGGAAAGCACTTCCTCCCAGTGGCCGATCCTGATCCCGAAATCCCTTTTGGCTTGCGCAAAGCGGTCCGCGACATAATAGTTGCCGATCACCGGAATGACGAGTGCAGCCAGAAGCAGGAAAAAGCCCGCAATCAGGGCGACATGGCGATCTCCGCGCCAGAAGGGCCCCAGCCTGGAACGATTCAAGGCCATGAGGACCAGGCAAAAAAGATCGATCCACGCCCCGCCGAAAAGGGCGGCATCCCCCCCCCAGTGCCGGTCGACCAGCAACCCGCCGATCATCATGGCGAAGAGCCCGGATCCGGCCAGCATGCCGCCCGGTTCTCCCTTCCTGACGGAAACAAGGAAACCGGAGGCAAACATGAAAAATGCAATGGCGAAGGAAACATAGGCCCCCTTGCCGGGCATTTCAGAAAGAATCAGTGCCAGAGGCAGGAAAATGGCCAGGATTGCCCCAATTGCAGGCTTGCGATTCATGGGGCGATCGCCCAGAAAAAGGGCGGCGCCGGTCACCAGCACGCCGACCAGCAGGCCCCGATAACCTGCCGTTGCGAAGGAATGCAGGAGAAGCAGCCCGGAAAGCGCAAGGATCGGGAAAAGCGCAGCAAGCCCACGTCCCTGTCCCGGGTTTCTCGTCATCGACAGCAGCACGATCGCCGCAGACAGTCCCAAACCGAGATAAAGGCCGCGGGAAAAAGTCACCATGACCGCATAGGTTCCTGCTGCCAGCAGAATCGCCGCGGCGATTTTTCCAATGACTGGCTTCACCCTGAAAAAGGCATAGGCCGCAAAAGGCATCGTCATCGCCAGGAATGCGTCGATGGCGGCCCCCCCCAGATGCATTTCAGGAAAAGTGGCCGTGATCCGGTAATCGCTCGCAAAATCCATGAGCCCCGTGTAGGCCCATCTTTCCCACAGGGAAAAAAGGGAAACGAGCGCAAGCCCGGTCAGCAGCCCCGGAATGAAGACTTTTTCCATTCTTCCTTTGCCCATGCTTCTGTTCAGGAGCGGAATCAGCAGGCAAATCCAGAGAACCGGCTTGAAAAGCCTCAGGCTGTTGTAGTGGTTCAAATAGCTGGAAAAGGCATTCTCATCGGGCGCCTGCCAGGGAAAAAATCCGGTCCATGCGGAAATGCAGCAGGAGAGCAGAAAAAGGCCTCCGAGGACAATTGCCGGGGCGGGCAGCCTGGCAACAGGCGCTTCGCCTGCAAGGCGGAAATATCCTAGCGAAACCGTGACCAGCATAAAAAAATCCAGTTCCTCGAAATGGATCCATCCGCTCCAGGGAGAAAGATCGGCGACCGGGAGAAGTGCGGGAATGACGAAAAGCCATGCGTGGGGGCGTAGCCAGAGCAGCACGGCATAGGCTGCGAGGGCGGCGCCCAGCCACCATGGATCGAGCGGATAATGCCTCAGCCCCAGGAAAATTCCTGCAAGGCTTGCCAGCGTCACGGGAAAAGCCAGCAGTCTCGTCATGTCACGTGGTTCCACATCATTGAAAAATGGTATCACAGTCGGGCGACATGCTCCCCTTTTTCAATTTATCGTACCATTCGCCCCGGATATAAATTAAAATGCGAACTGGCCGCAGCATGGAACTCGAAGGGCATGCGGTCGCCAAAATTTTGACGAGGACGACATGGGGAATACAAGAACGGTTTCTGTGGTTGGACTGGGTTATGTGGGGCTTCCGGTTGCCGTGGCATTCGGCAAGATGCGCCGCACCATCGGTTTTGACATCAACGCGACCCGCATCGCCGAATTGAAGGCAGGTCACGACAGGACCGGCGAAGTGGAATCCGCCGACCTGAAACAGGCCGACATCCTGTTCACGGCTGAAATCGAGGAATTGAAGCTGGCCGATTTTCACATCGTTGCAGTCCCCACCCCGGTCGACGATGCCAACCAGCCCGATCTCACTCCGGTGCACAAGGCCTCCAGAACCGTGGGACGTGCGCTGAAAAAGGGGGACATCGTCGTCTATGAATCGACCGTCTATCCCGGAGTCACCGAAGACGAATGCGTGCCCATTCTGGAGGCAGAATCGGGCCTGAAGTGCGGCGTGGATTTCAAGGTGGGCTACAGCCCCGAGCGCATCAATCCGGGCGACAAGGAGCACACCTTCACGAAAATCAAGAAGGTGGTTTCGGGGCAGGACGAGGCAACCCTGGAAATCGTCGCGGACGTCTACGCATCGGTGGTGACGGCAGGCGTGCACAAGGCCTCGACCATCAAGGTCGCCGAAGCGGCCAAGGTCATCGAAAACACCCAGAGAGACCTCAACATTGCGCTGATGAACGAACTGGCCCTGATCTTCGACAGGATGGGCATCGATACCAACGACGTGCTGGAAGCGGCCGGCACGAAATGGAACTTCCTCAAATTCAAGCCCGGTCTGGTCGGAGGACACTGCATCGGAGTCGATCCGTATTACC
>JAJZTT010000100.1:0-3573 GCA_021848705.1 Pseudomonadota bacterium
CTACCTCATGCAGGACGAGAACGGGCAGATTTCGGACACCCATTCAATCTCCGCAGGGCTCGATTATCCCGGCGTGGGTCCCGAGCATGCCTGGCTGAAGGACACCGGAAGGGTCGAATATGCCGCGGCGACCGATGCAGAGGCTCTGGCCGCCTTTCATGCACTTTCCCGCTTTGAGGGAATCATTCCTGCGCTGGAATCGAGCCATGCGCTCGCCCATGCTGCGAAAATCGCGCCGCAAATGGGGAGGGACAGGATCCTGCTCGTCAATCTTTCCGGGCGGGGCGACAAGGACATCAATACAGTGGCCGAACGTTCGGGGATCTCGCTCAGGTAATCGTACATGTCAAGAATCCAAATCACTTTCGAAAGACTGAAGGGCGAGGGCAGGAAGGCGCTCGTTCCGTTCATCACCGCGGGGGACCCGCATCCTTCTTCGACCGTTCCGCTCATGCATGCCCTGGTGGAAGGGGGGGCGGACATCCTCGAGATCGGCGTGCCCTTTTCCGACCCCATGTCGGACGGCCAGGTGATCCAGCGCGCCTCGGAGCGCGCCCTGCGTCACGGCACCTCTCTTCGCGACATCCTCGCCATGGTTGCGGAATTCAGGGAGCGGGACGATTCGACTCCTGTGGTCCTGATGGGCTATGCCAATCCTTTCGAGGCGATGGGCTATTCGAGCTTTTCTGCGGAGGCGAAAAGAGTCGGGGTGGACGGCGTGCTCACGGTGGATTGCCCGCCGGAAGAAGCCGGGGAAATGCTTGAATCCTTCGCAAGGGAAGAAATTTCCCCGATTTTCCTGATCTCCCCGACCACCACGGAGGAGCGGATCGCCAAAGTTGCGAAATACGCATCCGGCTATGTCTATTACGTATCGCTGAAAGGGGTGACCGGAGCGATGCATCTGGATTTTTCCGAAGTGGGAAACCGCGTGGCGAAGATCCGCGAACAGATCGCGCTTCCGATCTGCATCGGCTTCGGCATACGGGATGGGGAAACCGCGAAGGCGGCCGCAAGGATCGCCGACGGCGTGGTGATCGGCAGCAGGATCGTCCAGGAAATCGAACAATCTGAAGCGCAGTCTGCGGCGGAAAGGGTTTCCCTTTTCCTGAAATCGATCAGAACTGCCATTGACGCATAGGGGGATCCATGAGCTGGTTTGAAAAACTTTTGCCGCCCAAGATCAAGCGCAAGGAACTCAGTGAAACCCGGAAGATTGTTCCGGAAGGGCTCTGGAGCAAATGTGCGAGCTGCGAGGCGGTGTTGTATTATTCCGATCTCGAGAACAATCTCAACGTCTGCCCGAAATGCAATTTCCATAACCGGCTGGGGGCGAGGACCAGACTGGAGTTGCTTTTCGATCCGGAGCACCGCTACGAGATCGGTGCCGAAGTGAGGCCGGTAGACAGCCTCAAGTTCAAGGATTCGAAGCGCTATGTCGACAGGCTGGTCGCTGCCGAGGAAGATACCGGGGAATACGATTCCCTCATCGTGATGGCGGGTAGCATCAAGACGGTTCCGATGGTCGCAGCGGCATTCGAATTCAGGTTCATGGGCGGGTCGATGGGTTCGGTCGTCGGCGAACGCTTCGTCCGCGGCGTGGATGCTGCCATCGAGCAGAAGACGGCTTTCGTGGTGTTCAGCGCGAGCGGCGGGGCGAGGATGCAGGAAGGACTGCTTTCGCTGATGCAGATGGCGAAAACCACGGCGGCCCTCAACCGACTGGCTTCCGAAGGACTTCCCTTCATTTCTGTCCTGACCGACCCCACCATGGGCGGCGTTTCCGCAAGCTTTGCCATGATCGGTGACGTGGTGATCGCGGAACCCGGCGCCCTGATCGGCTTCGCAGGGCCGAGAGTCATCGAGCAGACCGTTCGCGAAGTGCTTCCGGACGGCTTCCAGCGCTCCGAATTCCTGCTCGACCATGGCGCCATCGACATGATCGTGGATCGCCGCCAGATGCGCGACAAGCTGGCCGGACTAGCTGCCCTACTGATGCACAAGCCTACCGTGAATGCCTGATTTTCCAGATCTTTCGGGTTGGCTGCAATATATCGATGGAATCCATCCGAAGACCGTGGAGATGGGCCTTGAGCGGGTTCGCGCGGTGAAAGCAAAAATGGGGCTTTCCCCCTCCTTTCCAGTGATCGCCGTGGCCGGCACCAACGGCAAGGGCTCGACCTGCGCCATGCTCGAATCCCTGCTTCATCATGCCGGCTACCGGACAGGCTGCTACACTTCTCCGCACCTGCTGAGATTTTCGGAGAGGATCCGCATCGGCCGCCGTGAGGCACAAGACGATGAAACTTGTTCCGCCCTTGCCCGAGTCGAACAGGCGAGGGGCGAGATCAGCCTCACCTATTTCGAATTCACCACGCTCGCCGCAGTGCAGCTTTTCGTCGACGAAAGGGTCGACATTGCGATTCTCGAAGTCGGGTTGGGCGGCAGGCTCGATGCGGTGAATGCATTCGATGCCGACTGCGCGGTGATCACCGGAATCGATTACGATCACATGGATTATCTCGGCAACACGCTGGGCGAGATCGCGAGGGAGAAGGCGGGGATTTTCAGGAGCGGGCATTGTGCGGTTTCCGCCACGGATCTGGTACTCGATTCCGCGCAGGAGGCTGGTGCGAGGCTTTTTCTCGCCGGAAGGGATTTCTCCTGGCAAAAGCTGGGAAGCTCCTGGAAATATCATGGAATGAACCGGACGCTCGATGCCCTTTCCATCCCTTCGCTCAAGGGGGCGGTCCAGCTTTCCAATGCCTCGGCAGCACTCGCCGTCCTCGAATGTCTCGGCATTGATATCGATGAAAAAACCGCATCAGAGGCTTTTCAGGATCTTGAAATTTCCGGAAGATTCCAGACGTTTGGCGATGTTATGCTGGATGTCGCGCATAATCCACAGGCAGCCCGAAATCTTGCCGCCAATCTGAAGGAACATCCGGGTTCCGGAAAGACCGTCGCCATCTTTTCCATGCTCGCCGACAAGGACATCGAAGGCGTGATCCGGGCGGTTTCCGGGGAGATCGACGAGTGGGTGATCTATCCGCTCGATGTGCCCAGAGGGGCGGATCTTCCCCGTCTCGAGCGCGCATTCTCGGAACTCGGACTCGGGAATCCCGGGAAGGCGGCCTCGATGCGGGAAGCCTGGAACTTCGCCTGTGCGCTTGCCGCAGGAAATGATAGAATTCTGGTATTCGGCTCCTTTCACACGGTCGCCGATTTCATGGATTTGAACCCGAACTGCGGGGCTAGAGGACATGGCTAGACAGACTGTCTCCGAAGAGGAAATGCTGCTCAGAAGGCGCGCACGGAGGAGACTCGTCGGCGCCATCGCCCTCGTCATCCTTTCAGCCATCGTACTCCCAATGGTCTTCGACGACAGGACACAGCCGGTCGGCAATGTAGAGATCAGGATCCAGGACGAGAATGCAGTGCCTCCTTTCGTCGCAGCCCTCCCGCCCGTGGCGATTTCCATGCCAGCTCCGGTTCCCACGGTGGTTTCTCCGGTCGCGGTATCGCAGCCTTCCCCTGCAGGAATTCCGCACGGATATTATCTCAAGGTGGGCA
>JAJZTT010000100.1:3583-9819 GCA_021848705.1 Pseudomonadota bacterium
TTGGTTTGTTCGAACGAGGCCAATGCGAAGGAGCTGAGGGCGAAGCTTGCTTCAGAGGGATTCAAGACCCTGATCGAGCCGATGAAATCGGAAAAGGGAATGCAGACCAAGGTGATGGTCGGACCGTTCCCAAGCCGCGACGAGGCGGACAAGGCGCTAAGAAAAATCGGAAGAATGGGGATTCTCGGCATCGTTGAAAGCAGGTAGGGCATGACGTTCGTGGATGATGTCGCGATCGGGATCGTTGCGGTTTCAGTCCTTCTCGGCGCAATGAGAGGATTCGTCCGCGAGTTTCTTTCCCTTGCCGCATGGGCGGCAGCCCTCTGGTGCGCCAACCATTTCGCCCCGGACATTGCCGAAATGCTTCCCTCGAGTCTGTCGGGTGCCCCTTTGCGAACGCTGGTGGCATTCGTCGGCGTTTTCATTTGCGCGCTCCTCGCGACGGCACTCCTTGCGAAGCTCTTTTCGGGGGTCGTCAAGGGGGTGGGGCTGGGATGGGTGGACGGGCTGCTCGGATTCGCCTTCGGGCTTGCGCGCGGCGGCCTGATCGTCGTGGTGCTGGCCCTGATGTCCGGAATGACCTCCTTTCCGGACAGCGAGGCATGGCGGAACGCGAAATTTCGGGGGCAGATCGAATCCTCGGCCATCATGGCGAGATCCTGGCTCCCGGAAGGGCTTTCGAGGCATATCCGCTTCGAGAGCGAGAAATTCAACTACAGGTGAATCGAATATGTGTGGAATTTTAGGCATCGTTGCAAAATCGCCCGTCAATCAGGTGCTCTATGACGGATTGCTGGTGCTGCAGCACCGCGGTCAGGATGCGGCAGGAATCGTGACGAGCGAAGGCAGCGTGTTTCATATGCACAAGGGAAACGGGCTGGTGCGGGACGTCTTCAGGACCCGCAACATGCGCTCCCTGCAGGGCAACATGGGAATCGGGCATGTGCGCTATCCGACTGCCGGTTCCTCGGAATCGGCTGCCGAGGCGCAGCCTTTTTATGTGAATTCACCCTTCGGAATCGTGCTCGGCCATAACGGCAACCTGACCAACTCCGACCAGTTGAAAGACGAATTGTTCAGGCAGGATCTTCGCCACGTGAACACCAATTCCGATTCCGAAGTGTTGCTCAATGTGCTCGCCCACGAACTTCAGGAGTCTTCCTTCAATTACAACCTGAGCCCGGAGACCATTTTCGAAGCGGTTTCCGGCGTACACCGGCGCTGCAGGGGGGCCTATGCGGTGGTGGCGATGATTTCCGGCTACGGCATGCTCGCCTTCCGCGATCCCCACGGGATCAGGCCGCTGGTTTTCGGCACCAACCAGACCGGGGATGGAATCGAATACCTCGTCGCCTCGGAAAGCGTGGCACTCGACACGCTGGGTTTCAAGCTGGTTCGAGACGTGGCCCCCGGGGAGGCCATCTTCATCGACATGGACGGGAATTTCTACAGCAGGTCCTGTTCCGAACAGGTGAACCACCACCCCTGCATTTTCGAATATGTCTACCTCGCACGGCCGGATTCGGTGATCGACGGGATTTCCGTGTACGAAGCCCGCCTCAGGATGGGGGAAAATCTCGCCGACAAGATCCGCGAGACCATGGGCGATCACGACATCGACGTGGTGATCCCGATCCCCGATTCGAGCCGCCCGAGCGCGTTGCAGCTTGCCAACCGTCTCGGAATCGATTTCCGCGAGGGCTTCGTCAAGAACCGTTACATCGGCAGGACCTTCATCATGCCCGGGCAGGCGATGCGCAAGAAATCGGTTCGCCAGAAATTGAATGCGATCGGGGTTGAATTCAAGGGAAAGAACGTGATGCTGGTCGACGACTCGATCGTGCGGGGCACGACGAGCCGTGAAATCGTGCAGATGGCCAGGGAAGCCGGGGCGCTCAAGGTTTATTTCGCATCCGCTGCGCCTCCCGTTCGCTTCCCGAACGTCTACGGTATCGACATGCCGACCCGGAGCGAGCTCATCGCCACCGGACGAACCGACGAGGAAATCGCCTACGAGATCGGCGCGGACAGGCTGATCTATCAGGATCTCGAATCGCTCAAGAAGAGCGTGCAGCAGGTCAATCCGGGGATCTGCAATTTCGAGAGTTCCTGCTTCGATGGAAGGTACATTACCGGGGATGTCACGCAGCATTACCTCGACAATATGGAGACGTTGCGGGGTAGCGGCAAGAAATCCAGGGATCCGGAATCTTCGTCGAGCACCCAGCTCGATCTCAACCTGGTCAACGCGGAGGAATAAATGATGGAAGACGAGTTCGGATTCGATACGCTCGCGGTGAGAAGCGGCGTGCACCGCAGCCAGTTCAACGAGCATTCCGAGGCGATGTATCTCACTTCGAGCTTCATATTCGAAAGCGCGGAACAGGCGGCTGCCCGCTTTTCCGGAGCGGAGCCCGGAAACATTTACGCGAGGTTCACGAATCCGACCGTCACCGCCTTCCAGGAGCGGCTGGCCGCGCTGGAAGGGGCGGAAGCCTGCGTCGCGACTTCTTCCGGAATGGCTGCCATCCTTGCCTGCGCGATGGGGCTGCTCTCTGCAGGGGATCACATCGTTTCCTCGCGGAGCATTTTCGGCTCGACCGTTCAGCTGTTCGGCAACATCCTGAAGCGCTTCGGGATCGAGACCACTTTCGTTTCCGCCTCCGACCCGTCCGAATGGGAGCGCGCATCCAGACCCAACACCAAACTTTTCTTCGTCGAGACCCCTTCGAACCCGCTGATGGAGCTCTCCGACATCGCGGCCCTTGCCGCAGTGGCAAAGCGGGTCGGCGCGAAACTCGCGGTCGACAACTGTTTCTGCACGCCGGCCATCCAGAAGCCGCTCGAATTGGGCGCGGACATCGTGGTTCATTCCGCGACCAAGTACATCGACGGGCAGGGGAGGGTGCTGGGAGGCGCGGTGCTGGGCAGTTCTGAACTCATGGAAGGCGTGAGGAATTTCCTGAGGACGGCAGGTCCAACCATGAGCGCATTCAATGCGTGGATTTTCCTGAAGGGGCTTGAGACGCTCAGGATCAGGATGGAGGCGCAGTCGGCGAGTGCGCTGGGGCTCGCGAAATGGCTGGAAACCCAGCCCTCGATCGAGCGGGTGTATTATCCCGGGCTTCCTTCCCATCCCCAGTATGAACTGGCGAAGATCCAGCAGAAGATGGGCGGGGCGATTGTCTCCTTCGAGGTGAAGGGAGGGCGGGAAGCGGCATGGAAGGTGGTCAATTCCACCAGGATGATCTCGATCACCGCGAACCTCGGGGATTCCAAGTCGACCATCACGCATCCTGCCACCACCACGCACGGGCGGATTTCCCCGGAAGCCCGGGAGGCTGCCGGAATCCGCGAGGGGCTGCTCAGGGTGGCGGTCGGGCTGGAATCGGCGGAAGACATCATTGCCGACCTTTCCAGGGGAATCGGCTGATTCGCATCGAAGGCGATTTTTCGCTTGTGCGAAATTCGCCTCTGGTTCATCATGGCGTCAATCGGCTGTCAGAATTCTTTTAGAATCATTCTATTGCGTCTGGCGGTCGGGAATTCCGTACATTCCGGAGTGACAAAATGCCGAGGTCGACCAGCGAAAGCGATGATGACAAGTTTGGTGACTGCTTCTGTCCTGCATGCGGGGGAAGCCTTTGCGATGAGGATGCGCAGGAACATGCGCATCCTCACGGGTTGCAGGCCAGCCTGAGAACCTGCACCTGTCCGGCCTGTTCCCAGGTCTGCTGCTGTACCAGAAATTCCGCTTGAAAGGAATTCAATCCTCTGTGGAAGGGCGATTTCCTTCGACCAGCCCTTGCAGCAGCGCACGCAATTCGGAAACTTCCCGTTCCAGGAATGCGACCCTTTCCTCCAGCGTTCCGCTTCCTTCTGCCGCCGCAAGTGCTTTTTCAGGGGTTCCGGAAAGAAGGTGCATCCATCTGTTTTCACGGGAACCAGGCTGTCTCGGAAGCTCCATCATCAGGCCTTTTCCTGCAAGTTCTTCCAGGAAGCCCTCCACGGAGGAAATGTCCGCGAAACGGTGCAGGCGTTCGCAGTTGATCCTGAGTTCTCCGGCAGTCTGGGGGCCGCGCAGCATCGTCATGGCAAGAATTGCGGTCGCCTGGGACGGGATCTGCAGCCCCTTTTCGAGGTTGTGGGCAAAGCGCATGGCTCTTCCTCCGCTCGTCTCGACGATGAGCGACATTCCTCTCAGGTTGTCGAGCGCATCCGTGACTTCGGATTCGGATGCATTCAGGACGGGATTCCTGCTGCTTTTCTGGTTGCATCCTGTCACCAGGGAATTGAGCGTAAGGGGGTAGGAATCCGGCACGGTGCGCTGTTTTTCCGCGAGCACGCCGAGCACACGGGCTTCCAGAGTGGACAATTCCTTCTGAGGCATCTGCTTTCCCTGATTTGTTTTTCCCATGCTACCACAATTTCAATCCCTGGATGCCATCATGGTTATTTTGCATTATACTGATAATTTTTCGCAAAAACATTACGATGATCGCAAGCATGACAGGGTTTTCCAGCGTCTTCCGGGAAGTCGAAGGGCGGATTTTTTCGCTCGAGATCCGTTCGCTCAACCACAGGTATTTCGATCTTCAGCTTCGCCTGCCGGACGAATTGAGATTTGCGGAACCCCTCCTGAGGGAGAAAATTTCCGCCGATCTGAGTCGCGGAAAGGTGGAATGCAGGCTGTGCATGAACGGCGTCATCGGTGCAGGAAAGGAGATCGATGTTCAGGTGCTGTCGAGGCTGGTCGATCTCGACAGGAAAGTGCGTGAAGCGATTGCCGGCGCGGCCAGTCTTTCGGTTTCAGATGTCCTTTCCTGGCCGGGGATCTTCGGTCAGGAGGAGCTCTCCCAGGAAGCATTGAAAGCGGAAATTTCCGGGCTGATCTCCGATGCGCTGGCCGATTTTTCGGCGACGAGACGCAGGGAGGGAGAAAGGCTGGTCGTGTTGTTGAAGGAGAGGATGGCGGAGATCCGGGGCAGGGTGATGGAAGTGAGGCCGCGGATTCCGGGTCTGATTTCGGCTTTCCAGGAGAAACTGGTCACGAGACTCAGGGAAGCATCGGTCAACCTGGATGACGAACGAATCCGCCACGAACTCACCCTTTTCGCAAGCAAGATCGACGTGGACGAGGAGCTTTCCCGTCTCGGCGCTCATCTCGACGAGATGGAAAGGATCCTCTCCCGGGGCGGTGTGGTCGGAAAACGGCTGGATTTCCTGATGCAGGAACTGAACCGCGAGGCCAACACCCTTGGATCGAAATCGGTGGACGTGGAAGTTTCCCGCATCGCGATGGAACTCAAGGTGCTCATCGAGCAGATGAGGGAACAGATCCAGAACATCGAGTAGTTTTGGCATCCGGTTGTAGAAATGAAATTTCTACCCTGGAAGAGCAGATTGTCTTCCTTCAGAAGATCCAGCGTCTTTTCGAGGAAGGCGATTTTTCGGCAACCTGCATCGACTCAGAATACCTGCTTCTGAAGCAGGATCTCCGCTTCCAGGTGGTTCTGTAGCGGGCTTGTAAAAAAAACGTGTAATGATGTAGCCTGGTCATTATCGACCATAAATCAGATGCTCCGGATCGTTGGATGGCCCAAGTGTCTGACAAGGGATCACACCGTCAGAACTCTGGTTTTCAAGAGATTGCCTGCAAGTCGTGATGAAAATCGTCTCAATGGAATGTCCCAAGGGGTGAAGCGAGGCAACTGGAAGGGATCGCTTCCTTGCGTTGCAACTCCACGTGAAGTGGAAACTGCCGCCTCGAACCCCGTTTCCTGGAGCAGTCGTACATGCTCCCTGCTGTAATCACGGTTCGGCACTCCGTTCGGATAGGCGAAAAGATGGATCTCATTTCCAGTGATTTCCTCCAGCGCGATCTTGCCCGCTTCGATCTCGTACTTGGCTTCTCGTATATCCATACCCTTGAGGATTGGATGATGCACGGTATGTCCGCCAATTTCCATGCCGGATTCTGCAAGCAGATTTACTAAGTGTCTTTGAAGTAAAGCCATGGTTTTGATATAATGGCGGCATGAAATGCAAACGAAATTCAGACGGTAGAGCGATAGATCACCATGCATTGCAGGTGATGCGCCAGCAGGCGGTCAAGGCAGTGCAAAATGGTGAATCGGTGGCGAGTGTGGCACGGGCATATGGGCTGAACGTGCGCACGGTTTTTCGCTGGTTGGCGGATTTTGCCGAGGGCGGTCAGAATGCGCTGCTTGCCAAGC
>JAJZTT010000101.1 GCA_021848705.1 Pseudomonadota bacterium
GAAGCGGCAGTCCTTTCAGCGAGGCATCGTGCTCCAGCCATTTCTGGAATGCGCCGTCCACATAGCCCGAGATGATTCTCGCAGTGTTTTCGTCGACGCCGTTCAGGATGAGCTCCACAGGCGTGCTTCCCGCCTTGAGCTTTCTGGAGAAATCGCCCTTCAGCACGAGGATCGCGCTGATTTTGCCCGCCACCATGGCATTTTCTGCTTCCTGCCTCGACTGGAAGCCCGTGACCCTGAAATAGAGGGATTCCGGAAATGCGGATGCGAAACCGGAGGAGTCCGCATCGGGATGCTCGACCACCACGCCGATCGGCACATGTTCCGAATCGAGCGAGACGCCGCAGCCGAACAGGAGCAACAGCACCAGCGGCATGAGAAATGCGATCGCGATGCTGCTGGGGTCCCTTACGATCTGCAGGAATTCCTTCCTGACGAGGCCGGACAACCGCATGTTCATTTCGCTGCCCTCGATTCGATGAGCTTCACGAATGCGTCTTCCATCGAAGGTTCCGGAAGATCGGGGCTTTTCGCCTCTTCCTTGATTTCGGCGGGAGTGCCCATCGAGAGAATTTCGCCGGAAGCCATGATGGCGAGCCTGTCGCAATATTCCGCTTCTTCCATGAAGTGGGTGGTCACCATCACGGTCACGCCGTTCCCCGCCAGATCGTTGATCCTTTTCCAGAATTCCCTTCTTGCGATGGGATCCACTCCGGAAGTCGGTTCGTCGAGGAAAAGGATTTCAGGTTCGTGCATCAGCGCGCAGGCGAGCGCGAGACGCTGCTTGTACCCGAGCGGGAGATCCTCGCTCACGCTTGCGGCAATGTCCTTCAGGGAGAATTCCTCCAGCGCGCGGGAAATCCGGGCGGCGCCTTCCTTTCCGGAAAGGCCGTAGGCCGCACCGAAGAATTTCAGGTTTTCCATCACCGAGAGGTTGCCGTAGAGCGAGAACTTCTGCGACATGTAGCCGATTTTCGCGCGGGCGCGGGAGGCTGCGCGCCGCAGATCCACGCCCGCCACCCTGAGGCTTCCCCCGCTCGGAGGAAGCAGTCCGCACAGCATCCGGAAGGTGGTGGATTTCCCCGCGCCGTTTGCGCCCAGAAGGCCGAATACTTCTCCCCGGGAAACCGAGAAGCTCACGTCCTTCACTGCGCGGAATTCTCCGAAACGACGCTCCAGATTCCTGAGCTCGATGACCGCATCGCGACTTTCCGGAAACCTGGGCCGATTGAAGCCGGAGTCTGCCTTTTGCACTCCAGTTTGCAGCAGGGTGACGAAGCGGTCTTCGAATCTGGGGGAAAGTCGAGAAATTTCTGCAGAAATTTCCGAGGGAGGGGAATGTCCTTCTTCCATCACCACCCGTATATGGTCGCCATGGATCAATGCATCGATGACGCCCGGCTGTGCTGAAAGCCTCGCCTGCAATTCGCGCTTTCCGATCCTTTCCGATTTCACAGAAAAAACTCTTCCCTGCATCGGCGCACGCAATGAATCCGGCGTTCCCTGCGCGAGCAGCTTTCCGTCGTGGAGCAGCAGCACTTCGTCGCAACGCTCGGCTTCGTCCAGATAGGCGGTGGAAAGCAGCACGCTGGTTCCCTTTTCCTTCACGAGCCGGTAGACGATCGCCCAGAGTTCCCGCCTGGAAAGGGGATCGACCCCCACCGTGGGTTCGTCCAGAAGCAGCAGATCGGGTTGTCTCACGAGCGCGCAGCAAAGCCCGAGTTTCTGCTTCATGCCGCCGGAGAGATTTCCGGCGAGCCTTTTCATGAAGGAGGAAAGCCCCGCCATGGAAAGAAGCTCCCTGAAACGGGCGGGGCGATCCATTTTTTCCACCCCCTGCAGATCTGCGTAGAGAACAAGGTTTTCCTCCACGCTGAGATCCTCGTAAAGGCCGAAGCGCTGCGGCATGTAGCCGATGGCGCCCTGCACCCTGATGGAATCCCTGGTGGAATCCATTCCCAGGACGGATATGCTGCCAGAGTCGGGCGCAAGGAGTCCTGCAGCGAGCCGCATCAGCGTGGATTTTCCGGCTGCATCCGGGCCGATCAGCCCGGTGACGATTCCACGGCGCACGCTGAAACTCACTTCCGAGAGCGCATCGACCCTCCTTCCACCGGCAAGGAAGGATTTGGAAAGGCCGACAGACTCGAGCGCGGTCACTTGCAGGGTTCCGCCTTGCCCGGTTTCAGATCCACCGTGATCGGCATGCCGAGCCTCAGTTCGTTTTGCGGATTGCAGACAAAGACCCGAACCTGATAGGAAAGACTGGTCCTGAGTTCCGGGGATTCCACCGATTTCGGCGTGAATTCGGCCGAGGGGGAAATGTATCCGACCCAGCCATGATAATGCCGGTTTCCGTCAGTGGAGATTTCAGCGCGCATCCCGGGTTTGATTCTGCCAAGATCGGCTTCCGGAACGTAGATTCTTGCCCAAACCGGATCCGTGAGCGCAATGGTATACACCGGCTTTTGCGGCGAGGCCATGTCGCCCGGTTCGAGGATCCTGTCCTCCACGATGCCGTCCGAAGGAGAAAGCAGCCTGGCATCCTCCAGGTCGATCCTGGCAAGGGAAAGCTGCGCGCGATCCGCTTCCAGCGCAGCTTTTGCGGATGCGATGTCTTCCTTGCGAGGTCCTTTGACCGCGAGCTTCAACGTCTCCTGCAGCGCCCTGGACTTTGCGTCCGCAGCATCGGCAGCAGCCTTCGCATTGTCCGCCTGCTGAAGGGATACGAAATGCCTGGCGGCGAGATCCTTCAGGCGGAAATAGTTTTTCAATGCATTTTTGGAATCGATTTGCGCCGCCTCGAACTGGGCGCGTGCCTCTTCGATTTCTTCCTTGCGGCTGCCTGTTTCAAGCCTTCGGACGATCTCTTGCTGGGCATCGTACTGGGATTGTCTCAGGGCGAGGGCGGCCTGGAGTTTTTCGGTGTCGAGCTTCGCTAGGAGATCGCCCTTTTTCACGAAATCCCCTTCCTTCGCATACAGGGCTTCGATCCTGTCGGATCCCTTGAAGGCGAGTTCCACCTGCCGGTTGTCCACATTGCCGTAAAAGGTGAGGTCGGATGAGTGACCGTTTCCTTCGTGGTGATATTGCCATGCGGCAACCGACACCCCCGCGATCGCAAAGAGCGGAATCAGGATTTTCTTTTTCATGGGCAGTGTCCTCCGGTCATGTCCATATCATATGGACACGGAAAGAACGGTGCAACCGTGCCGTTGTCATTTGCAGGGACATGTGCGAACATGATCCCATAATGAACAGGGTTCCGGAAGACTATTTTCTTCGTCGGCAACTGAACGACGAAGTCCATACTCACCAGTACGAGCGGCTCTCGCCTCCGGAGCGCATGTCCTTCATCGCGCTCCTCGTCGACGAAGCGGATCGTGCGATGGAGTGGAAGCATCTGTCGACCCTTTGCGCGCTGTACGGCATGGATCTCCCCGAACAGGGAGCGAAAAGCATCCATCTCGATCTGGGAGAATTCAGGCTCAAGGTCGAGCGCCATCAGGAATTCACCCGTTACACATTCGTGAAGCAGGGCGAATTCGCGGATCCTTTCGCGGATCCAGTGATCGATCTGGTTCCTTCCGAATGGCTCGCCTCGATTCCGGGAAAGACCCTGGTTGCGGCGCATATCGCCATAGTGCAGGGAAATCCGGATACGCCCCCTCCTTCGCTCGATGAAATCGCCTGCTGCTTCGAAACCGATACCCTGGCAGGATCGATGACGGGAAGCAGTCTGAGCCTGGTATACACCGATTTCAGGGTGAAGAAAGACGGATTCAGCCGTTTCCTGGTGATTGCGAGGAGCAGCCTTCCCACCCAGAACGGCCGGCTGCTGCTGCGGATTCTCGACGTGGAAACCTACAGGATGCTCGCGCTCATGGCGCTTCCCGAGGCGAAGAGAATGATTTCCAAGATTCCTTCCGCCGACGCCCAGATCACCCACATCACCGACGAAATCTCCCAGGGCAGCGACAAGACCGACGAGGAACTGCTGGAGGAAATTTCCAGGTTTGCCGCGCAAATGGAGAGCATGGTTTCATCGACCTATTTCCGCTTCGCGGCGACGAGAGCCTATTTCGGCATGGTTTCGAACCGTCTAGCCGAGCTTCGCGAGACCCAGATAGAAGGAATCCCGACCTTCGGGGGATTTCTCAACCGGAGGCTGGAGCCTGCGAAAAACACCTGCGAATCTGCGGCGAAGTGGCTCGATCTGCTGTCGAGCCGGATCAGTCATGCGAGCGGGTTGCTGCGAACCAGGATCGACGTGAGAAGGGAGAAGCAGAACCAGGATCTGCTCGCCGCGATGAACCGGCGCTTCCATCTGCAGTTGAGATTGCAGCAGACGGTCGGGCGGCTCACCATCGCGGTATTCACCTACTATTCGGTCAACCTGATCGGATATGTCGTCGATGCGGCCAACGACCGCTTCCACTGGGCTCTCGACACCATCCTGATCCGGGCGGCATCCATTCCCTTCGTCGCGCTCATCGCCTATTTTCTGGTCGGGCGCAAGGTGAGGCATGCGCTGGTGAGCTCGGAATTCATGAACTAGTCTCTCAGCAGGTAATCCTCGTAATTCCCATGGTAGTCGACGATTCCGGAAGGAGTCAGCTCCAGGATGCGGTTGGCGAGCGAGGAGACGAATTCCCGGTCGTGGCTCACGAAAATCAGCGTACCCTTGAAGAGTTCGAGGGCGAGATTCAGCGACTCGATCGATTCCATGTCGAGGTGGTTGGTGGGCTCGTCCATGACGAGCACGTTGGGGCGCATCAGGATCAGTTTGCCGAACAGCATCCTGCCCTTTTCCCCCCCTGAGAGCACCTTGACGCTCTTCTTCGCGTCGTCCCCCGAAAAAAGCAGGCGGCCCAATGTGGCGCGGATGATCTGGTCGTCATCTCCCGGTCTTCCCCATTGCCTCATCCAGTCGAAGACGGTCATGTCTTCCTCGAAATCCGCCGAATGGTCCTGGGCGAAATAGCCGATTTCCGCTTTTTCAGCCCATTTCACCATGCCAGAGTCCGCTTCGAGATCTCCCACGATGGAGCGCAATAGCGTGGTTTTTCCGATTCCGTTCGGGCCGATGACGGCGATCCTGTCTTCAGCATCGACCATCATGTTGACTTCGTTGAGCACTTTCCTTCCGTCGAAACCCTTGCAAAGATGCGCGACTTCCAGGGCGAGGCGCTTCAGCGGCTTTTCCAGTTCGAAGCGGATATAGGGGGAGACCCGGCTGGAAGGCTTCATTTCCTCCAGCTTGATCTTCTCGATCTGGCGGGCGCGGGAAGTCGCCTGCCTCGCCTTGGATGCGTTCGCAGAGAACCGGCTTACGAAGGACTGCAGTTCCGCGATCTGTGCCTTTTTCTTGGCGTTTTCCGCAGCCATGCGCTCCCTCGCCTGGGTGGAGGCGATCATGTAGTCGTCGTAATTTCCTGGATAGATGCGGATCTCCCCGTAATCGAGGTCGGCCATGTGGGTGCAGACGCTGTTCAGGAAGTGGCGGTCGTGGGAAATGATGATCATGGTGTTGCTGCGTTCGTTCAGCACGCCTTCGAGCCAGCGGATGCTGTTGATGTCGAGGTTGTTGGTCGGCTCGTCGAGCAGCATGATGTCCGGATCGGCGAAGAGCACCTGGGCGAGCAGCACGCGCAACTTGAAGCCGGGGGCGACCTCCTTCATCAGTCCGGAATGCTGTTCGATGGGAATGCCGACCCCGAGCAGCAGGTCGCCCGCCCTCGATTCCGCGGTATAACCGTCGAGTTCCGCGAAACGTCCCTCGAGCTCCGCGACCAGGATTCCGTCTTCCTCGCTCATCTCGGGAAGGCCGTAAATCCTTTCCCGTTCCTGCATGATGTGCCACAATTCCTCGTGACCCATGATGACTGCATCGATCACGCGGAATTCCTCGAATGCGAACTGGTCCTGACGCAGCTTGCCGAGTCGTTCCCCGGAATCGAGCGAAACGTTGCCGGAACTGGCTTCTAGATCGCCGCCAAGGATCTTGAGAAAGGTCGACTTGCCGCAGCCGTTGGCGCCGATGAGCCCGTAGCGGTTGCCATCGCCGAACTTGACCGAAACGTTTTCGAACAGGGGCTTCGCCCCGAACTGCATGGTAATATTGGAAGTGGTGAGCATGGTCGGAACAGCCTGCAAAACATCCATTTTATCATGCCCCCTCATCTCGAATGGATTGAATGAATGGTTCCTCATCTGACGACTGCACTGAGCGGCGCGCTGCTCGAACTGGAAAGGCGCATCCTGGATGCGATGCCCTCGATCGAACACTGGTTCAGGAATTCCTGGCAGGAGCATTCCACCCCGCTTTATGCCTCTGTGGACCTCAGGAACAGCGGATTCAAGCTGGCCCCGGTCGACACCAATCTCTTTCCGGGCGGATTCAACAACCTCAATCCGGAATTCATGCCGCTTTGCATCCAGGCGATGATGTCCGCGATCGAGAAGATCTGCCCGGACGCGAGAGGCGCGCTGCTGATCCCCGAAAACCACACCAGAAACCTCTTTTATCTGCAGAATGTCGCTGCCCTCGCCTATATCCTCAAGCAGTCCGGCATGAACGTGCGGATCGGCACGCTGATTCCCGAAATCGAGCAGCCCACGGAGATCGCATTGCCGAACGGGCAGAGCCTGTTGCTCGAGCCCGTGAAGCGGATCGGCAATCGTCTCGGGCTGGATGGATTCGATCCCTGCATCGTGCTGCTCAACAACGACCTTTCGGCGGGAATTCCTGAAATCCTCAAGGGAATCGAACAGGCGGTTCTTCCTCCGCTCCATGCGGGATGGTCGACCCGGCGCAAGTCCAACCATTTCGCAGCCTATTCCGAAGTCGCGCGGGAGTTTTCGGAACTCATCGGCATCGATCCATGGCTCATCGATCCGTATTTCGAGACCTGCGTCAAGGTGGACTTCAAGGAGAAGATCGGGGAGGAATGCCTCGCCGCCCATGTTTCAGCGATCCTGGAGAAGACCAGAGAAAAATACCGGGAGTACGGCATCCGGGAGGAGCCTTTCGTCATCGTCAAGGCCGATGCGGGCACCTACGGGATGGGCGTGATGAGCGTGAGGAGCCCGGACGAAATGCGTGGCCTGAACCGCAAGGAACGCAACAAGATGGCGGTGGTCAAGGAAGGCATGCAGGTCTCGCATGTGCTGATCCAGGAAGGGGTGCACACCTTCGAAAGCATCAACGAGGCGGTCGCGGAACCCGTCATCTACATGATCGACCATTTCGTGGTGGGCGGTTTCTACCGGGTGCATACCGGGCGCGGCAAGGATGAAAACCTCAATGCGCCTGGAATGCATTTCGTGCCCCTGGCGTTCGAGACCGCCTGCTCGCTGCCCGATTCGAAAGCCAATCCGGATACCGTTCCGAATCGCTTCTATGCCTACGGAGTGGTGGCGCGCCTCGCGCTCCTCGCCGCTTCCATCGAGCTCGAAAGAACCGCGTGAACATCGCCTTCGTCCTCGATCCGCTCGAATCGATCCACACGAAGAAGGATTCGAGCTTCGCGATGATGCGGGAAGCGGCTTCCCGCGGGCATCGCATCCATGTGTTGCAGCAGGAGGATCTTTGCTTCAGGGAGGGGACGATTCTCGCCAGCGTGACTGAGATCCACCTCACAGGCAGAAGTCCTGACTGGTATGAAAGAGGCGAGGCGCGAAGTGAGCGGCTTGCCGATTTCGACGCCGTGCTGATGAGGAAGGATCCCCCCTTCGACATGGAATATTTCTATGCGACCCATCTGCTCGAGATCGCGGAGCGTGAGGGGGCGAAGGTGTACAACCGGCCCGCCGCGCTCAGGAACTGGAACGAGAAGCTGTCGATATCGAGATTCCCGCAATTTGCCCCCCCAACGCTGGTGACGAAAAAGGAGTCCGATCTGCGCGACTTTCTCGAGCGCTACGGAGACATCATCGTGAAGCCCCTGGACGGAATGGGTGGGGCAGGGGTGTTCAGGCTGGGGAAGGGGGACCCCAATCTCGGCGTGATCCTGGAGACCTCGACCTGTTATGGAAAAAAAACGGTGATGGCGCAGCGTTTTCTTCCGGAAATCGCCGAAGGGGACAAGAGGATCCTGGTGGTGGGCGGAGTGCCCGCCCCCTATTGCCTCGCCAGGATTCCGAGGCAAGGGGAGACGCGCGGGAATCTCGCCTCCGGCGGCCGCGGAGAGGCCCGTCCGTTATCCGGGCGGGATTTCGAGATCGCCTCCGTGGTCGGAAAGGTGCTGGTCTCGGAAGGGATTGCGCTCGCAGGACTCGACGTGATCGGAAACCATCTGACGGAAATCAATGTCACGAGTCCGACCTGCATGCAGGAAATCTGCGATCAGAAGGGATTCGATGTCGCGAAGATGATGATCGATCTGCTCGAATGAAGCTTTTCTACCTCTTCCTGCTGCTTCTCGCGGGATGCTCGAACGGTCAGGTTTTCCAGCAGCAGCGCTACATTTTCGGCACCATCGTCGAAGTGAGCGTCTACGGCCGCGATCAGGCGAAGGCGGAAGAGGCGATCGACAGCGTGATGAAGCGCTTCGGTGAATTGCACAGGAAGCTGCATGCCTGGCAGCCGAGCGAAGTGACCGGCCTCAATGATGCCTTCGCAGCAGGCAAAAGAATGAAGGTCGATCCGGAACTTTCCTTTCTCATCGTGGAATCGAGGAAGATTTCCGATCTCTCGGAGGGGCTTTTCGATCCCGCGATCGGCAACCTGATCGCGCTCTGGGGCTTCCAGAACGACGAATTCAAGCCGGTGAAGCCGGGGGCTGCAAAAATCGCAAAACTGGTTGCTGAACAGCCGAAGATGGACGACATCATGCTCGAAAACGGAGTGGCATGGAGCAAAAATCCTGCTGTGAAGCTCGATTTCGGCGGGATCGCGAAAGGTTATGCGCTGGATGTCGCGGCGAAAATCCTGAAGGACGCCGGCGTGAAGGATGCGCTCGTCAACATCGGCGGCAATGTGCTGGCGCTCGGCTCCCACGGTGGCCGCCCATGGAAGGTCGGGGTGAAGGATCCGAGAGGAAGCGGCGCGATCGGAGAAATCGATCTCCACGACGGGGAAGCGGTCGGCACTTCGGGCGATTATCAGCGCTACTTCATGCTGGACGGAAAGCGCTATTGCCACATCATCGATCCCAGAACCGGGTATCCTGCCGAAGGAGCGCGGGCCGTCACCGTGCTGATCCCGAAAGGGGAAAATGCAGGTCTTCTTTCGGATGCGGACTCCAAGCCCCTGTTCGTGGCGGGCCCCTCCGGCTGGAGGGGGGCTGCGGAGAAAATCGGCCTCGATGACGCATTGCTCGTCGACGATCGCGGAAAGATCCATGTCACAAGGGGAATGTCCGGACGGATCCACTTCGAACAGGGCTTCTCCGCAGTCGTGCAATGAACCGTATCAAGCCGATTCTTCTTGGGATAAAATGACAGGTTCGCGACGGGTTTTCTGAAAGGATGGGGATGGTAGGGATTCTGATCATAGCGCACGGCACGCTTGGGGAAAGCCTGATCCACTGCGCGAGTCACGTCATCGGCAGGAG
The DNA here is from genome assembly GCA_021848705.1 of Pseudomonadota bacterium. GTDB lineage: Bacteria > Pseudomonadota > Gammaproteobacteria > Burkholderiales > JABEVD01 > JABEVD01. The sequence goes on from JAJZTT010000101.1 coordinate 9,558, forward strand.
GCCGCAGAACCTGATGCAGATCGGCGTCTCCGTGAAGGACGACCCGCAGGCCGTCCTGCCCAGGGCGATCCGGCTCGTGAAGGATCTCGATGACGGAAGCGGCGTGCTGGTGCTCTCCGACATTTACGGTGCAACCC
>JAJZTT010000102.1 GCA_021848705.1 Pseudomonadota bacterium
ATCACGGCAACTGGCAGGCGATCGCTTTTTATGATTCGGAGCGGGTGACGGTGAACAAGAACACCTGGGTTGTCGCGACCAACGGCGCGACGCTCTCCGGTGCGGGTCTCGGGGTCAACTGGGAAGGGCAAAAGGGCTGGAAGATGAAGACCTATCTCGCTTTCAGGACCGATTCCACGCAGCTCGTTCCGGCAGCTTCTTCCTCCAGGGCCTGGGTGGAGTTCGGAAAGGGATTCTGAAAAAGAAACGGCCCGACCGGAGTCGGGCCAAAAGGAGGGGCGTTACCGATGATCAGATAACGCTTATATTCTAATAATAAAATACAGGAAGGTCAAGGAATTTCATCTTTTTTCGTATCCACAGCCCCTGAGCGGGAAACGAACATCAGGGTATATAATGTTCTGATGCAGGAATTGCTGCCTGCGACGGGGGCCAGGGATGGAAGGGCAGGAATATTACAGAATGATATTCGACGAATCGGCCGATGCAATCGTGCTCGCCGATGCGTCTTCCGGAGAGATTCTCGATCTCAACCCGGCCATGGAAAGGCTTTGTGGCTGGAGGAAATCGGAGCTCATTGGAAAACACCAGAAGTTCCTGCATCCGGACGAGAACGGGGAATTCACCCGCTCCTTCGAAATGCACCGTTCCGGGGATGCGGGAGAGGTGCTCGAATCGAAAATCCTGACCAGATCGGGAGAAATCCGTCATGTCGCCGTCCATGCGGCAGTGCTGCACATCTCGGGCAGGAAGAGGCTGCTGGGATTCTTCAGGGATATCGCCGAGAAAATGCGCACCGAGGGCAAGCTGGTCGAATCCGGTCAGCAGCTCCGCCTCTATGCCAGGATCTTCGAGCAAAGCGGGCAGGGAATCGTCATCGCCCGGAAGGACGGTGCGATCGTCGAGATCAATCCGGCGGTCACCAGAATGACCGGATTTTCCAAGGAAGAAGTGATCGGCAAGAAGCCGGATCTGTTCGCCTCAGGACTGTACGATCGCGATTTTTACCGGGAAATGTGGAGTCAGATCAAGAAATCCGGCTTCTGGCAGGGGGAACTCAGCGACCGGCGCAAGGATGGCAGCCTGTTTTCGACCTGGACTTCGATCAGCGCGATCCGGGACGAGGAAGGCAGCATTTCCAACTACATCGCCATTTTCGGTGATCTTTCCGAGAACCGGGTTTTCGAGGAGAAGATCAACCAGCTCGCCTATTTCGATTCATTGACCGGGCTGCCGAACCGAATGCTGCTCTCGGATCGGACCGGTTCGGCGATCCGGGCAGCGGAGCGGGAGAAATCCAGTCTCTCCCTGCTGATGCTGGATCTGGACCGTTTCAGAAATTTCAACGATACCCTGGGGCACCCGATCGGGGACCGATTGCTTCGCGAGGCTGCCGCGAGGCTCAGGGGTGCGCTGCGTGAAGAAGACACGGTGAGCCGCCTCGGAGGGGACGAATTCCACATCCTCCTTCCGGGATGCGACGCGGAAGCTGCAGCTGGCGTGGCGAGGAAGCTTCTCGATGGTTTTTCCAGCCCCTTCGAAATCGATTCCCATGAGCTCGACATCACGGCTTCGATCGGCATCGCGGTTTTTCCGGAAGACGGAAAGAATTTTGAAACGCTGTTCAGGTCGGCAGAGACTGCGATGTACCGGGCGAAGGAAGAGGGAAGGAATCGCAGCGAATTCTACAATACCGGAATGTCCGCCCAGTTCGTCGAGCGGATTGCGCTCGAAAACGGATTGCGGCGCGCCATCGACCGCATGGAACTGATCCTCTATTACCAGCCGAGGGTGAATCTCCAGACCGGTAGAATCGTCGGGGCGGAAGCGCTGGTTCGCTGGAACCACCCTGAACTCGGGTTGGTTTCCCCCGAGAAATTCGTCCCCATCGCGGAAGAAACGGGGATGGTCATTGCGCTCGGGCGCTGGGTCCTTTGCACTGCATGCAGGGAGGCGGCTGCATGGATGGGGATGGGGCATGACATCGCGGTTTCGGTGAACGTTTCCGCACGCCAGTTGATGGAAAAGGATTTCGTGGAGGAAGTGGAGGGAATGCTCGAAATGAGCGGGCTCGATGCGAAATGCCTGGAGCTGGAGATCGTGGAGACCGTGCTGCTCCAGCATCACGAAAGAATTTTCTCGACCATGAATGCGCTGAAAAAACTCGGCATCAGGATCTCGATCGACGATTTCGGGACAGGATATTCCTCGCTGAGCTATCTCAAGCGCTTTCCCATCGATGCGGTCAAGATAGACCAGTCCTTCATCGCAGACATCGTGACCGATCCGGACGATGAGGCCATCGTCAATGCCATCGTCTCCATGGCACACGACCTCAAGCTCGATGTGATCGCAGAAGGGGTGGAGACGGAGGAACAGCGCGCTTTCCTTTCGAGGAGAAGGTGCGACGAAATCCAGGGATATCATTTCTCCCGCCCGGTCACCGGAGCGGAAATGAGGGAAATGCTCTCATCCGGAAAGCACATTCAGCCGGACATGCCTGAGAATGTGCCCGCCCTGCTGCTGCTCGACGACGAGGAAAACATCCTGCATTCCCTCGTCAGGCTGTTGCGCCGCGACGGTTACAGGATCCTCAAGACCACGAGCGCGAAGGAAGCGCTCGCTTTCATGGCGAGGGAAGAGGTCGGGGTGATCGTCTCCGACCAGAGGATGCCTGAAATGGATGGGGTGAGCTTTTTGAGGAGGGCAAAAAGACTCCATCCGGATTCGATCCGCATGGTCCTTTCCGGCTATACGGACCTCAATTCGGTGACCGATGCGATCAACGAGGGGGCCGTCTACAAATTTCTGACCAAGCCCTGGGACGACGGTCATCTGCGCGAAACCATCCGCGAAGCCTTCCAGAGTTACGGGATACGGCGCGAGCGGGACAGGCTGCTCGATGAACTCAAAAGCGCCAACGAGGAGCTTTCGCACTCCAAGGAGGCGCTGCAGCATCTCGTGGAAGACAGAACCATGGAAGCGCTTCGCACGATGGACGTGTTGAAGGCTTCCCAGAACGTGCTCGAATGCCTTCCGATCGGGGTGGTCGGCGTGGACGAGTCCGGTTTGATCGTGCTCGCCAACCGGAAGGCAAGGGGCGAATTCGGGGAGGCGGTCGGGAAATGGATTGGAGACTGCCTTCCCGATCAGGTTTCGGATTGCGTCCGGGAAGCGCTGCAAGGGACTCTTTGCGAACAGGGAAAACTCGAGGAAAAGGGATGCTTCCGTTGTTACCCGCTCGATTCATCCCTGGGCGGAAAGGGGGCGATGGTCGTGTTCAGGACAAAGGATGGCGATGACTGTTGAAGAGAAACAGCGGAAGGATTCGATGAGGGGTGAGGAGGAAGATCGGTCAGAGGAGATCGTCCAGGAAGTGGAGCGTCTCTTCAGGCACGACGGCGGGGATCCCCTGATGCGCGGAGTGAAGGCCGCGCTGATCGAATTCAGGACAGGAAAATGAGCGCCATCCGGATCGACGAAGTGCTGGAGAAACTGCAGGGGCTTCCTGCCCTTTCCTCGATTCTTGAGGAACTCCTGGAAAGTTTCGAAGAGGAAAACATCTCCATTCCCAGACTCGTCGAGAAAATCGGCAAGGATCAGGGGCTTTCCTCGAAAGTGCTGCGGGTCGCAAACTCTTCCTTTTACGGTTTTTCGTCGAAAATCGGTTCGATCCGCCAGGCGGTGGTGGTGCTGGGTTTCGACAGCGTGAGATCCATCGCGGTGGCGAGCGGCATCATCGGTACACTTTCAGGGCTCGATTCCAGGGCGTTCTGGGAGCACGGGTCCGGAACCGGGAGTTGCGCGAGGGCGATCGCGAACCGGGTGGGTTTGAATCAGGAGGTGGCTTTTGCCGCCGGATTGCTGCACGATATCGGGAAACTGGTGCTGGAAATGCATTTTACCCGGGAATTCGGCAGGGCGCTGGAATATGCCAGGCGCGAGGATTGCGAAATGATCCAGGCCGAGCGGGAAGTGCTGGGAGTCGACCATTGCCTGGTCGGTCATGCGATTGCCGCGCGATGGAAGTTCCCCTGGACCATGCAGGTTGCGATCCGCGATCATCACCATCCGGACGGGGAAGCGCTCACGGACGTGGTGCATGTCGCCAATGCGCTTTGCCATGCGCTCGCGATCGGAAATTCCGGATATGATTTCGTACCCGAAATTTCCCATGCAGCCTGGCAAAGGCTCGGGCTGGATTTCGCATGGCTGAAGGATTGTTTTGCCGAGGTATCGAAAAGACGCTTCCCGGTTTCGTCTGGAAAGGAGTGAATTGGTGCAGTTTTCCCCCATGAGGCAGATTTCCTGGATTTCCGATCTCCACCGATTCGGCCTGGAAGCGGTTGAATCCGGGGATGTCACGGCATTCTACGGCAGGATCCTGAAGCATGTCGTGGACGGATTCCAGGCGAAGAGCGGTTGTTTCGGGCTGGTCGAAGACGATGGGCTGGCCGTCGTGGCCGGGATCGACCTGCCGGAAGGCGTGATCGGAAACAGGGTCGGGGACGGGGTGATGGCCTGGGTGGTGAAGAATGGGCAACCGCTGCTGCTGCACGGTGATGCATCGGAAGATCCGCGTTTTTCCTTTCCGGCCGGCAAGAAAAGGAGGGAAGAGGGTTTTTCCTCGATCTGCTGGCCGCTTCTGGAGCGGGAGGCAGTGATTGGCTGCATCAGCGTGAACCGCAATCCGGGAATGCCTTCCTTCAGCGAAGAGGATCTGGCGCATGGCTCCGCACTGCTCAATCTCGTCAGCCTGGCGCTCGGCAATGTCCGAATGCACATCGAAAGGAAGGGGAGACTGGAGGAACTGCAGATGCTCAACAAAAGGATCGAGGATGCGCAGAACCAGCTTCTCCAGTCCGAGAAAATGGCTTCCATCGGCCAGCTTGCTGCCGGCGTCGCGCACGAGATCAACAACCCGATCGGCTATGTCAATTCCAATCTCGGCACTCTGCAAAGGCACATCTCGGACATTTTCACCGTGCTTTCCGCCTACGAGGAGGGCGCATCCGAAGAAAAGGTGAAGGAACTCGCGAAAACGCTGGAAATCGACTATATCCGCCAGGACATCCTGGAGCTACTCGATGAAAGCCAGGAGGGAATCGCAAGAGTCAGGAAGATCGTCCAGGATCTCAAGGATTTTTCCCATGTGGACGAGGCGGAATGGCAGTTCGCGGATCTGCACAGGGGACTGGAGAGCACGCTCAACATCGTTCACAACGAACTGAAATACAAGGCCACCGTGGTGAAGGAGTATGGGAGCATTCCCGAAGTGGAATGTCTTCCCTCTCAGCTCAACCAGGTTTTCATGAACATCCTGGTGAATGCGGCCCATGCCATCAGGGACAGCGGCATCATCAAGGTCAGGACCGGTATTTCTGGCGGGGAGGTCTGGGTGGAGATATCGGATACCGGGCAGGGCATTCCGAAGGAAATCCTCGGCAGGATCTTCGATCCATTCTTCACCACGAAACCGGTCGGAAAGGGAACCGGGCTCGGCCTTTCCCTTTCCTACAGCATCATGCAAAAACATGAAGGAAGGATCGAGGTGGAGAGCGAGATCGAGCGGGGAACCACATTTAGGGTGATCCTCCCGGTCCGTCAGAAGGTGGCGAAGGCAGTCTGATGGAGATCGAAAGGAAAGCGACGCTGCTCCTCGTGGACGACGAGGTCAACATACTCAATGCCCTGAGGCGCCTTCTGAGACCTTTGGGATGCAGGGTGCTGGTGGCTGAAAGCGGGGCTGCAGGTCTCGGGGTCCTTGAGAAGGAAAAAATCGATCTCGTCATTTCGGACATGAGGATGCCGGAGATGAGCGGCGCTCAGTTCCTGGAGGAAGTGCGGCGCCTCCATCCGGAAGTGATGCGCATCCTGCTCACCGGGTATTCGGACATGAATTCGACGGTCGCGGCGATCAATCGCGGCGAAATCTACCGTTACATTTCCAAGCCGTGGGACGACAACGACGTTCTCCTCGCGGTGAGGCACGCCTTGGAAAAGCGTTTTCTCGTGCTGGAAAAAAACAGGCTCGAGGAACTCACCAGACGCCAGAACGAGGAGCTGAAGGAACTCAATGCAGGGCTGGAGGCCAAGGTCGCCGAAAGGACGGAGGAAATCAGGCGAGCGAACGATTCGCTCGAATCGGCCAACAGGAAGCTGAAGGAGAATTTTCTCACCTCGCTCAAGGTTTTTTCCAGCCTGATCGAGCTGCGCGGAGGTGGGCTTTCCGGTCATTCCAGGAGGGTCGCGGAACATGCCAGGCGTCTTGCCCTGCAGATGGGATTGCCTGCATCCGAAGTCCAGGACATCCTGTTCGCGGCCCTGCTCCACGACATCGGCAAGATCGGACTTCCCGACAATGTCATCGCCAAACCGGTCACCCGCCTCAATGCAGAGGAAAGGGTGGAGATGGCCAAACATACCAAGACCGGGCAGGCAGCGCTGATGGGAATGGAAAACCTGAAAAATGCCGCCCGCTTCATCCGTTCCCACCACGAGAGATTCGACGGACTGGGTTACCCGGACGGACTGCAGGGTCTCGCCATTCCGCTCGGCGCGAGGATCCTCGCTGTCGCAAACGAATACGACGGCCTGATGCAGGGGGCGATCCTGCCGAAGCAGTTGTCTGCTTCCGATGCCTGCAATTTTCTGCTGGAGGGGAGGGGAAGGCGTTACGATCCGCAGGTCGTCGACGCCTTTATCGCCATGCTCGGAGTGCAGATGGAATCGCGAACCCGGACCCGGGAAATGAAGGTCGGCGTGGATGCGCTCAGGCCGCTCATGGTCCTGTCCCGCGACCTCATGGCCGGGGACGGCCTGCTGCTGCTTTCCAAGGACTACGTTCTGGACGAATCGCTCATCGAACAGATCCGCGGATACCAGGAATCGACGGGCAAGGAACTCGGCATTTACGTAAAAATCCAGGGGGATTGAGCCATGAGAATCATTGCAGTCGACGACGAGGAAAACATCCTGCACGCGCTGAAGCGGTCCCTGAAAGGGAGCGGATGGGATTTCGAAACCTTCTCCTCCGCTCATGCCGCGCTTTCCAGGGCGAAGGAAGGCGTGGCTTATGACGTGGTGGTCGCGGATTACAGGATGCCCGAGATGGACGGTGTTTCCTTTCTTGAGGAATTCAGGAAAATCCAGCCGGATGCGGAACGGATCATCCTGAGTGGTTATGCCGATTTCGGAGCGTTGATTTCCGCGATCAACCGGGTGGAGATCTTCAGGTTCATTCCGAAGCCGTGGGACGATCCGGAGTTTGCGCTCTCGCTCCGGCAGGCTGCGGATCGCAGGCACCTCCTGATGGAGAACAGGAGGCTTGCCGATCTGGTGCGGATGCAGCAGGGAAAGCTGACCCGACAGGAACTGGAGCTGAGGCGCCTTGAAGAGGAGAGTCCCGGAATCACGCGTGTGAAATGGGGGCCGGACGGTTCGCTCCTTCTGGAGGATTTCGAATAAGATATGGCCGATTACGACGAAGAAGCCGGAAAACTCGTCATCAAGCTGGTGTATTACGGCCCAGCGCTGTCGGGCAAGACCACCAACCTGATGCTGCTCCACGAAATGCTGGGAACGGAGTTGAAGGGGGAACTGATGACGCTCGAGACGCAGAACGACAGGACGCTTTTCTTCGATCTGCTTCCGGTGGGTTTTCGCGCGCCTTCCGGGCTCATGGTCAAATTCAGGCTGTTCACCGTTCCGGGCCAGGTGATCCACGACGGAACCAGGAAGGCGGTGCTTTCCCGCGCGGACGGTGTCGCCTTCATCGCCGATTCACAGAAGAACCAGAGCCTCAACAATGCGGAATCCTTCAGGAATCTCGCCGAGAATGCCGGCAGGGTGGGGATTTCCTTCGAGGATCTTCCGCTTGTGGTTCAGTACAACAAGCGCGACCTGCCGGGAATCCTTGAAGAGGAGGAAGTCCTGGCAAGATGGAAGAGCACGAAATGGCCCGTGATCTTCGCTTCCGCAGTGCGCGGGGAAGGCGTGCGGGAGACGCTGGAGGCGCTGCTCCATCCGGTCTATCTTTCGCTCGATGCTGATTTCGATCTCGAACAGGAGCATGGACTCAGCCTGGCCGGATTCGTCAGCGCGGTGATGGAGGGTGGCTCATGAGCTTCGACCGGGAAGCCGATCTTTCCGAACTGCTTTCCGGAGCCGGACTGGAATCCCTGGGGAAGCATCTTGCGATGATCCTCGGCGGGGAATATGCGCTGGTTTCCTCGAAGGGAGAATGGCTCCTCGGGCGGGCGGGCGAGGGGAGGAAGAGCATTTCACTCCGTCTCGAACTGGAGCCGCTCGGACATCTGGAAGCTTCCTGCGATGAGGCGCGCCTGAAGGGGGCAGCCGGCCTGGTGACGGCCCTGCTGAAGGAAACGAGGCGATACAGGATGGCATCCGAACTCCATCTGGAGGCGGTTCATGCCGACTACGAGGCATTGCAGGAAAAACACCATTCCCTGCTCAAATCCGAGCAGCAATACAGGAAGCTCGCTGCGGAACTCGATCTCAGGGTGAAGGAGCAGGTCGGAACCATCGAGATCGCGCAACGGCAACTCTATCAGGCCGAAAAGCTCGCTTCGGTCGGCCAGCTCGCGGCAGGGGTCGCGCACGAGATCAACAATCCGCTCGGATTCGTGCGCAGCAATCTGGCCACGGCCGAAAATTACCTGAAGGACCTGAAAGGGCTTTCGGGCCTCGATGGCGAATCGGTTTCCCTTTACTGGAAGGAGAAGGATCTCGATTTCGTGCTCGAGGACTTTTCGCTGCTGCTAAAAGAATCGGTGACCGGAGTGGACAGGGTGGCGAGGATCGTCTCCAATCTCAAGGATTTTTCCAGCGTGGACGGTTCCGGGAAAAGTTCGGTCGATCTTTGCGAGAATCTCCGTTCGGTGGGGGAGCTGGTTGCCGGGCAGGCCGGGGGCAGGATCGAATTCGAATACGACCTTTCCCCCCTTCCCCCATTCGCTTGCTTTCCGGGTCACATCAACCAGATGCTGCTCAACATCCTGCTGAATGCGGTTCAGTCGATCGAGGGCGAGGGAAGAATCCGCATTTCCAGCCGCTTCGATTCGGGTGAAATCCAGATCGGCATCTCGGACGACGGATGCGGCATCCCTGAAGATTCCCTTTCCAGGGTCTTCGATCCTTTCTATACCACGCGGCCGGTCGGTTCGGGAACCGGACTCGGGCTCACCGTGAGCCGCGACATCGCGACCGCACATGGCGGAAGCATCGGAATCGAAAGCGTGAAGGGCACGGGAACGGAAGTGGAGATCAGGTTTCCGGTGGGAGGGGGGGAATGAACGACTACCAGTCTCTCTTCACCGGAAGCCCCGGATTACCCGTGGAACCTGCGCAGCAATCCTACCGCATCCTGCTGGTCGACGACGAACTCAATGTGCTGCGCGCGTTGCAGAGGATCTTCAGGAGGGAGAATTACCGCATCTCCACCGCTTCCAATGGAAAAGAAGCGCTCGACCTGCTGTCCACCGAGAACTTTCAGCTGATGATCTCCGATTACTTCATGCCAGGCATGAACGGAGCGGAATTGCTGAGGAGGGCGAAGGAGATCCAGCCGGAGATGATCCGCATCATGCTCACCGGCCATGCCGATACCAATGCGGTGATGGGGGCGATCAACGAGGGG
>JAJZTT010000103.1 GCA_021848705.1 Pseudomonadota bacterium
GCAGGCGCCACTGAACAACAAGGCAAAGGAAATGCTTGCCTCCGGCATCCGGCATTACGAAGACGGAAGTTACCAGGAAACCATCGCAGACCTGCAGGGAGCGCTCGACACCGGCCTTTCCTCCACTGCCGACCAGGTACAGGCACACAAGTATCTGGCCTTCACCTACTGCATATCGAACAGGGAAACCTTGTGCCGCCAGGAGTTTTCCAGGGCGCTCGCCATCGACCCGAAGTTCGATCTCGCTCCAGCAGAGGCAGGACATCCCATGTGGGGAAGCGTTTTTCGCAGCGTGAAGAAAAACATGAACTAGCGCCATGCTTCCGGACAAGATCGGCAGATACGAAGTCATTTCCGAGCTCGGGAGAGGAGCCATGGGCGTCGTCTACAAGGCGCGCGACCCTGTCCTCGAACGAATCGTCGCGATCAAGACGCTCTCCCTCAACCTTTCGGATGACGAGTTTCAGGAATATGAGGCACGCTTCTACCAGGAAGCCAGAGCGACCGGGAAGATCAATCATCCCAACATCATCAGCCTGTTCGATTTCGGGAAAAGCGACAAGATCGCCTTCATGGCGATGGAATATCTCGAAGGACAGGAACTGCGGCAGATACTGGATTCCGGCAGGCGGCTCGATGTGGAAAGGGTGCTAGACATCGCCCGGCAGGTGGCTGAAGGCCTTTCCTACGCCCACGAACAAAACATCGTCCACCGCGACATCAAGCCATCCAACATCATGATCCTGAGGAACGGCATCGCCAAGATCACCGATTTCGGCATCGCCAGGATCCCGTCATCCGCCATCAAAACCATGACGGGAATGGTGATGGGCTCCCCACAGTACATGTCTCCGGAACAGGTGGCAGGGCGCCACACCGATCACAGGACGGACATCTTTTCGCTCGGCATCGTGCTCTATGAAATGCTGACCGGCGAGCCGCCCTTCAAGGGGGACAATGTGCACTCGATCATGTACCAGATCGTGAATTTCAATCCCCCTCCGCCGAAATCCCTGCGGCATGAATTGCCGGAAATGCTCGACTTCATCGTGGCGAAAGCGCTCGCCAAGAACCCGGAGGATCGCTACCAGAGCGCGAAGGAATTCGCATCCGACCTGAAGGAGTGCTCGAAGAATCCGGTCAGACACAATGAAACGGAATCCTTCAGCAGCTATTTCGTGGAAGAAAGCCAGGAACCCGGAGACAACCCGCCCACGCTGGGCATTTCCAGGGCATTCGACTCCTTCGAAGCGACCAAGCAGCTCGCCATTCTCACCGATTATGAAAACCTCTCCGAAATCAGGCGGAACAGGGAGCCGGGCAGCATCGTGCTTTGGGCCGGATTCGCTGTTTTCGTCCTGATCGTCATTGCCATCATTTTCATGATTTGAGCCGACCATGCCCATCTACGATTACCAGTGCCAGAATTGCCAGGAAACTTTCGAAACCCTCGTTCGCGGATCGGACACTCCGCATTGCCCGAAATGCGGCAGCATTCAACTGGAAAAGCTGCTTTCGATTCCAGCCCCTCCGGTCATGAATGCCTCTTCCGAGCCATCCTGCCCGCCGGGGGGATGCGGAGGCTGCCGCTTCAATTGAAATGACCGACCTGGAAATTCTCCGGGAGGTTTTCGGCTACGATTCCTTCAGGGGGAATCAACAGGAAATCATCCGGCAGGTCGCATCCGGAGGGGATGCTCTGGTGCTGATGCCCACTGGCGGTGGGAAGTCGCTTTGCTACCAGATCCCCGCCCTCATGAGACCCGGAGCGGGCATCGTGGTCTCCCCGCTCATCGCCCTGATGCAGGACCAGGTGGATGCGCTCCGCCAGCTCGGTGTGCCGGCCGCATACCTCAATTCCAGCCTCGATCCTTTCGAGTCGAGAGAAGTGGCAAGACGCCTCGCATCCGGGGAAATCAAGCTTCTCTACGTCGCGCCGGAACGCCTCGTCACCGAAACTTTCCTGAATTTTCTGGAAAGGCTCCAGGCCGGACATGGTATCTCCCTTTTCGCCATCGACGAGGCCCACTGCGTCTCCCAGTGGGGACATGATTTCCGGCCGGAATACCGCATGCTTTCCGTGCTCGGGGAACGCTTCCCCGCTGTGCCGCGCATTGCGCTCACCGCGACTGCGGACGCCCCCACCCGACGCGAGATCGTGGAACACCTTTCCCTTTCCCGGGCAGGGCAATTCGTCTCGAGTTTCGATCGCCCCAACATCCGCTATCGCATCATGCAGAAGAACGATGCGAAAAGACAGCTCGAGCATTTCCTCGAATCCGAACATCCGGACGACTCCGGCATCGTCTATTGCCTGTCGCGCAGGAAAGTGGATGAAACCGCAGCCTGGCTGAAATCGAAGGGATGGAATGCGCTGCCATACCATGCAGGAATGGACGCGGAAAGCAGAAACGCCAACCAGATGCGTTTTTTGCGCGAGGAAGGGATCATCATGGTGGCGACCGTCGCATTCGGCATGGGCATCGACAAGCCCAACGTGCGCTTCGTCGCCCATCTCGACCTACCCAAAAGCATGGAAGCCTATTACCAGGAAACCGGACGTGCAGGCCGCGACGGGCTTCCCGCAGATGCCTGGATGATATATGGACTTTCTGACGTGGTTTCGATGCGGCAAATGCTGCAATCCGGCGAGGCTGCGGAAGAAAGAAAGCGCGTGGAAATGCAGAAGCTGGAGGCCCTGCTCGGTTTCTGCGAATCGACCGATTGCCGCCATCAGGGCATCCTGCGCTATTTCGGCGAGGCGCACCCCGGAAACTGCAGCCATTGCGACAACTGCCTCAGCCCCGCACTAACATGGGATGCCAGCCGGGAAGCGCAAATGGCCCTGTCCTGTGTTTATCGCACAGGGCAGCGATTCGGCGCATCCCATCTCATCGACATACTCCTCGGCAAATCGACCCCCAGGATGAGCCAGTTCGGTCACGACAGGATTTCCACCTTCGGCATCGGCAAGGACCTGGACAGAATTCAATGGAGCAGCGTATTCAGGCAACTGGTGGCTGGCGGATTCCTGGACGTGGACATCGAAGGACATGGCGGTTTGAGGCTTGCCGAAGCATCCCGCCAGATTTTGCGCGGTGAAAAACAGGTCTTCATGAGGCGGGATGCGGCATTCGAAAAGGGAAAGAGGAGTCGCGGACAGTCCTTGCGCGAAGGCTATACTGAAGCGAAAAGCGATCCGCTTTGGGTCCTGCTCAAGGCAAAACGGCTGGAGCTTGCAAGAGAACAGGGCGTGCCGCCCTATGTCATTTTCCACGACAGCACGCTGCTCGAAATCATGAATCGTCGTCCGCAAAGCCTGCCGGAGCTGGGCAAATTGCCCGGGGTGGGCCAGTCCAAACTGGCCAGATACGGGGACGAGTTCCTGAAGGTGCTGGAGGATTACGCCAACGGCTAGACGAGCTGGCTCATCTCGAAGCGCATGGAAAGGTCGACCGCATGGATGTCCTTGGTAAGCGAACCGATCGAAATCCTGTCGACGCCGGTTTCCGCGATCCTTCGCACGGTGCCGAGGCTCACCCCGCCCGAGGCCTCCAGTTTCGCCCGCCCTGCAACGAGCTTCACAGCCTGTTCCATTTTTTCCATGGTGAAATTGTCGAGAAGAATCAGCTTCGCGCCAGCTTCGATCGCTTCATCCAGCTCTTCGAGATTCTCCACTTCGATCTGCACCGGAACCTCCCCCATCTTTCCGGCTTCCTGAAGCGCGCGCTTCACGCCGCCGGAAGCCAGAATGTGGTTTTCCTTGATGAGGATGGCGTCATGGAGTCCCATCCTCTGGTTCTGCCCACCCCCGATCCTCACCGCATATTTTTCAGCGATTCTGAGTCCGGGAATGGTTTTCCTGGTGTCGAGAATCACGGCACGCGTAGCCGCAACCGCATCGACATAGCTTCTCGTCCTCGTAGAAACCGCCGAGAGAAGCTGGAGAAAATTGAGGGCGCTCCTCTCTGCCGTGAGGAGCGCTCTCGCATTGCCTTTCACCGTGCAGATGAACTGGTTCTGCCCGACTTTCCCGCCTTCCGGGATATGCCAGACGATGTCCACCGCCGGATCGAGCCTCCTGAAGACCGCCTCGAACCAGGGAGAACCGCAAAGCACCGCATCCTCCCGGCTCACCACGTTCGCAACCGCAACGGCATCTTCCGGAATCAGGCGGGCGGTGAGATCCCCATCCCCCACATCCTCCTCCAGCGCGATGGTGACATCTCTTTCGACGGCTTCGAAGAACTCCATGGGCAGATTCCGGACAAAAACGCGATTCTACCCCTTCTTCCTTTCCGCTTCGAGATCGGCCCTGCAGAAATATTCCGCTTCCAGCCACATCACGTTGATGATGCCGAAAGCCATGGCGAGTCCAACGCCCAGAATCCAGGAAAAATACCACATGATTTCAGTCCTTTTCAGTAAACACTGTGATCGTTCGCGCGGATCGTCTCCACCGTGATCTTGCCTCGCAGCACCCTGTAAACCCAGGAAGTGTAGGCGAGGATGATGGGGAGGAAGATCAGCACCACCCAGAACATGATCTGCAGCGTGCCATGCGTGGATACCGCATCCCAGATGGTGAGGCTGCTTCTCGGGTCCGAACTCGAAGGCATGACGAAGGGGAACATGGCGATCCCCGCGGTGAAAATCACGCCTGCGATCGAGATCGAACTCGTCACGAAGGCCAGGATCGAGCGCCCCGCCGCGGAAAGGACGATGGTGAGCGCGGCGCCCGCGACTCCGAGAATCGGCGCAATCCACAGCAGGGGTTGCCTGTCATAGTTGGACATCCAGGCGCCCGCAGCCTTTTCCACCACCTTGTCGAGCGGGGTGGATTCGACGTTCGGGGACAGCATCGAGACGATCCTGTATCCCTCGATCCCCTGCATCACCCAGATTCCAGCCCCGACGAAAGAGATGATGAGGACGATGGCGGCCAATCTCCCCGCCATGACCGCCCGCTTCTCGATATCCCCCGTGGTGCGGATCCTGAGGTAGGTCGCGCCGTGCATCACCAGCATCGAGAGGCTGACCACGCCGGAAAGCAGCGCGAAGGGATTGAGCAGCCCGAAGAAGCTACCCGTATAGGTGACCCGCATGTCCGGATCGAACTGGAACGGCACGCCCTGCAGCAGATTTCCGAATGCGACGCCGAAGATGAGGCTCGGCACGAAGCCGCCTGCGAAAAGGCCCCAGTCCCAGGCGCTTCTCCAGCGGGGATCCTCCACCTTGCTCCGGTAGTCGAATCCGACCGGCCTGAAAAAGAGCGCGAACAGCGTCAATATCAGCGCGATGTAGAATCCGGAGAATGCGGTGGCATACACCAGCGGCCAGGCGGCGAACAGCGCGCCGCCCGCGGTGATGAACCAGACCTGATTGCCGTCCCAGGTCGCGCCAACCGAATTGATGATGACACGGCGTTCCTCGTCGTTCTTTCCAAGGAAGGGAAGCAAGGCCCCCACCCCGAGATCGAAACCGTCCGTGACGGCAAAACCGATCAGGAGCACTCCGACGAAGAGCCACCAGATGACTTTCAGCGTTTCGTAATCGAATATCATGACTTCCTCCTCAATTGCCGTAGCGGCCGGTATGCAGGCTTTGCGGCCCGAGCCTCGCGTATTTGAACATCAGGTAAAGCTCGGCGACCAGCAGCAGGCTGTAAAACCCGATGAAGCCGGACAGGCTGAAATACAGGCTGGAAGGCGCGAGGCTCGACGTGCTGAGATGGGTCGGCAGGATGCCGGAAATCGTCCAGGGCTGCCTTCCATATTCGGCAACGAACCACCCCATTTCTGCCGCGATCCAGGGAAGCGGTATGCTGTATAGCGCGAGCTTCAGCAACGTCTTTTTGTTTTCGATGGTGCGCTTGGCCACGAAATAGAAGGTGAGCGAGAAGATCATGAGAATCCAGAATCCGATCGCCACCATGACGCGAAAGGTCAGGAACAGCGGGGCGATCCTCGGAATGGTGTCATTCGCCGCATCCCGGACCTGGACATCGGTCGCATCGACGACATTGGGCGTGTATTTCTTAAGCAGCAGGCCGTACCCCAGATCCCTCCTGGTTTTCTCGAAGGTCGCCTTCGTATCATCCGACTTGTCTCCGGCCTTGAGCTTCTCGAGCGCGCCGTAGGCGATCATCCCCTGGCGGATCTTCGCCTCGTTCTCGGTCTTGAGTTCGGCGATTCCGGTGATTTTTTCGTCGACCGAGCGGGTCGCGATCAATCCCAGCAAATAAGGAATCTTGACCGCAAAATCCGTCTTCTGCGCTTCCTCGTTCGGATAACCGATCGCGGTAATCGCAGCAGGCGCAGGCTCTGTGTGCCATTCGGCTTCGATCGCCGCCAGCTTCACCCTTTGCACTTCGCCCGCGGTGTAGCCGGATTCGTCGCCCAACACGATGACCGAAAGGCTGGAAGCGAGGCCGAACCCTGCAGCGACTGCGATCGAGCGCAGCGCGAATGCCTTGTCACGCCCGATGAGCAGGTAATACGCACTGATGCCGAGCACGAACATGGAGGCGGTCGTATAGCCCGCGGATACGGTGTGAACGAACTTGACCTGGGCGACCGGGTTGAACAGCAACTGGGTGATGCTGGTCATTTCCATCCGCATGGTGTGGTAGTTGAATTCGGCGCCGACCGGATTCTGCATCCAGCCGTTGGCGATCAGGATCCACAATGCGGAAAGGTTGGATCCCAGGGCGACCAGGAAGGTCACCATGAGATGCTTGACTTTGGAGAGCCGGTCCCAACCGAAGAAGAACAACCCCACCATGGTCGATTCCAGGAAGAACGCCATCAGTCCCTCGATCGCGAGCGGCACGCCGAAAATGTCGCCCACGTAATGGGAATAATAGGCCCAGTTCGTGCCGAACTGGAACTCCATGGTGATGCCGGTGGTGACGCCGAGGGCGAAATTGATGCCGAACAGCTTGCCCCAGAACCGGGTCATGTCCTTGTACACTTCCTTGCCGGTCATCACGTAGACCGACTCCATGATGACGAGCAGGAAGGAAAGGCCGAGGGTCAGCGGCACGAAAAGAAAGTGATACAGCGCCGTCGCGGCAAATTGCAGGCGCGACAGGTCTACGAGCTCAGTGGATGGAACCATGGCTTGAATCCTTTACGATGTGGGAATTGAGCATGCGGGCTGCGACTGCCGCATCGTCCAGGCGTTCGTCCTGGGGATTCGAGAACCATGCGTACCAGATGAGGGAAAGTACGAACACCTTGACGATCAGGGTCAGGACGATCTCGCGCCAGTACCTGTCCATACCTTCCTCCCGGCTAACTCACGGCTGCCATCGCAGTCCCGAAAATCGGCCTATTTCAGCCTCTCTATGCCGATCTTCGACAGCAGGTACTTCTCGTAAATCGGTTCGGAAGTTCCCTTCTTCATCTTTCTCATGAAGTATTTCTCGAAGCCGATTTTCGCAAGATGCACCCACTTGCCCTTCTTGAACCAGCTCACGTTGCGCGGACCGATCTGGGGAATGGCGACGAATGCCGCCCCGGTATCGCCCATGTCGGCGAGGCAGATCGCGTTCCAGGTGCCGGACTCGGTGGCCGGTTTTCCAGCGAGTTCATCGCGGATGTTGTGCGCGATCGCGGTCACCATGGTTTCGATCATGAAACCGGTCTTGGGGGCACCGGTCGGGACCGGGGTGACTTCCACGGGCGGAATCGCGACGCAAACGCCTGCGGAGAAGATGTTCCTGTATTTCTTGCTGCGCTGATGCTCGTCGATGATGACGAAGCCTCTCGGATTGCAAAGGCCCTCCACGCTCGCCACCGCGTCCACGCCCTTGAAGGAGGGAAGCATCATGGAATAGGCAAAAGGAAGCTCGTGTTCCCTGATCACTTCCCCCTTGTCGTTGTACTCGGAAACATGCATCTTTCCGGGTTCCACTTTGGTGACCTTGGCATTGGTGATCCACTTGATGTGCTTGGCGCGCAGATCGGATTCCAGCATCCCCTTGGAATCGCCCACCCCGGCGAGCCCCATGTGGCCGATATAAGGCTCGGAAGTGACGAAAGTCATCGGCACCTTGTCGCGGATCTTGCGCTTCCTGAGATCGGCGTCGAGGATGAAAGTGAATTCGTAGGCGGGCCCGAAGCAGCTCGCGCCGGCCATGGCACCCACCACGATGGGCCCGGGGTTCTCGACGAATTTCTGATAGGCATCGTACCCCTTCACTGCATGATCGACCGTACAGACCGATTGGGTATAGCCGTTCACCGGACCGGAACCTTCCACTTCATCGAAAGCGAGCTTGGGGCCGGTGGTGATGACGAGATAGTCATAATTCACGACCTCTCCATTGGCGAGAACCAGCCTGTTGGCGTCGGCATCGATTTTGGTGACCATCTGCGCAATGAATTTGATGCCCTTTCTTTCCAGGTAGGGCCTGATCTCGAAGGTGATGTCTTCCTTCTTTCTCCAGCCCACCGCGACCCAAGGATTGGAAGGCACAAACTGGAATTTTTCGGATGCATTGACGACCGTGACCTGATGATCCTTGCCGACCGCCTCCTTGATTTCATACGCGGCAGGCATGCCTCCGGTCCCCGCTCCCAGAATTACGATATGTGCCATACTGATTCTCCTGTGTTAAATTGCGCTGGATAAGCAAACACGTATACCCCATTGTAGGCCACTTTAAAAATTTGGAATGGCGCCAACATCAGGTAATTTGAGAATATTATAAACTTCTAATATTACCGGCGCAACTGGAAAATTGCCGGGCAGGAACCCGCCCGGCAGATCGCTCAGAACTCGCGATAGATGGAAAATACCACGTGGCCGGCAGCCGTGTTCCTGCCGAAAAGATTGGTATAGCTCGCCGCCTTGACATTGGTGGTGGTGGCGGCCAGTGAAAGGATGTACTTGTGGATGTCCTTGCTGATGCCAACCCTGTAATCCGTATAGGAGAACAGGCTGTCATTGGTCGAGCCGTCCGGAGCAATCCCCCTGAAGCTCTGCCTGCCCGCATGCATGGAAAGGATGAATCCGGTATCCAGGATCGGGAAGTCCCCGTTCGCTTCCAGGTAATAGGTGCCTGAAGAATTGGGAATTCCGAACAGAGTGCCGGTGGCGCGGGAATATTTCACCCAGAGCTTCCTGTAGCCGACCGATGCATACACTTCATTGGAATTCGGAGTCACCAGCTTGGCTGCAGCCAGCGAGGCGGCCGGGTAGGTTCCAGGATAATCGTAATGCAGGAAGCCAACATCATACTTCCAGTCTCCGCTGATCTTTCCCTTGAATCCGGCGTAGCCGTCCATTTCCAGGCTGGAGCTCGCGCCGTTCATCAAATCGTTGAAATAGCTGGAATTCGACATCCATGCGCCGACATAGAAAAAGCCCTTGTAAGCATAATCGACCCCGCCCTGTACCGCAGGATTGCCGTTGGTCTGGGCAAGCCCCCTGTACACGTACTGGGATGCAAGGCCGAGATTCATGCTGAGGGCATGCACCTCCGGAATGGGCGGCTCGCCTTCCTTTTCATCTTCAGCAAACACCGACTGGCTTGCCATCATCAAGGCGACGGACGCAGCCAAAAACTTCCACTTCATATATAACCCCTTTTATAAATGATACGAAAGCATAATCGCCCCCCCGAAATGGGCCTT
>JAJZTT010000104.1 GCA_021848705.1 Pseudomonadota bacterium
CCGCATTGCGTCCGCAGTAGGGAAATCGAGGGGGAATCGTGCGTTTTTTGCGAAAATTCGGCCAAATTCGGAAAAATTCGGTTCATAAACACCCTGTCAGCAGTTCAAGTCCGACAGGCTGCTAGTCCCTGCCTCTCGACGCGGGTCCCCAGGGGGATGGAAAATATTTTACAGTTTTTTTGCGCCGTCACCACCTCGCCACCTCCCTTTCAAAAAAGGTGGCCGTGGTTCGGTTCGCCATGCCCATGACCTCGCGGGTCGATAAGCCGCTATTTGCGTCTCGTTTTGCTCAAGCAGCAGGACAACTGATTAAAACCGATACTTCCATTTGTTCATTATGCGTCAGAAGAAATAATAAAACAAGTGAACGAATTGTTCGGCAGATCAATTTCTCGATAAAAAATTGCATGGGGGCATATATGGGGGCATAATTTAGAATTCTGAAATCTAATGCGTGATTTTATGCTTGTTGCGAGGAAGGATGTTGTTACTGTCGAGGTACCACCCGTTCAAAATTCCCCCGATCCGTACTGATCGTAGTACATACGCCAAATCCAGGCGAATAAAATTCGGCAGCATGATTCTGCTGCCAGGCGCGCCTGCAACCCGCCTGAAGCGTTATACTTCCAGATTGCTTCCCGATTTTTCCAGGATTCATGCCCGCTTTCCCGACACGAGCCCTTTTCCTTGCATTGATTGCGCTGGCGGTCCTCTGCAGGATTTGTGATGCGTCCCCACCCGAACTTCACGGAAACTGGTACGATCGGTCGGGAAATCCGGTTTCCGGGCTTTCAAAAACAGGCGGGAGCTATCATTTCAAGGGAAGATTCGAATCGGCAGGCAAGGAAGGGCTGGTCGTTGACTTCAGAAATACCAGCGTGATCGGAAGATTTTCGGAGAAAATTTACGACGATGCGGGAAAGCTCGTTGCGAGCGCGAAAGGCGGGATCGAAAGCACTGCAGAAAATCCTTTCTTCCTTCGTCACGGCCGGGAGTTTTCACTCCAACCGGGGCAATACCGGATCGAAATCGGAATCGACTCGCCTTTCTACCTTGCAGACCCGGTGCCCTATGCGGATACGCTCCCGCATTACCGACAGGCGACCCGGTCAGGAAATGCGCTGGTGCTGTTCTGTCTCGGACTTCTTTTCGGCCTCGGGATCTACTATGCAGCCATTTCGGCAGCGAGGCGGAGCAGGACCGAAGCCATGTATTCGCTTTTCATCCTCGGAAACCTCCTCTACAACGGAACGGCGCTGCTCGTTTTTCCGGATATTTTCGGCATGCACTGGTTCTATCTGATCAGCCTTCCCATCCTGTTTTCCAATTGCGCCTATGTGATTTTCGTGATGTCCCTTCTCGAAATCGGGAAGGGTTCGAGGCTGCATGAAGCCGGAAAAACCGTTCTTGGCGTGCTCGCTTCATTCATCGTTTTTTCAGCGATCCTGCCCCATTGGTCTCTCGAATTCGACCGCTACGGCGTTGCGCTCTTCCTTTGCTACGGGCTCGTAGCGGGCATTTCATGCGCCGTCAAGGGAAACCCGGTCGCAAGACTTTACCTTCTCGCAATTTTCGCATTTTTCGTCCTGGGTTCCGCTGCGATTTCCCTCAATGGGTTGAAAGGGTCCGATACCTGGACCATGGAGCATGTCGGGCTCGCTGCCGTCTCGGTGGAAGCGATTCTCCTTGCGCTCGTTCTTGCGAGGCAATTTGCCCGGATCCACTTGGAGAGGGAGGACGCCCTGGAGAGGCTGCTTCGCAGCCAGAAAATGGCGCAAACCGACATGCTCACCGGCCTTCCCAACCGCTATGCGCTAGAAACATCGATTTCGGCCCTTCCCGATTCGGGAAGTCTCACCTTCATCGATCTGGACGGACTCAAGCATTACAACGACACGTACGGCCACAAGATGGGGGACGCCCTGCTCTGCCGCTTCGCGGAAGTCCTTGCGATGCTGTTGCCGAAGGAGGCGAAGCTTCACAGGCTGGGCGGGGACGAATTCGCGATCACCTGCTCTCGTTCCGATCCCTCCTGCCTTGCCGAACTGCTTCATGACGCCATCAGCAGCCTGCGCGAGGAAGGATTCGATTGCGCAGGAGCGAGCTCGGGAACGGTGTCCGTCTCCGAGAACCTGCAAAGGGACAGGCTGATGCAGATCGCCGACGAGCGGATGTATGCGGACAAGCACGGAAAAAAACTTCAATAAAGCGCTCCAGTGAAAGCGTCGGGCATCCTCTAGCGCCGAACTGCCCAACATGACATTGCCCTTGGTCGATACGAAGGGAAGTTTTTCACAGCGGCAACGGTCCCGGGCCCTGAAGTCCGAGAAAATGTCAACCATCCGAATCATCCCTTCCGAATACCATATCTTGTTGTTCCTGTGAAGAAAAAAGGATGCCAAAAAAACAGGCAGGGGTGCGGCGAGCCTTGATTTCAGCGAAATTCTGGCCATCCTCCACCCATTTTCAACAAGGTTATCCACAGAAAAAGTGGAAAGATCGGCTTTGTCTCGTTTTGACGACAGAGGATTTTTCCCTATTTTTCATCGTGTAACTGCCTCCATGGGACGAAAGGAAGCAACATGAGTCGTCCGGGAACGACGGAGCAATTCTGAAAATGGTGGATTCCATCCTCCAGATCATCGGTCATTTGCTTACCGATCATGCAATTAGGATCTGCTGGCACGAATTCTGCGTTAGGTGCTCCTGTTAGCATTTGAAACGAGGACGCAAAATGCCGAGCCGATCCATTCGATCTTTCCCGCCCATTCGCCGTGGCAGCATGACCCCTCGCCCCTGGACGGGGTTCTGGCAGGGCCTGCAACGATGTTTCCAGGGAAAATTCAGCGTAGACCATGAAGATGCAGGCCTTCTGCCATGGGAAGAGGCCGCCTACAGAAGGAGAGGGATATTGCTCCTGATCGTGGCAGCAAGCTCCGCGTTCGCCGTCGACCTGCTGTCTTACGCACAGCCTTTCGAGTATGCGCATCCGGCCCTGCACCTGCTGCAACTCGTCCTTTTTGTGGTACTGTTTGGCTGGGTTACGGCAGGATTCGTCACCGCGCTGATGGGGTTCTGGGTTCAGCTTCATCCCGATCCGCATGCACTCTCACTGGAAATGGCCGATGCGCACAACCTGGGCGAGGATGCGCGCACGGCCATCATCATGCCCATTTGCAACGAGCCTCCAGGCCCTGTTTTCGCCGGCTTGAGGGCCACCTGCGAATCCCTCCTGGAAAGCGGGCATGCCGGGCTTTTCGATATTTATGTGCTTTCCGATACCTACACCCCGTCTTTGCAGGAAGAAGAGTTTGCAGCATGGTCCGCGCTGCGCGAGAAATCGGGAAAAGGTTTGAACCTGTATTACCGTCGTCGCAAGCACCGGGCCAGGAAAAAAGCCGGAAATGTGGCTGACTTTTGTCGCCGCTGGGGAAGGAATTACCGATACATGGTGGTGCTCGATGCCGACAGCGTCATGACCGGCAAAACACTCACGAAACTTGTCGCGCTGATGGAATCGAACCCGCAAGCCGGCATCATCCAGACCGCGCCGCGAGCCTGCGGCGTGACGACCTTTCACGCGCGCATCCAGCAGTTTGCGGGACGGGTGGTAGGCACCCTGTTCACTTCCGGCATGCAATTCTGGCAGCTTGGGGAATCTCATTACTGGGGGCATAACGCCATCATTCGCGTCGAGCCGTTCATGAACCATTGCGCGCTTGCCAGGCTGCCCGGCTCCGGGGGACTTTCCGGTGAAATCCTTTCGCATGATTTTGTCGAAGCCGCCCTCATGCGCAGGGCGGGTTATCACATCTGGCTGGTTGCGGATCTGGACGGCAGTTACGAGCAACAGCCTTCCAATCTCATTGAAGAACTTCAGCGTGACCGCCGGTGGTGCCAGGGCAACCTGATGAATTTCCGCCTCATCACCGAGCCGGGCTTCCAGGCCGTGCATCGCGCCATGATCCTTACTGGGGCCATGGCCTATGTTTCTGCTCCGCTGTGGCTTGGTTTCCTGTTGGTCAGCCTGGCACTGCGCCTGATGGAGCCGAGTTCGGGCGTGTTCACATTTCTTCCCTGGCTTGGCTTGTCTGCCTCGATGCATGTGCTCTGGATGCTCACCTTGTCATGGCTGTTCATGCCGCGCGCGCTGGCGGTCATCGCCATACTGAAGCAGGGAAAGCAGGCGGCCTACGGGGGCACTGCTTCACTCATCAAGAGCGTTCTTCTGGAAGCCATCCTTTCAGCACTGCAAGCGCCGATCCGGATGGTGGCGCATACCCTTTTCGTGCTGACTGCGCTGACCGGAATCTCTCTGGAGTGGAAATCTCCGGATCGTGAAGCCAGATCCGTTCAGTGGAGCGATGCCCTCAACAGGTTCAAACCCACCATGTCTGTCGTGTTCCTGACGCTTCTGGCCATCTTCCTCCGCCAAAGCAATGCGGTACTCTGGCTTTTGCCAATCGGTTTGCCGCTGCTGCTGGCTCCCTTTCTCATCGTGGTGACCAGCCAGCCGAGATGGGGGCGCCTCTTGCGACGTCAGCGCTGGCTGCTGACGCCTGAAGAACGCATGACCCCGGAAATTCTGACGAGAGCCTGGACCTTGAAATATGAATAGACTGAAACTAGATCGACGCCGTTTCCTCGGACTTGTCGCAACGGCTGCAGCTTCCTCAGCCTTTCCTTGGCCGGAGGCGCAGGCTGCCGATTCCGGACTGAAGCTGGGAGATCAGGAATTTTTTTCGTGGAAGGGATTGATCGAGGAAGCGAAAAGGATTTCCGGTTTGCCTTACCAGGCCTCCTTGCAGCCGGACCAGGATGTGCTCGGGAAGATCGACTGGGAAACGCACGGCAAGATTCGCTTCAGGCCCGAAGATGCGCTGTTTGCAACCGGGCCGGGACAATACCCGGTCGAATTCTTCCATCCAGGAAAATTCTTTCGCTGCAAGGTGAAAATGTATCGTCTCGACTCGCCCCTTGACGAGCAGCGGTCCGATACCACGATGCGCGAAATCCTCTACGACAGGAACCAGTTCGAGATGCCTGCGGACAGCCCGGCGCAGAACATGGGACGAGGGACAGGCTATGCCGGATTCCGCATCCAGGAAAGCCGTCTTGGCAGGCGTCTGGACTGGCGCTACAACGACTGGGCCGCCTTTCTCGGCGCCTCCTATTTCCGCGCCATCGGCGACGAATACCAGTACGGGCTTTCCGCGCGCGGGATCGCGGTCAATGTCGTGGAACCAGGAGCCGGCGAGGAATTTCCCGCCTTCACCCGCTTCTATTTTGAGCCCGGCAGGGAAGACTCGGACACCGTCGTGGTCTACGCATTGCTGGATGGCCCCAGCCTTGCAGGCGCTTACCGCTTTGCCATGAAGCGGGGGCGAGGCGTGACGATGGAGATCGAAGCCAATCTTTTCCTGCGCAAGGACATCGCCCGATTCGGCATCGCCCCATTGACGTCCATGTACTGGTTCTCGGACAGGGACAAGGCATTCCAGATCGACTGGCGCCCGGAAGTGCACGATTCGGATGGCCTCGCGCTCTGGACCGGTGCAAACGAGCACATCTGGCGCCCCTTGATCGATCCAGAAGGGATCAATGTATCCAGCTTCTTCGACAACAATCCGAAGGGCTTCGGCCTGATGCAGCGTGAGCGAAGCTTCGGCCAATATCTGGATGCAGTCCACTACGAGAGACGCCCCGGGCTGTGGGTCGAGCCCATGGAAAACTGGGGAAAGGGTTCGGTCCAGCTGGTAGAACTGCATACCGAAGAAGAAATTTATGACAATATCGTCGCCATGTGGGTGCCTGAAGAAAAAGCCAGGGCTGGCTCCAGTCATCGCCTGCATTATCGCCTGCATTGGGCTTCGACAGAACCTTTCGAAATGCCTCTGGCGCGTTGCGTTTCAACCCATATCGGGCGCGGCGGGGAGCCTGCGAACCGCCCGCATGGCGTGCGCAAGTTCGTGGTGGAGTTCCGGGGAGGAAATCTGGACAAGCTGCCCCCGGGCGCCGTGCCTGAGGCGGTATTGACCACTTCTCGAGGTAAAATTTCAAGCGTTGCCACGGAACTCGTTCCCGATGGCGTTCCGGGGCATTGGCGCACGCTGTTCGATCTGGGCGATTTGGCAGGAGCGGAAAGCCCCGCCGAGATTCGCCTCTTCCTGCGCCATTTCGGCGAAACGCTCAGCGAGACCTGGATATATCAGCTTCATTCCGCCTGAAATTGTGGTGCCGAAGTCAGACTACGCCCGGCAAGTCAATCGAAAAAACAATCATGTATGTTACAATTCCGGAAAAAGAATCCAGGACCGTCCTGAAGGCGGTCATTTTTGCAATTTATTTTCCGGAAATTGCCATTTGGCACCGATCAATTCCCGCTTGAAGCACTTTCTCGCAGTCCTCGGTCCCGGCATCGTCGTGATGCTGGCGGACACCGACGCGGGAAGCGTGATCACGGCGGCGCAAAGCGGCGCGCAGTGGGGCTACAAGCTGCTTCTGCTGCAGGTCGTCCTGATCCCGATCCTGTTCATCGCGCAGGAACTCACCGTCCGGCTGGGGCTCGTGACCGGAAAGGGGCACGGGGAACTGATCCGCGAGACTTTCGGCTTTTCCGCCGCAATTCTTTCCGTCTCCACCATGGCGCTCGCCTGCATCGGCGCGCTCATCACCGAATTCAGCGGCATGGCCGGGATCGGCATGCTCTATGGAATCCCTGCCTGGCTCACCATGCTGCTTGCGGCAGGCGGCCTCATCCTGATCGTCTGGACGGGATCCTACCGCTCCGTCGAGCGGGTGGCGATGCTGTTCGGCGCATTCGAGCTCGCCTTCCTGGCGGTCGCCTGGGATTCCCATCCTTCCCCCGCCCAAATGCTGGAAAGCGCGAAATTGATGCCCATCTCGGCCCCGGGGTTCCATTATCTCATCGCAGCCAATATCGGGGCGGTGGTGATGCCCTGGATGATCTTCTATCAGCAATCCGCAGTGATCGACAAGGGGCTCGGCGAAGAGGACCTGCCTGCCGCGCGCTGGGACACGATCGTAGGAGCGTTTGCAACCCAGGTGGTGATGGCTTCCGTGCTGATTTCCGTGGCGGCGACCGGGCATCACGACAAGCTGAACACGGTTGAACAGATCGCCGATTCCATCACTCCGGTCCTCGGCGAGACTTCCGGAAAGATGCTTTTCGGCCTCGGCATGATGGGCGCGGCAATGGTTGCAGCCATCGTGGTTTCCCTCACCGCCGCATGGGGCGTGGGAGAAATCCTCGGATTCAAGCGTTCCCTGGATCACAAGCCGGACGAGGCGCCCTGGTTCTACGGCATCTTCACGCTCTCGGTGATCGTGTCGGCCGTCATCGTGGCGAGCCGGATCAACCTTGTGAAGCTCAGCATCGCGATCGAAGTCATGAACGCGCTGCTGCTTCCCATCGTTCTCGGATTTCTTTTTCTGCTCGCGAGAAAATCCCTACCGGAAGCCCACAGGTTGAAGGGAAGCTATTCCTGGATCGTCGCCATCGTGCTCGGAGCGACTTCGATGATGGGCGTCTACGGCGCGCTGTCAGGCATTTTCGGCTGAAGCCTGCTGCACCTCCACTTTTTCACTTGCCATGATCCTGCGAAAGTTTTCCGTTGTGGACGACCAATCCACGACATCCACTTTCCAGGGAAGATCGGATTCGGAAAAATCTTCTGAAAGCACTGCGAGCGCAGCGATACCGAGCGGAATTTCGGAGACGATCACGAGATCCAGGTCGGAATATTTTCTCGCGCTTTTCTTCGCACGGGAACCGAAAGCCCATACCTCGCATTGCGGGGCATGTTTTCTCAGGATGTTTTGCACGATTTCCCATTGTTCCGGGCTGATGTCGATGTCTGGAACGTTCATCCGGAGATCAGAAGCTCCAGTCGGTCGCGAAGGTGGCGGACCTCTTCGAGAAATTCCGGAATGCCGGATACGATGGTGACCTGCCCTTTGACTGTCACCGGTCATCCCTCATCATGAACGGGCTCGTTCAACCCCGCCAGCACTTTCCGCGCCGTGCTCAAAATTAGAATGAATCCAATGGATTGTCAGTGAAGGGAAAAATCAGTACATTGGAAGGAATGATTTTCCGGATTTGACGGAAGAGAAAGCTGTCGTAGGCTTCGCCGGAAATGGTGGGCAGGGCAGATGGTGTCGGGTGCGCTGCTGGGTCTGGAATGTGCCCGGAGCGGTCGTTCTGGTCGCCGAGGGCTGGATGGCGGGTTTCTGAATATTGCAGCCGATCCGTGCGTGGCTGCAGGGTCAGCAGCTCGGCCTTTGCTGCCTGTGGCCTATTTCACCAGGTCGGTCCGTAAATCACCAATGACCTGCCGCCCAGCGAGCTATTGCTGTGAATGGCTGCTTTCCTTTACGGAAATGCTATTAACTGACTTAATATGGATTCCATGCTAAGGCTCAAAAAGCCAATAATACTTCTGGATTGTTTGCGAAGGGGAATATTTTGACTAAACTATCTTTAGTTGTGCTATTTCAACTATCGCTGCTGTTTTTTTCGAATAGCGCTGTGGCAGACGGTTCCCGCGCTCCCATGCTCCAAAATGCAAATGCATCAGACGTAAAGGCCGTTGCGGATGCCGCAATGGACTATGCCTTAGAAGGATACCCCTCTTCTGTAAAAGTCCGTATTACGGTAATTAAGATAATTGGTGACTATGCAAAAGTGCTGATCACTCCGCTAAGCGCACCTGGAGACATCCTTACCGCGTACATGAGAAAGGTAAACGGCCAATGGGTGGGAATAGACATCGGAACGGGCATCAATGCTCAGGAAGAAGGCATCCCCAAAGAGGTCTGGTAAACATAATCGAATTTTTCTGGCCTCGGTGACAAAAGTAAACCTAATGACTGCTTCAGGCACGGAGTTGGTATACGGATACGCGCCAGGAGCAGCCCTTGGTATTTTCCGCAAGACCGTGGCTCACAGCTTTCGGTGACGACCATTAATGTGTACTGCGTGCCCGGAGTTGCCGTTCGAGTCGCCATAGGCAGGATGTCGGGTATCAGAATTAAGCAGCCGCTCCGTGTGAAGATGCAGGGACAACAGTACAGCCTTTGCGGTACTTTAGAAATTGGGAATTTCCGAGTCGAGACCATAAACAGACTGAAATGAACGCATAGATGCCATTTAGAAAGATACAAGTCCAGAATCAACATCTTTTATGCCTGTGAACAGGCATCACTGTCGGGGGGTAGCTACTAAGTGTCTTTGAAGTAAAGCCATGGTTGTGATATAATGACGGCATGAAATGCAAACGAAATTCAGACGGTAGAGCGATAGATCACCATGCATTGCAGGTGATGCGCCAGCAGGCGGTCAAGGCAGTGCAAAATGGTGAATCGGTGGCGAGTGTGGCAAGGGCATATGGGCTGAACGTGCGCACGGTTTTTCGCTGGCTGGCGGATTTTGCAGAGGGCGGACAAAATGCGCTGCTTGCCAAGCCGATTCCGGGACGCCCTCAAAAAGTGAATCCCGATCAGATGCGCTGGCTGGCAAAAACACTGCGCGACGATACGCCGCTCCAACACAAGTTCGAATTTGCGTTGTGGACGTTGGCGATGGTGGGTGA
>JAJZTT010000105.1 GCA_021848705.1 Pseudomonadota bacterium
GAGCCCGCAGCAAAGCCCGCCGCATCCTCCGGAAAGATCCTGTACTGGTACGACC
The DNA here is from genome assembly GCA_021848705.1 of Pseudomonadota bacterium. Classification (GTDB taxonomy): domain Bacteria; phylum Pseudomonadota; class Gammaproteobacteria; order Burkholderiales; family JABEVD01; genus JABEVD01. The sequence continues at coordinate 56 of JAJZTT010000105.1, forward strand.
CGATGCATCCCGAGCAGCATTTCGACAAGCCCGGAAAATCTCCCTACATGAACATGAATCTCCTGCCCAAGCTTGCAGGAGGAACGTTGAACGATGAAGGAGTCAGAATCAGTCCTGCCGTCGTGGAGAATCTAGGCGTGCGCCTCGCGAAGGTAGAGCGCATCCCCCTTTCCACCGAAATCGACGCATCGGGACTGATCGGATTCGACGAGCGCGAGGTGGCCGTCCTCCAGGCGCGCGCAGGCGGATTCGTCAGGAAGGTATTCGGGCTTGCACCGGGCGATGTCATCGGGAAGGGCGATGCGATCGCCGATCTTTCGATACCCGAATGGACGGCAGCCGAAAACGAATTTCTGGCTGCCCAGACAGACCCTTCCCTGATGGAGGCTGCGAAGGAACGCATGCGCCTTGCAGGCATCTCCGAAAACGACAGGAGGATAATCGAGAAAGAAAGGAAGGCATTTCCCAGCTTCACGCTGCGCTCGCCCGTGTCGGGCGTGATCCGGTCTCTGGACATCCGTCAGGGCATGAATCTCTCAGCAGGCCAGACCCTGATGCGCATCAACGGGCTTTCCAGGGTCTGGCTGACTGCGGCCGTTCCTCAATCCCTGTCCAATGAAGTGCATGCAGGAGACATGGTGAGCGCAAAAATCCTTTCCGGCGAGAATATCAAGGGAAAAGTGGAAGCAGTCCTTCCGGTGATGAGCGAATCGAGCCGCACCGTGCAGGTCAGGATCTCGCTTCCCAATCCTGGCCTGAAATTGCGCCCTGGCGCCTCTGCCCAGGTGAGGATAGGCCATGCGGAGAACAGGACAGTGCTTGCCGTCCCGTCTGAAGCCATCATCAGGACAGGAAAGAGAACGATCGTCATGGTTTCCAAAGGGGGCGGCAGATTCGTCCCCGTCGAAGTGAATGCAGGGGAGGAGATCGGAGACAGGACGGTGATCCTTTCCGGCCTCATGGAAGGTCAGGAAATCGCCTCCAGCGGGCAATTCCTGATCGATTCGGAGGCTAGCCTCTCGGGCATCATGGCGCGCAGACTTCCTTCGAAGGGGGTGACGCCATGATCGCGAAACTCATACGCTGGTCTGTGGCGAACCGTATCCTGGTTCTCATCGCATCCCTTTTCGCAACAGGCTGGGGAATCTGGGCATTGAAGACGACCCCGGTCGATGCGCTTCCCGATCTCTCCGACGTGCAGGTCATCATCAGGACGAGCTATCCGGGCCAGGCGCCCAGGATCGTCGAGAACCAGGTCACCTATCCGCTGACCACGACCATGCTTTCCGTTCCAGGGGCGAAAACGGTAAGGGGCTATTCCTTTTTCGGCGACAGCTATGTATATGTGCTTTTCGAGGATGGGACGGATCTGTACTGGGCACGCTCGCGTGTTCTCGAATACCTCGACCAGATCCAGGGCAGGCTCCCCCCTGCAGCAAAACCTGAACTCGGGCCCGACGCCACGGGCGTGGGCTGGATCTACGAATATGCGCTCGCAGACAAATCCGGACGTCACGACATTTCCGAATTGAGATCCATCCAGGACTGGTTCCTGAAATACGAACTGAAATCGCTGCCGAACGTGGCCGAAGTCGCGACGATCGGCGGGATGGTCAGGCAATATCAGGTGATCCCGGATCCGGTGAAGCTCGCAAGTCTCGGCATCACCTTCGACGACATGAAGAAGGCGATAACAGGTGCCAATCAGGAAGCAGGGGGATCGGTCCTCGAACAGGGAGAGGCGGAAATGATGGTGCGCTCATCCGGTTACCTGAAATCGATTCAGGATTTCAGGGTCATTCCCTTGAAGCTCGCAAACGATGTGCCGATCACGCTGGGGGATGTCGCACGAATCCAGATCGGCCCTGAAATGCGCAGGGGGATAGCGGAACTCGACGGCCAGGGGGAGACGGTGGGCGGCGTGATCATCCTGCGTTCCGGAAAGAATGCCAGATCCACCTTGTCGGCAATCCACGAGAAGATCGAGGAACTCGGAAAGAGCCTGCCCGAAGGAGTGGAAATCATTCCGACCTATGACCGGAGCGGCTTGATCGACAGGGCGATCGAGACCTTGAGGCACAAGCTCTTCGAGGAATTCGTCGTCGTGGCGCTCGTCTGCGGCGCATTCCTCTGGCATCTCCGCTCCTCCCTTGTCGCCATCGTCTCCCTTCCCCTTGGCATACTGACGGCTTTCATCGTGATGAAATACCAGGGCATCAATGCCAACATCATGTCTCTGGGCGGGATTGCCATTGCCATAGGCGCAATGGTGGATGCGGCGATCGTGATGATCGAGAATGCGCACAAGAAAATGGAATCCTGGAAGGAATCTCATCCTGGTGAAAGGCTGGAGGGAGAAGCGCACTGGAAAGTGGTGACGGAAGCTGCAGTCGAAGTGGGGCCTGCGCTTTTCTTCAGCCTCCTCATCATCACCGTTTCCTTCGTTCCGATTTTCACGCTGCAGGCCCAGGAGGGAAGGCTGTTTTCTCCGCTCGCCTACACGAAAACCTATGCCATGGCTTCGGCCGCCGCCCTTTCCATCACGCTGGTCCCGGTGCTGATGGGCTACTGGATCAGGGGGAATCTTCCCGAAGAAAAGGCGAATCCCTTGAACAGATGGCTGATCCGGATCTACAGGCCATTGCTCGACATCGTCCTGTCCCATCCCAAATCGACTCTTGCCGCCGCCTTCCTGGTCTTTCTGACTGCATTCTGGCCATTGGAGAGACTGGGCGGGGAATTTCTGCCCCCACTCGACGAGGGCGATCTGCTCTACATGCCTTCGGCATTGCCGGGACTTTCCGTCCGTAAGGCGTCGGAACTCCTGCAGCAGACGGACAGGCTGATCAAATCCGTTCCGGAAGTCGAGGAAGTGTTCGGAAAAGCGGGACGTGCAGAAACCGCGACGGATCCTGCGCCGATCGAAATGTTCGAGACCGTCGTCCGCTTCAAGCCGAAAGACAAATGGCGCAAGGGCATGACGGAAAAGAAACTGCTCGAGGAACTGGACAGGAAAGTCAAGGTTCCGGGCCTTTCGAACATCTGGGTGCCGCCAATCAGGAACCGGATCGACATGCTTGCCACCGGAATCAAGAGCCCGATCGGGATCAAGGTCTCGGGGCAGAGCCTCGGCGACATCGATCAGGTTGCGATACAGGTCGAGAAAGTCGCAAAAACCGTTCCGGGAGTTTCTTCCGCTTTCGCCGAGCGATCGACCGGGGGCCGCTATGTCGACATCGATATAAACAGGCAGGCAGCCGGCCGTTACGGCCTCAATGTCTCGGACATCCAGAACGTGGTGAGCGGACTGATCGGCGGGGAGAATATAGGCGAAACGATCGAAGGGCTGGCTCGCTATCCCATCAACCTGCGCTATCCCAGGGAATGGCGTGACACCGTGGAAAGGCTGGAGACGCTGCCCATCGTCACCAGGGATGGGGCGCAGATCACGCTCGGCATGGTCTCGAACATTCACCTTTCGGACGGCCCGCCCATGATCAGGACAGAGAATGCGCGCCTCACCGGATGGGTGTATGTCGATGTAATGGGGCGCGATCTTGCATCGACCGTGTCCGATCTGCGCAAGGCGATCGAAAAAAAGGTGGAATTGAAGCCCGGAATCAGCCTCGCCTATTCCGGGCAGTTCGAGTTCATGGAACGCGCCAGCGAAAGACTCAAGATCATCGTTCCTGCAACGATCCTGATCATCTTCGTATTGCTTTACCTGACCCTCGGGCGCCTGGACGAGGCATTTTTGATCCTTGCGACCCTCCCTTTCGCCCTCACAGGAGGAATCTGGTTTTTGTACTGGATGGGATACGACCTTTCCATCGCGACTGCAGCGGGGTTCATCGCGCTGGCAGGCGTCGCATCCGAATTCGGGGTCGTCATGCTGATCTATCTGAAGCATACCTTTGACGAAAGAATTGCATCATCGGATCAGGATCTTCTTGAAGCCATCAGGTCGGGAGCCGTATTGAGAGTGCGCCCGAAGGCGATGACAGTCGCCGTGATCCTGTCCGGGCTTCTTCCGGTATTGCTCGGAGGCGGCACGGGAAGCGAGATCATGAGCCGGATCGCATCCCCGATGGTAGGCGGCATGATCACCGCCCCGCTGCTTTCCATGTTCGTCATTCCCGCTGCCTACAGGCTGATGCGCAGCAGGGAAATTTCAGCAAATCGGTCTTTGTGAACGGATCTTGTTCCCGATCATCGGCAATCGTGTCGGAACGTGCTGTAACTCATTCCAGGCCATTGCAAACTGTCCATATCCGGGAGGGAGCTCACGCCCCCCTGCTACCCGGAAAAATCGTCGGCGATTCGGAATCAACCGCATTCCCCTTCATCGGTCTGGCACCAATACCTGCGGGAAAGGCCTGAAATGCCGGCCATTTTGGGCATGTAGAGGATCCCCGTTCGACGATCGGTCGCCCTGGCCGAGAAAAGCATTTCCGGATAGTGCGGCGAAAAGCATCTGGGCCGAATTTCCTGAAGTCTTCCCGATAAATTTTACATCCGGTTGATTTCCTCGCAGAATGATCAATATCTTAGCCAAGCAACAACCTCATGGAAAACTACCATATTTTCATCTCCGAACTCGACGCAGCGATGCAGGCCCACCTTGAATGGACCCGCAGGGTTTTGCGCTGCGCCGTGCTGCGCATTTCCCCCGGAAACGACGTCCTGAGCCAGGAAGCGCATTCCCAGTGCAGGTTCGGCAAATGGATCTCGCTGAACCATTCAGTTTTCGATGCGCTCGACCCGCACCGGACCGTCGCAATGGAAATTTCCCACAAGGCCATGCACGACGCCATCCGCAACATCTGCAGCAAGGTGCTCTCTGGCGAACCCGGAGACGAATCCGATCTCGGAGCATTCGAAACCAGCCAGACCCTGCTCGTCTCCCATCTCGCCGAATTCAAGACCCTGCTCGTTCAATCTGATTCGCAACTCGACCCGCTCACCGGACTTCCCCTGCGCCACCGGCTCGAGCAGAATTTCGAGCAAATGGCAAGGCACGCCAGCCGTCACTTCACGGTTCCTTCCGTGATGATCATCGATCTCGACAAATTCAAGGAAATCAACGACCGATACGGACATGCCACGGGAGACCTGGTGCTGAAGGGAGTCGCGACCTGCATCAAACGCGCATTGCGCGGTGAGGATCAGGTCTACCGCTACGGCGGGGAGGAATTCGTGGTGCTGAGCGAAATCACCTCCCCGGACGGTGCTGGAATTGCCGTTCAGCGAATCCTGGATGCGATTCGCTCGATCGATCTTTGTTCTCTGGAGGGAGTGGAAATCCACCCGACCGCAACCATCGGCGTTGCATTGATGCAGAAAGGCGAATCCTTCAAGCATCTCCTGCACAGGGCGGACATCGCCCTTTACGAGGGAAAGGATGCAGGGCGGAATCGCTACGTGATTTCGCCCCCTTCCTTCCCGGCCTGATCGTATAAAATCCGGATATGACGAACTATGGGAGAATTCATGCATTCCATCGACGTGAACGAAGAAAATTTCGAAAGGCAAGTGCTGCAAAGCAGGATTCCCGTCCTGGTCGATTTCTGGGCGCCGTGGTGCGCGCCCTGCAAGATGCTCAAACCCGTGCTGGAAAAGCTTGCTCAGGAATACGAGGGAAGATTTCTCCTCGCGAAAGTCAATTCGGACGAGAATCCGGATCTCGCCCGCCGCTACCATGTGCGCGGAATTCCGGACGTGCGGCTTTTCGCGGGTGGAGAGCCGGTCGACGGTTTTACCGGGGTGCTGCCGGAATCCGGGGTGAGGCAATTCCTCGAAAGGGCCATCCCCTCGCCGTCGGAAGAATTGCGCAGGAAGGCTGCAACGCTTCCTCCCGGAGAGGCGAAACCGATGCTCGTCGAATCATTGCGGCTCGATCCAGAAAATGCCCCGACGAGACTGGATCTCGCCGAAATCCTGGTATCGGAAGGCGAAATCCGGGGCGCGAAAGCAATGCTGGAGGGGATGGAAGAGAACGAAAAACTGCTGAAACTTCAAAAGCGCATCGAATTCATCGAGAAAGGGGCGGCAGCGCCGGGAGAGCATGAACTCCTGGAAATGATCGAAAAGAACCCGCTCGACCCGGAACCCAGGATGCAACTCGCCGGGCTTCATGCGTCGAAGCAGCGATACGAGGCTGCGCTCGAACAGCTTCTCGAAGTCGTCCGCGCAGACCGGACCCAACAGGAAGCGAGAAGGACGATGCTCTCCATTTTCGAGATCGCGCCACCCGATCTCGTCTCCCGCTACCGGAAGTTGCTCGCCAGCGCCCTCAACTAGGCGCCCATCATCCGCTCGACATAGCGGGCCAGCATGTCGATTTCCAGATTCACCCGGCTGCCGGCATGGATCGATTTCAGCGTGGTCATCGCAAGGGTATGGGGAATCAGGTTGATCTCGAAGTCGTCGCCTTCCACCCGGTTGACCGTGAGGCTCACGCCGTTCACGGTGATCGATCCCTTGGCCGCGATGTAGCGCGAAAGGGAATGCGGCGAGCGGATGACGAGATGCATGCATTCTCCCGCGGGCTCGAACGAGGCGACTTCCCCCACCCCGTCGACATGCCCGCTCACGATGTGCCCTCCGAGACGATCGGAGAGCCTCAACGCCTTCTCGAGATTCACTTCCCCCTCGAAGCCGATGGTGCAGTTCAATGTCTCTTTCGAGACGTCGACTTCGAAAACGCTTCCCTTCACCGCAATCGCGGTGAGGCAGACGCCGTTGACCGCGATGCTGTCTCCGAGGTTCACATCCGAGAGGTCCATGCCTCCCGAGTCGATGGCAAGGCGAACCCCCTCTGCCAGGGGCTCGGCCCGGACGATCTTTCCGATCGATGCGATGATTCCGCTAAACATCCGGCCTCCCGATCACTCTCAGGTCTTTTCCCACCATTCTCATGTCCAGAATCTCCAGGCTGATTTTCTTATCCATGGCTTCGAGTTCGGGGATGCCGAACATGCCGCGCGCGCGGCTTCCGAGCAAAACCGGCGCCAGGTAGGTCACGATCTCGTCGACGAGCCCTGCGGAAAGAAGCGCGCCGTTGAGTTCCTCGCCCGCCTCCACATGCAGTTCGTTGATCCCCCGCCTGCCAAGCTCATTCAGGAGTGCAAGAAGATCGACCCGCCCGCCGTTGCCCGGCATGAACAGCACCTCGACTCCCTGCCCTGCCAGTTTTTCCACCCTTTCCCGATCTCCGGATACCGTGGCGACGATCGCCCCGCCTTCCAGAATTTTCGCTGTGTCGGCGATCCGCAACCGGCTGTCGACGATCACCTTCGAAGGCTGCCTTTCGGTTCCGATTTCGCGCACGTTCATTTGCGGATCGTCATTCAGCACGGTTCCGATCCCGGTGAGGATCGCGCAGGATCTCGCCCTGAACCTTTGACCGTCCCGCCTTGCAGCGGGCCCTGTGATCCAGCGGCTTTGTCCGTTCGAAAGGGCGGTTTTCCCGTCGAGACTCGCAGCGACCTTCATTCTCACCCAGGGGCGGCCCCGGGTCATTCTGGAGACGAAGCCAACATTGAGTGCCCGCGCCTCCGCTTCGAGGAGCCCGCATTCCACCCGGATACCCGCATCCTTCAGCCTCGAAATGCCGCGCCCTGAGACCAGCGGATTGGGGTCTTCCATCGCGACCACCACTCGCGAGAGCCCTGCCGCGATCAGCGCGTCTGCGCAGGGAGGGGTTCTGCCGTGATGGCTGCAGGGCTCCAGGGTGACGTAAATCTCGGCCCCTTTCGCGTCGATTCCGGAAAGCGCATGGATTTCGGCATGCGGCTCGCCGGCCTTCCTGTGCCAGCCCGATCCGATCACCTCGCCATCTTTGACCACCACCGCCCCAACCCTTGGATTGGGGGACGTCGTATAAAGACCATTTTTCGCAAGCCGCAAGGCTTCGCTCATGTGGATGCGGTCGGAAGCGGAAAACATCAGTTCGCGCGGCGCCTGGGCTTTTCGACTTCGAGAATGGCTTCCCGGAAGTCTTCCACGTCCTCGAAGCTCTTGTAGACGGAAGCGAAGCGGATATAGGCGACCTTGTCGAGCTTGTAGAGCTCCGCCATCACCATTTCGCCGATCTGCATGGAAGGAATTTCCCGCACACCGAGGCTCAGCACCTTCTGGGTGATGCGCTCGATCGCTTCGTCCACCAACACGGTCGGCACAGGGCGTTTGTGCAACGCGCGTGAGAACCCGGTTCTGAGCTTCTCGGGATCGAACTCGGCCCGGTTGCCGTTGTGCTTCACGACCTGGGGCATGGAAAGCTCCGCGGTTTCATAGGTCGTGAAGCGCTTCTGACAACTCGAACAGCGCCTCCTCCGCCTCACGCTGTTGCCTTCCTCGCTGACGCGCGAATCCATCACGCTGGTGTCGGACTCGCCGCAGAAAGGGCACTTCATGACTTATCCGTAGACCGGAAAGCGCTGGCAGAGGGCCGCGACCTTGGCCTTCACGCCCTCGATTGCCGCCTCGTCGTTCGGCGCATCGAGCACGTCCGCGATCAGGTTGGCGAGCTGCTCCGCCTCGATTTCCCTGAAGCCGCGCGTGGTGATGGCCGGAGAACCGATCCTGATCCCGCTGGTGACAAAAGGTTTTTGCGGGTCGTTCGGGATGGCGTTCTTGTTGACCGTGATGTGGGCGCGGCCGAGCGCAGCTTCCGCATCCTTGCCGGTGAGATTCTTGGGCTGCAAATCCACCAGGAAGAGATGGCTGTCGGTGCGTCCGGAGACGATCCTGAGTCCACGCTCCTGAAGCACTTTCGCCATGACGCGCGCATTGTCGATCACGAGTTCCTGGTATTCGCGGAATTCGCGGCTGGCCGCTTCCTTCAAGGCCACCGCCTTGCCCGCGATGACATGCATCAGCGGTCCGCCCTGGATGCCGGGGAAGATGCTGGAATTGATGGCTTTCTCGTATTCCGCCTTGGCGAGGATCAGTCCGCCCCTCGGCCCCCTCAGGGTCTTGTGGGTGGTGGTGGTGACGAAATCCGCGATGCCGACCGGGCTGGGATAAAGTCCGGCCGCGATCAGTCCCGCATAATGCGCCATGTCGACGAAGAGCAGCGCGCCGACGCTGTCCGCGATGTGGCGGAAGCGCTTCCAGTCGATGACGAGCGCGTAGGCGGATGCGCCTGCGACGATCATCTTCGGCTTGTGTTCCTTCGCGAGGCGCTCGACTTCCTCGTAATCGATTTCCTCGGTCTCGGGATGCAGTCCGTAAGTCACCGCATGGTAGATCTTTCCGCTGAAGTTGACGGATGCGCCATGGGTCAGATGCCCGCCGTGCGCGAGAGACATGCCGAGCACCGTGTCGCCGGGTTTGAGCATCGCCATGTAGACGGCGGCGTTCGCCTGCGATCCGGAATGAGGCTGGACGTTCGCGTATTCGGCCTTGAACAGCTCCTTCGCGCGGTCGATCGCGAGTTGCTCGACGATGTCGACATATTCGCATCCGCCGTAATAGCGCTTTCCGGGATAGCCTTCCGCATACTTGTTCGTGAGCACCGAACCCTGGGCTTCCAGCACGCGCGGGCTGGTGTAGTAG
>JAJZTT010000106.1 GCA_021848705.1 Pseudomonadota bacterium
CACGGGGCCTGCGATGAGATGCGGAAAATAGGTGACGAAAAGCAGGTAATGGACGAAACGGTATTCGCGGATTTCCCCCCTGTACACGTCCATCAGGAAGGCGATCTGGGTGAAGGTGAAGAAGGAGATGCCCAGCGGCAGGACGACTTTGACCATCGAGAGATCGAGCCCGGCGAAATGGTCCAGGTTGGAAACGAAAAAGTTCGCGTACTTGTAATAGCCGAGGAGGGCGAGATTGAAGGCAAGCCCTGCGACCAGGATGCCTTTCTTCCCGTTTTTCGCGATCAATGATCCGAAGGAATAGTTGGCGACGATGGAGAAAAGCAGCAGCCAGACATAGGAGAAATTCCAGTATCCGTAGAAGAAAAGTGACGCGAACGCGAGCCATCCGGCGGCAAATTCCTTCTCTCGCCTTAGCAGCAGGTAGACGATGAGCGTGACGGGAAGGAAGCCGAACAGGAAGATCTGCGAATTGAAGAGCATCGGGCTATTTTTCGAAGAAGGATCGAATTGCGGCTGCGACGCGCACGATCTCCAGGTCGGAAAGGTCGTGGAAAACCGGGAGTCTGACCAGACGGTCGGAAAGGTCTTCCGTGAAAGACATCGCTCCGTGAACCCTCGCGTATTTTCTTCCCGCCGGTGAGGAATGGAGCGGAACGTAATGGAACACCGCCATGATCCCGGCAGCCTTCAGGTGTCCGATCAGGAGGGTACGTTCTTCCAGATTTTTCAGGATCAGGTAGAACATGTGGCCGTTGCCCGCGGAATGTTCTGACATCCGGAAATGCCCTGCTGTTTCGAGGTCTCCGAGCAGCTCGTCGTAGCGCGCGCAGATCGACCTTCTTTTCTCGATGATTTCTCCGCAATTTTCGAGCTGCGCATACAGGAACGCGCCGATCAGTTCGCTCGGAAGATAGGATGAGCCGATGTCGACCCAGGTGTATTTGTCCACCTGTCCCCTGAAGAACTGGCTGCGGTTGGTTCCCTTCTCGCGGACGATTTCGGCGCGCTCGCAAAATCGCCTGTCGTTGACGAGGAGCGCTCCGCCTTCGCCGCTGATGATGTTCTTGGTTTCGTGGAAGCTCAGGCAGCCGAAATGGCCGATCGTGCCGAGATATTTCCCCTTCCAGGTGGAAAGGAGTGCCTGGGCGGCGTCCTCCACCACGAGAAGCCCGTGGCGATCCGCGATCGCCATGATTTCATCCATTTCGCAGGCGACCCCCGCGTAATGCACTGCGACGATGGCCCGGGTCTTCTCCGTGATGGCTGCCTCGATCCTTTTTTCGTCTATGTTGAGGTTGTCCTCCCGGATGTCGACGAAAACGGGCACCGCGCCGCGCAGCACGAAGGCATTGGCGGTGGAGACGAAAGTGTACGATGGCATGATCACTTCGTCGCCGGCTTTCAGGTCGCAAAGGATCGCCGCCATTTCCAGCGCTGCGGTGCAGGAATGGGTGAGCAGCGCCTTTTTCGCGCCGAGTTTTTCCTCGAACCATGAGTGGCATTTTTTGGTGAATGCGCCGTCCCCCGCGAGATGTCCCTTCTCGTGCGCTGAGGTGATGTATTCAAGTTCTCGCCCCGTCATGTAGGGCTTGTTGAACGGTATCATGTCTTTCTCCCGACCATCAGTAGCGATCCGCCGAAGGGCATGGGAAGTCCCGACGAGATCAGTTTCAGTTCCAGATTCATCACGACCTCGAAGATCCGGTTGGTCGTCCTTCCCAGCCGGAGTTCCGACATGGGGTCGGTGGGTTTCTGCTTGGCAAACAGGCGCGAGGCCATCATCAACGGGAATAGCAGGGAGACGAAGGAAGTGGCCCGCTCCACCCGGAATCCGGCGCGGATCATCTTGTCCGCGAGTTCCTGCCTCGTGTACCTCCGCACATGGCAGGCCGCCACATCCTGTTCGCTCCACAGGAATGGATGCTGGGGGACGGTGACCAGGATTCCTCCTCCCGGTTTCACCGACTCATGCATCTGCGAGAGCACCGCCTCGTCTTCCATGATGTGCTCCAGCACATCGAATGCGCCGATCACGTCGAATTCCTCAAAAAACGGCATCTCCCTTGCGTCCATCTGCATCAGGTCTGCGCCTGGGGCACGATTCGATGCGAATTCCAGTCCCGCGGAAAAAATCTCGCTTCCCCGAAGCTTCAGGTCCGGATTGGCTTGCCGGATTCCGGAGAGCACGTATCCGGTTCCGCAACCGATCTCGAGGAAATTTTCCGCATGCGGAAAATGGGTTTCCAGCATTCCGAGAATCAACGCATTCCTGGCCCTGAACCAGAAATTTGCTTCTTCCAGGGCGGAAAGTTCGGCGAAATAGCCGGGCTGGAATCCTCCGTTTTCACGGGCGAGGTCCGGGGAAAAAGCGGGAAAACCGTCCAGCATGGATACGCGCCAGCCGCAGGCGCAACTCCAGGAATCGTCCGGCACTTCCCCGCAGGCTGGGCATTTCTTCAACCCTGGCTCCCGATTGCGAGTCCCGCCATGACGACGAGCACCCCGATCAGCTTGTAGGCGTTGATCGGTTCGCCGAAAAAAAGGTTGCTGAGCAGGATCACCAGCACGAAGGCCAGGCTCATGAAGGGATAGGCGTGGCTCAATTGCAGCTTCGTCATCGCCGCCATCCAGGTGACCGAGGCGAGAAAGGCCGCCAGGAAAGCGCTCAGAACCCAGGGGTGGAGGACGAGATGAAAGAGGAATTTCACTTTCTCGGCAGCGTCTTCCGGCATCGATCCGGCCTTCAGGACCTGCCACTTGATGGCGATCTGGCCGTAAACGGTGAGCAGGATGGTGAGAAGTACGTAAAAATAACTCATTTTCCCTTTACGATCACGTAGGCCTGTTGCACCCCGAATCCGCCTCCGGAGAACTCCCTCTCGATTTCAAAGAAAATTCTGTTGATCGGGTTGGAAAATCCAGGATAATCGGCGGGGATCGTCACCAGTTCGCGAAGGAATCTCGATCCGAGATAGTAGACCGAGGAGAATTCGTCGACGGAAAAATCGAGATTCCTGGCCCTGAGGAATTCCTCCAGGACGGATTTCTTCAGGTATCGGTTGAAGTCGTGTTCGACCAGGGGGGGGAGTTGTCTCAACAATCTGATGGCATTGAGCAGCATCAAAGGCTCCCAGAATGCCTCCGAGAAGATCACCTTGCCGCCCGGTTTCGTCACCCTCAGGCATTCCTCGATGCCGGTCTGTTGCTCCTGCCAGGAAGGAAGGTTGATCAGCACTCTGGAAGTGTAGACCAGGTCGAAGGCATTGTCCTCGAAATCAAGGGAACGCACGTCGCCGACCGCGAACCGAATGTTGTCGCCCAGCCCCCTGGTTTCCTTGGCAGCATTCGCCTGAAGGACCATATTCTCGGCGAAATCCACGCCGGTCAGACTTGCGAGTCCCTTGCGGCGCTCGATCTGCTGGAAAGCCGAATAGCCGTTCGCGCATCCCACGTCGAGAACATGGGCACCTTCCTGAAGATGCGCGCCGATGGTTTCGATTTCCAGGTCGATCATGAAATTGTCTCCCCAGGAAGCTACATGGGAATCCTTGTGAACCCTTGCCTGGTTTTCCCAGTATTCCCGGATGAAATCTTGCGGCATCTTATTCCTCTGTATTCAAGTTGATCATTTTGCTGACGATGTAAAGCGGGCGTTTCTTGGTCTCGTCGAAGGTCTTGCCGAGATAGATTCCGATCACGCCGAGGATGGAAATGATGATCCCGCCCAGGAAGTAGATCGAAACGATGAGGCTGCTCCATCCCAGGATGGGCGTGCCGCGGAAGATCGCGAGATAGATGATGTAGAGGCCGTAGACGAAAGATAGCAGCGAGATCGAAAATCCGAAGCGGATGGACAATCGCAACGGTTTGTCCGAATATGCGATGATGGTCTCGGAAGCGAGTTTCCAAAGTTTTCCGAATGTGTAGGTGGATTTTCCAGCGAACCGCTCGGCATGCTGCACGTCGATCGATGCAGCCGGAAACCCCATCCAGCTCACCAGCCCTCCGAAAAACCGGAGCTGCTCCCTCATCAGCCTGAAATTCTCCGTGACCTTCCTGGACATGATCCTGAAATTGCCGCTTTGCCCGTCGTATTCCATGTCGGCGAGATAGCTGAAGATCCTGTAGAAGGACCAGGAAAGAAACAGTTTGTGCCAGGGATCCTCGCGCTTGCCCCGTCTGGCAAGAACGATGTCATATCCTTCCATTGCCTTTTCGTAAAGCCGCGGGATTTCCTCCGGACGATCCTGAAGATCGCAGTCCATGACGACCACCCAGTCTCCGTCTGCGTGGTCGAGTCCCGCCGTGATGCCGTAATGCTGGCCGAAATTGCGTGAGAACTGGATTCCCTTCACCCTGGAATCTCGTTTGGCGAGGTCTGCGATCATTTCCCAGGAGCGGTCTCCTCCGCAATCTTCGACCAGGACGATCTCGAAATCCGAGCTGATCGTCTCGATCGACGATTTCAGGCGAGAATAAAGTTCTTCGAGGCAGTTCTCTGCCTTGTAGACGGGGATGACGACCGATATGTGCGCCATTTTATTCGCCGTGTGATTTCGCTCCGGATTCCGAAGCATGGGTGAAGTAGAGCGCAAGCCCCACCAGCGCGATCGCCCCGCCGAGGTAGAGGAGATCGAGGGGCGATTCGATCCTGATCTTCAGTGCCTGCTCGAAGAGCGTCACGATGAGGATCATCAGGATCACCTTGGCGAGTCTGGCCTTCAGGTCGTCCAGGCTTTCGATGACCAGGATCCGGCTCGAGCGTGCTTCCCCTTTCGCCTCGTCGATGTCGCTGATGAAGAGTTCGTAGAGGCCGAGGGAGAAGATCAGCATCACCGTCGCAAGCAGGTAGCCGTCGACCACTTCGACGATATGGCTGATGGTGCTCGCATGCAGGGCCTTCCTCGCTTCGTCGGGAAGCGAGGGATCCGCGTAATGCAGAATGTGCATCACCAGATAAAATACATCCACGGTCGCCATGTAGAAAATGGCGAAACCGGCAGCCATGCTCGCGACCACGGCGAACAGCACGACATAGCGGCTTCTCCACAATGCGCCTTCGAAAAGCATTTCGATGAGTTTCATGCCATTTCTCCGGAAACGGATTGAATCGCGGATTCGTACTGGATCCTGTGGAGCCTCGCATAGGCGCCGTCCAGTTGAAGCAGTTGCTCATGGCTGCCGATCTCGACGATCCTGCCCTTTTGCATCACCACGATCCGGTCGGCTTTTTCGATGGTGGAAAGGCGGTGGGCGATCACGATCGTAGTCCTCCCCTCCATCAACACTTCGAGCGCGGCCTGCACATGCTTTTCGGATTCCGAGTCGAGCGCGGAAGTGGCCTCGTCCAGGATCAGGATCGGCGCATCCCGGAGCAGCGCGCGGGCGATGCCGAGTCGCTGGCGCTGCCCTCCGGAGAGCTTCAATCCGTTTTCTCCGATCAGGGTGTCGAGCCCCTGCGGCATTTCGAGGATGAAATCCAGTGCATGGGCGGCCCTTGCCGCAGCCTCTATTTTCTCACGGCTCGCGCCGCCCATGGAGCCGTAGGCGATGTTGGCGGCCACCGTATCGTTGAAGAGCACCACGTTCTGGCTCACCAGGGCGATGTTGTTCCGGAGGCTATCCAGCGTGAATTCCTGCGTGTCGTGCCCGTCGAGAAGAATTCTCCCGCTCGTCGGATGATAGAAGCGTGGAATCAGGTTGGCCAGTGTGCTCTTTCCGCTGCCCGAAGCGCCGACCAGCGCGATGGTTTCCCCAGGCCGGATGTCCAGGGAAAAATCGTCCAGCGCGTACCTCGATTCGTCTCCGTAAGTGAACCGAATCTCCTCGAAAACGAGGTGTCCTTGCGCCCGCTCCAGTACGAATTTTCCTTCGTCTGGTTCGGCCTGTTCGTCGATCAGCCCGAAAATGCTTTCCGCAGCCGCGAGACCCCGCTGCAGGTATTCGCTCATTCCGGTGACCCGTTTCATCGGGGAAGTGAGCATCAGCATCGCCATGATGAAGGAGACGAAGCTGCCCACCGTGGTCTTGTCCGAGCTCGACTGCAGTGTGGCGAGATAGACGATGATGGCGAGGGCGAAGGAGGCGATCAACTGCACGATGGGGACGTTGGCGGCTGCTGCGGCAGCCTGCTTCACGTTGAAGCGCCTCACCCGGTTCGCGCTGGTCCTGAAGCGTTCCGTTTCCGAAGGCTGGCCGCCATAGAGCTTCACCACGTTGCTGCACTCGATGGCTTCCTCGATCACCTGGGTGATTTCCCCCATGGCATTTTGCGTGTCGCGGCTCGTCTGTCGCAGACGCTTGCTGATCGTTTTGATCACGAAAGCGATGAGCGGGGCCATCACCAGGGTGAGCAGGGTGAGCTGCCAGTTGAGATAGACCAGCCAGCCGAGCAGTCCGACAATGATCAGCGAGTCCTTGACCGAAATCAGCACCACGTTGGTGGCTGCGATGGTCACCTGGGTGACGTCGAAAGTGAGTTTGGAGATCAGGTTTCCGCTGACATGGTCGTCGAAAAACGCATTGGGAAGGCGGATCAGTCTGCCGAACATGTCCATCCTGAGGTCCATCACCAGTCTGTTGCCGACCCAGCTGATGGCATAGGTTCCGGTGAAGGTCGCCACACCTCGTACCAGGAAGATCAGCACGATGAGCAGCGGGATCAGCCGCATCATGGTCTGGTCCTTGCCCACGAAACCGCCGTCCAGCATGGGTTTCATGAGCGCTGGCACCGCGGGCTCGGTGGCAGCGACGATCGCGATGCTCGCCACCGCCGCAGCAAAGGCGCGCCAGTACGGCATGACATAGCGCAGCAGCCTTTTGTAAAGGGTCACGCTGTCCATGGTTTCGCGAGTCATTCAGAATCCGTGCTGGGGAAACCGCTTATTATGGAGCATCGGGGATGGACGGTCAAAACGTCCGGACTTAAGGAGCAGATAAGAAATCCTCGCTAATATTGCTTCCAACAGTTCCCCCTTTCACCCGCGCAAGCCGCGGGTGTTTTTTTGTCCGCTGCTTAATGGAAAAATAAGGAATGGTGAATATACTTGAATCAGTACCTCCCCCATTTGCCCGCGCTTGCCGCGGGCTTTTTTTGACCTTAATGCTGGGATAAGAAAGGAGGCGTACGATTCGAACCGTACCTCCTCCTTAATTCACCCGCGTAACCCGCGGGTATTTTTTTGCCTATTTGTACGACAGGACCGGGGCGAGCCAGCGTTCCGCGGTTTCCAGATCCATTTCCTTCCTTTTCGCATAATCCTCGACCTGATCCAGGTCCACTTTTCCGGTCGCGAAATAGGAAGATTGCGGATGCGAGAAATAGAATCCGCTCACCGAAGAAGCCGGCAGCATCGCGTAGCTCTCCGTGATCGAAATGCCGGCATTTTTTTCCGCGTCCAGCATCCTGAACAACGCTTCCTTTTCGGTGTGGTCCGGGCAGGCGGGGTAGCCGGGTGCGGGGCGGATGCCGCGGTATTTTTCCGCGATCAGTCCTTCGTTGTCGAGATCCTCGTCCGCGGCATATCCCCAGAATTCTCGCCTCACCCGCATGTGCAGGTGTTCTGCGAAGGCTTCCGCGAGGCGGTCTGCGAGCGCTTTCAGAAGGATGCTGTTGTAATCGTCCTGGGCGGCTTCGAATTCCTCGAGCTTTTTCTCGATGCCGATTCCGGCCGTCACCGCGAAGGCGCCGATGTAGTCCGCAACGCCGGAATCCTTCGGTGCGATGTAATCTCCGAGGCAGTGATTCACCTTGTCCGAAGGCTTGACCATCTGCTGCCTGAGGTTGTGGAAAACCATGGCGACCTTGCTTCTCGATTCGTCCGAGTAGATCTCGATGTCGTCGGAATTCACGCTGTTGGCGGGGAAGAGGCCGAATACCGCGTTGGCGATCAGCCATTTTTCGGAAATGATCTTCGCGAGCATTTCCTGCGCATCCTGGAAAAGCTTCTTCGCCACTTCTCCAACGATTTCGTCCTCAAGGATCCTCGGATATCGCCCCGCGAGTTCCCAGGTCTGGAAGAAAGGGGTCCAGTCGATGTTTGCGGCGATGTCGGCCAGGGGATAGTCGGAAAGCACTCGTATCCCGATGAAGGAAGGGGCGGGCGGCGTATAATTTTTCCAGTCGGTCTTCAGCCCGTGGTTCCTGGCCTCTGCGATCGAATGATGCGGTCCCTGTCCCTTCTTGCCCTTGTGGAGTTCCCTGGTCTTTTCATAGTCCGCCTTGATGCCGGAGACATATTCCTCCTTCAGCGTCTCGCTCAGGAGGTGGCTGCAGACGCCCACCGCGCGGGAAGCGTCCGGGACATAGACGGTGGTTCCGGAGGGATAGTTCGGCTCGATCTTCACCGCGGTGTGGACGCGGGAGGTGGTCGCTCCGCCGATGAGGAGCGGAATTTTGAAACCCTGCCGTTCCATTTCCTTCGCCACATGCGCCATTTCCTCCAGCGAAGGGGTGATGAGGCCGGAGAGTCCGATGATGTCCGCATTCGCTTCGCGCGCGGTGTCGAGGATCTGCTGACAGGGCTGCATCACGCCCATGTTCACCACCTCGAAATTGTTGCATTGCAGCACCACGGTGACGATGTTCTTGCCGATGTCGTGCACGTCCCCCTTCACGGTCGCCATCACGATCTTGCCTTTCGGCTTCGACTGTCCTGATTTCGCCTTTTCAGCTTCGATGTACGGAACGAGATGCGCCACCGCCTGCTTCATGACCCGGGCGGACTTCACCACCTGGGGCAGGAACATCTTGCCCGCGCCGAACAGGTCGCCCACCACGTTCATGCCGTCCATGAGCGGCCCCTCGATCACTTCCACCGGCTGGGTTGCGGCGAGGCGCGCTTCTTCCGTGTCCTCGAGGATGTAGGTGGTGATGCCGCGGACCAGGGCGTGCGTGAGCCTTTCGCCGACCGTTCCCTTGCGCCATTCCAGGTCTTCGGCCTGGGTTTTGCCACCCCCCTTCACCGTCTCTGCGAGCTGAACCAGTTTCTCCCCCGCTTCGGGACTGCGGTTCAGTACCACGTCTTCCACGGCATTGCGGAGTTCAAGAGGGATTTCCTCGTAGACGCCGAGCTGTCCCGCGTTGACGATGCCCATGCTCATTCCTGCGCGGATCGCATGGTAGAGGAAGACCGTGTGGATCGCCTCCCGGACCTTTTCGTTGCCGCGGAAGGAAAAGGATACGTTGGAGACGCCGCCGCTGATCTTCGCGTGGGGAAGATTCTTGCGGATCCAGGCGGTCGCCTCGATGAAATCCACCGCGTAATTGTTGTGCTCCTCTATCCCGGTCGCGATCGCGAACACGTTGGGGTCGAAGATGATGTCTTCCGGCGGGAATCCGACCTTTTCCACCAGGATTTCATAGCTTCTTTTGCAGATTTCGATCTTGCGCTGGAAGGTGTCGGCCTGCCCGTTCTCGTCGAAGGCCATCACCACGGCCGCCGCTCCGTACTTGCGCACGAGCCTTGCATACCTGATGAAGTTTTCTTCTCCTGCCTTCATCGAGGTCGAG
>JAJZTT010000107.1 GCA_021848705.1 Pseudomonadota bacterium
GGCCGCATTGCGTCCGCAGTAGGGAAATCGAGGGGGAATCGTGCGTTTTTTGCGAAAATTCGGCCAAATTCGGAAAAATTCGGTTCATAAACACCCTGTCAGCAGTTCAAGTCCGACAGGCTGCTAGATGGAGGATCAGAAGACAGGCCTGGGCTGCGATGCAGACCTGGACTTCCCGGGTCACCTCGAATCCTTGCGCGCCATGGATGGATTTTTTCGCGAGAAACCACGCGGAAAGCGCCCGAAGGTGCGCCATTTCGACCGGATCCAGGCCGGAAAGCAGGGGGATTTTCTCCGTGACCATTTTCCACAGATCATGGGGAATGGCGTGCTTCGCGAGCATCCTGCGCATCTTCCAGCGCCGGAATTTCGCGAAAAATTGCCGCATCAGGAATGCTCCAGGATCTCGACCGGGGTGCCCGAAGGAACCCTTCCGAACAGTTCGACGAGATCGCTGTTTCTCATCCTGACGCAGCCGATCGATCCGGGCTCGCCCATTTCCGAACTGTCCGGCGTTCCGTGGATGTAGATGTAGCGGCTCATCGTGTCCACTTCCCCGAAGCGGTTGAATCCGGGCATCCTGCCGCAAAGCCAGAGGATTCTGGTGAGAATCCAGTCGCGCTCCGGATATTGCTCCGCGAGTGCTTTCGAGTAGATTTCCCCGGTGGGGCGCCGCCCGACGAAAACCGTATTGACTGGCAATCCTTCGCCGATCTTCGCGCGGATCACATGCAATCCACGCGGGGTCCTGAGGCTGCCCTTTTTCTCCCCGGCGCCGTATTTCGAAGTCGAAATACGGTAGATTTTTTCATCTTCCTCCCCGATGCAATGCAGGGTCTGGGAAGCGATGCCGATCCTGATCTTCATGGTTTTTTCCTCCTTCGCGCGAAGAATCCTTTCAGGATTTCCCCGCATTCGTCCGCAAGCACGCCTCCCGATACGGTCGCATGGTGGTTGAGGCGGCTCTCGGAAAACACGTCGATCACGCTGCCGCAGGCTCCGGTCTTGGGATCGGAGGCGCCGTAGACCAGCCTCGATATCCTCGCATGCTGAATCGCCCCGGAGCACATCAGGCAGGGCTCCAGCGTGACATAAAGCACGCAGCCGGGCAATCGGTAATTCCCCAGTCTTTTCGCGGCATCGCGAAGCGCCTCGATTTCTGCATGCGAGGTGGGGTCGGAACTCGCAATCGGCCGGTTGGTTCCTTCCCCAACGATTCTCCCGTCCAGCACCACGACCGCCCCGACAGGAACCTCGCCGCAATCTGCAGCCCGGCCGGCGAGTTCGAGCGCCCGGCGCATGTATTTCTCGTCTTCTTCCATGCACAGATTTTACCCCATCAACCCATGGAGAGGAGGGCGACCCCGAGCACCATGACCGATCCGGCGAGCAGATGGAGAAGAAGCCCGCGTTCGCCGAACAGGAATGCACCGTAAAGGATGCCGAAAAGAAGGCTCGTCCTTTTCACCGCGATCATGTAGGAAACCTGGGCGAGAGAAATCGCCGCGAAATGGAAAACCACCATGAGGCTCATCAGGATGCCCACCAGGAGCGCCCAGAAAGGCTTTTTCGGAAGCACCTTCCTTTTGTGCAGATATGCCGGGAAGAAGCAGATCGCCAGCAGCAAAAAATAAAGTGCGCCGAATTCGAGCGGCGGGCAGTATTGCAGCGCCCCCTTCCCCAGCACCGAAGTCAGGCCGTACAGGAGGGATACGCACAGCATCATTCTGCTTCCCGGTTCCGCGAAAATCGCCCTGAAGGGATCGATCATCCTGCCGCGGTTTAGAAAAAGCGCACCGAACACGATGAGGGCGATCCCGGAAAGCCCGGAAATGGCGATTTTTTCACCGAGCAGCCAGTAGGCGAAAAGCGCTGAGAAGGCCGGGGAAAAGGCGAGATAGGGAAGCGTGAGGTGAAGCGGCGAAATCCTGATCGCCCTCATGTAAAGCAACATTGCAGCCAGTTCCAGCGGAATCGCGGCAAGCACCCAGCCCCAGAATTCTGGCGGAAAATGGGGAAGTGGCCTGAACAACAATACCGGCAGGAGCAGCATGCCGGGAGCCGCGAATCTCAGGAACGCCAGTTCGGAAGTCGAACAGTCCGCAAGCTTCCACTTGGTGAGGGCGTCTGCGGAAGCGAGGAAGAATGCACAAAACAGCGAATAGGCGAGCCAGTTCAATGAAACTCCAAAGGGGTGGAATTATACCTGCAAAAATCTGCAGCCATGTTCGAACATCATGGCCCTTTGCCGAGCAGGACGATCTGGATGTCCATGACGTTGGTGCCGGTGGGGCCGGTCCTGAAATGGCATTTCGATCCGGATGCTGCATCGAGCCTCGAGAAAAATCCGTAAGAATCGTTTTCCCCCAGAAATGCATCCGGATCGAGGCCGTGCATTTCCGCAAGCTCCACTGTTCCGCCGTCGACGATGGCGCCTGCCGCATCGGTCGGCCCGTCTCCGCCGTCGGTCCCTGCGGAAAGAAACGAAATTCCTGAAATCCCTTCGATCGAAATGGCGAAGGCAAGCGCGAGTTCCTGGTTGCGCCCTCCCTTCCCTTTCCCCCTCACCTTGACGGTGGTCTCCCCTCCCGAGAGCAGACAGATTCTTTGCCCAGGTCCCATCCGGTCAAGCCTTTCCCTGGCGAGATTCGCCAGGAAAACGCCGGCATCCCTCGCCTCACCGCTCAATTCATTGCTCACCCGTTCCACCATAAAGCCGAGTTCCCCTGCGCATTTTTCAGCCGCATCGAGGGCCATGACGAGGTTTGCGAGAAGGACAATGGAAGCATTTTCGAGGCATGGATCCCCTTCCTTCACCGTCTCCGGAAATCGCCCCTTCGCCCCGGCTGTCAGGTGCTCCATGACTCGGGGCGGCATGGACAGTCCGAATCCGGAGATCACTTCCAGTGCATCGGCATAAGTCGATTCGTCCTGGCAGGTCGGCCCGGATGCGATGACGTCGAACCGGTCGCCGATGACGTCGGAAAGGACCAGCGAAAGAATCCTCGCAGGATGTGCCGCTCGCGCGAGATTCCCTCCCTTCACTCTGGAAAGGTGTTTTCTCACGCAATTCGTCTCCAGGATGTCTGCCCCCGCTCCGAGGAGCAGGGAGGTCGCACGTTTCTTGTCCTCCAGGACGAGTTCACCTGCGGGAGAGACCAGCAATGCGGAGGCGCCGCCGGAGAGAAGACAGACGAGCAACGCTTTTTCGTCCGCCCTATTCGCGAGATCCAGAATGCGCCCTGTCGCCATCATTCCCGATTCGTCGGGGATCGGGTGGGATGCCTCTGCCACCCCGATGAAGCGGAGCGCTTCCCCATGCCCGTACTTGGTGACGACCAGCCCTTCTGTAATCCTGTCTCCGAGGATTTCCTCCATTTTCTTCGCCATCTTCGCAGCCGCTTTCCCGGCACCAACTACGAAAATGCGCTCGAATGCCGACAGGTCGAAGGAATGTCGACCTGCAACCAGGATTTCACCACACCGCCGAACCGACGAAGCCAGGGCCGATTCAGGATCGACCGCCCTGACCGCATCCAGAAAGATTGATTCGATCTCCCTCATTCCCTGAAAGGCGCGACCTCCGGTTCGATGCCCTCGACGAGCGGAATTTCCTTCCCGGGATGCTTTTTGATGATGCGCTTCAAGGCCTCGTCCCCGGCAGGCCCCATCGTGCCGCCAAGCTGCATCCCCGATTCGATTTCGGTCTCCGCTTCCAGCCAGTCCTCGAGATCGCGCCCATGCCCGTAACCCCGCTCGACATATCTGAAATAGGCCGACTCCCTGATTTTTTCGACGCGATCCTGTTCCGACATGATCTTCTCCTGAACGATTTCCTTCCATTATAGAAAGCGGATCGGGCCGCGCAATGCCGGGTTGCATCGATGGGCAATTGGTCTATCCTCCTCTCATGGCATCCAATTCCGAAGGAGAACGAATGACGAAAGTCCGTTTGGGTGAACACGACGCACTGCTCGTCGTGGATGTCCAGAACGATTTCCTTCCCGGGGGAAACCTCGCCGTTGCAGGGTCCGAAGCGGTGATTCCGGTACTGAACGGATGCATCGCCCGCTTTTCTGCGCAGGGACTCCCGGTTTACGCCTGCCGCGACTGGCATCCTGCCGATCACTGTTCCTTCCTGGAAAACGGCGGACCCTGGCCGCCGCACTGCATCGCGGGAACGCATGGCGCAGAGTTCTCGCCCGCCCTTTCGCTTCCACCGGAAACGCCGGTCCTTTCGAAGGGAAGCCTGCGCGACAGGGAAGCCTATTCCGCATTCGACGGGACGGAACTAGCGAATCTCCTCGGGAAAGGGAAAGTGGACAGGATCTTCATCGGCGGACTCACCACCGATTACTGCGTCCTGAACAGCGTGAAGGATGCTTCGAAACTGGGATTTACGATCTTCGTCCTGATGGATGCGACGAAAGCGGTCGATCTCCACCCCGGCGACGGCAAGGCTGCCCTCGAAGCCATGAAAAGCCATGGCGCGATTTTCCTGGAAAGCGGGGAGATCGCATGAGTGCGCTGCTTGCGGACCTTTACGAGTTCACCATGCTGCAGAGCTATCTCGAGCGGAACATGACGAAATCCGCTGTCTTCGAATTCTTTGTCAGAAAACTCCCGTCGAACCGGAACTTTTTGGTCGCAGCAGGTCTCGATGAAGCGCTGGATTTTCTCGAAGAGATGGCCTTTCAGGAGGAGGAACTCGATTTTCTCTCGAAACATTTTCCTTCTCCCGTCATCGATTACCTGGAAACATTCCGCTTCGACGGGGAAGTGCATGCCATGCCGGAGGGATCGATCTTTTTCCAGAACGAGCCGATCCTCCGGATCACTGCACCGCTTCCCCAGGCCCAGCTTGTCGAATCCAGGATCATGAATCTGCTCCATTTCGAGACGCTGATCGCATCCAAGGCGGCCCGTTCGGTGCTGGCCGCGCCCGACAGGCGCCTCGTCGATTTCGGATTGAGGCGCGCCCACGGGGCGGAAGCCGGACTGCTCGCAGCGAGGGCGAGCTATCTCGCAGGATTTTCCGGAACGGCAACGGTGCTCGCAGGCATGAAATTCGGCATCCCCATTTTCGGCACCATGGCGCATTCTTTCGTCGAGGCGCACGAGCAAGAGATGGATGCATTCCGCAATTTCGCCCGATCCCACCCCGGATCCACCCTGCTCATCGACACTTTCGATACCGAACTCGCCGCCGAAAAGGTGGTGGCGCTCGCCCACGAAGGATTGAGGATCGGCGGGGTTCGCCTCGACAGCGGAGACCTCGCCATGCACGCGAGGAAGGTTCGCAAAATCCTCGACGAAGGCGGACTTCGCGACACGGTCATTTTCGCGAGCGGAAATCTCGACGAATACAGCGTGAAAAGGCTCCTAGATTGCCCGATCGATGGATTCGGCATCGGCACGGCCCTCGTCACATCGGGAGATCATCCCATGCTCGACTGCGCCTACAAGCTCCAGGAATATGATGGACGCCCCTGCAGAAAGCGCTCGGAAGGGAAGGCCACCTGGCCTGGAAGAAAGCAGGTTTACAGGCTGCGCGATTCACAGGGAAGGCTGAAAAAGGACACGATTTCCCTGGAATGCGACGATCTGGAAGGGGAGCGTCTGATCGGCCCGGTGATGCGGGAAGGAAAAAGGCTCCATCCTCGCGCGCAGATTGCAGCGCTCAGGGAAAGGACGATGAAGAACTACGCATCCCTTCCGGAATCGCTGCGAACCATCGATGCAGAAAATATCTATCCAGTTGAAATATCAATGCTTCTTTCCGACCTATCGAAAAGGGTGGATCGCGGCGAAATCCATCCCCTTGCCAGCATTTCCGCCTGAAATTTTCCCGATCCCCGTCATTCTCGCATGCATTTCCCCCATGACGACGGGGATTTTTTTTGCCGAACCGTCAGGAAGGCAGACGGTAGCCTTTTTCACGGATCATCAGGAAGAGCGCATCGACCACGGCAGCGTCATAAAGCGTTTCGCGGTTTTGCTCGATTTCCGAAAGCGCTGCCTCCAGCCCGCGCGCAGGTCGATAGGGACGATGGGAAGCCATCGATTCAACGACGTCGGCCACCGCCAGGATCCTCGCCTCGGGCAGGATTTCCTCCCCCTTCAATCCCCTCGGGTAACCGCTCCCGTTCATTCTCTCATGGTGCTGGTAAATGATCTCCGCGACCGGAAAGGAAAATTCGATGTCCCGGATGATTTCGTATCCTCGTTCCACATGGGTCTTGACGAGCTCGTACTCCACCTGCGTGAGCCTTCCAGGCTTGGAAAGGATCTCGGTCGGAATGCCGATCTTGCCGATGTCGTGCACGAGACCCACGAGCTGCAGTTCCCTGCACTTTTCCTCCGGGAAACCCATTTCCCTTGCGATGTCGGAAGAGACGATGCCGACGCGCCGCTCGTGCCCGGCGGTATAGGGGTCGCGGTGTTCGACCATGTTCGATACGGCAAGCAGCGTTCCTTCCATGGATTTTTCGAGCTGCTTCACATATTGCCCGATCTTCTCCTCGAAATTCTTGCGTTCGGTGATGTCCTCGCTAAAGATCAGGATTCCGCCGACGGTTTTTCCCGCGGCATGCCATGGCCTGATATCCCATTTCAGCCACTGCTTCCTGCCGTCTTCCCGAAGGAAGGGATCCTCTTCTTTGCATAAAACCTCTCCCGCCAGGCCTCTTCGATGGAACTCCTTCCATCTTTCCGGAATTTCCGGAAAAATCTCATAATGCGAACGCCCGAGGATCGATTTTCCTTCGAGCCCGTAATCGGTGAGCCAGCGGCGGCTCGCGGCAAGATAGCGCATTTCCCGATCGAACATGGCAAGCGCGGCAGGGGCATGTTCGATGAAAAGAGCCAGCCGTTCATTGACCTCCCTGAGCGCGTTCTCCGCCCTCACTTTTTCGGTGATGTCCTGTCCTGAACTCAGCGTGCCGATGATCTTTCCCGCATCGTCGCGCAGCAGGGAATTTCTCCAGGCCATCATGATTTTTCCGCCATCCCGGCGAAGGATCTGGTTTTCGTGATATACCAGATCCGGAAACGCTTCCTTCAGGAATTTTTCGAAAAGAGGACGGAGTGCCTGCTTCTCTTCCGGGCCGGGCAGCGCGATTTCGAACCAGTCCCTTCCGAGCAGCTCGCTTTCCGAAAACCCGAGCATTTCGCATCCCGCCCGGTTGATCATCGAAATCCTTCCATTCCCGTCCAGCGCAACCATGAATGCCTGGACGGTATCGAGATATTTCTGGCTGATGTGCTTCTGGCGTCTCAGGTCCTCTTCCATCCTTCTCCGTGAAGTGATGTCGACGAAACTGACGATGCTGTATCCCCCGGCAAATCCGGATACGCTCGACTGTGCCCAGAAAATGCTTCCGTCCCTTCGCACAAGGCGCTTCTCCCCGAAATAGCCGCCTTCCCAGATTTCCTCCCTGTCTTCCGGATGGATGAGATCGAGGAGAATCATGGATTGAAGCGCCGCTTCAGCGTATCCGAACATTTCCTGGGCGAAGCGGTTCGCCTGGAGAATCCGTCCGGTGGAATGGTCGACCGCCACCATCCCTGCGGGAGAATGCTCGAAAAGGGCCGTGAACCTTCGCTCGCTCTCTTCTGCAACCGCTTCACGCGTCTTCGCGCGGATCATTTTTTCGCTCAGGATGCTGATCATGATTCCGGTGAAAAGGAAAAATGCCAGCCTTTCCAGGTTGAATGCTTCCCGAAGGAATGACTGATGGGAGGATTGCCAGAAAATGGCCAGAATTGCGGAAAATCCGGTTGCGGAAAGCCCCGCTTCCATCCCGCCTGCGACTGCCGCTGCCATGACGGCAAGATAGAAGGTGAGGAAAGGCAGTCCGTAACCGAGCCGATCCAGGAACGCCAGCCTCAGGAAAAGCGCGATGCCGGCAAGAGCCGCACCCGAAGCGATCCTCAATGTCCGTTTTCCCGGATTTGCGAAATTTTTCATGATTCATGGGATCAGGTTCTGGCCCGATTCTATTCCAGAATGGAATCGATCTCAAGGCGATTCGGCTTGCGCAAAGAATGGCGCAAATCTAGACTTCAGTTGTCCGAAATCTGGAGCATGCAATGGGGCTTCTCACCCGTCTTTTTTCCCGCCATGAAGCCGATCCGGAAATCCTTCCGGCCATCGAGCGCGCCGTGACCAGGGTGGATGTCAACCTCGTCATGGTTGGCGGATACCCGGAGAAATACCGCAAGCCGGTGGAAAGCGGGCTCGAATATGCGAGGCATCTCGCCTCGATCCTGCCCGGCCCCGTCACGCTGGACAGGAAATCCTTCGCGACCGATCCACTCGTTCATGCCATTTTCCCGGATCCGGATTCGATCGGCGAAACATTCAGGGAAAGCCATTCCATGATCGGCTTCAGGAGGGAAAATCCGGAAAGCACGGAAGTGTTTGCCCTGATGGGCATGAGGAGGATGGAAAAAAGGCGGATGGGGTATGAATTGTCCGGCGATCTGCTGAAGCGGGATTCGATGCAGAAGGTCATCTATTTCACATCCCATACCATAGAAAACCCTGCAGGAAGCGAAGAACATTCGAGGGATTTGATCGGGCTCAGCTTCTTCGACAGCCTGGTTGCCTCGGTTGCGAAAAGAATGAACCGGAGGAGGGAGGAAATGAGCCTTCTTTCCTCGGAAAAGGACCTGCTCGCGTCCAGCCTGCATGGCGCGGATCCGGCGGAAAGGGAGAGGATCGGCAAGGAGCTGGAAAGAATCGTCAGGGAAATGCAGCAATGCGCGCAATCGCTCGACCTTCGTCAGGCCGTGACGGATTTCGAGGAGGTGCTGCTCCACCCCGAAAAATACCTTGGACTCGACAGGACCGAACTCTCCCTGGACGGGATGGGGATCCGTCAGGACGAATCCGGGAATGCCATCGTTTTCAGCGATCTCTTCGGCTACGACAGAAGGCGCTGGACCGTCACCATGGTGCATTGCAGCCAGATCGGGCCCGGTTCCGCAGAACCGGGCGCATTCCCGAGAAAAATGACGATCTAGCCCCCCAGTTTGAGCAGGGAAACCAGCGCGTGCTGGAAGGAGTGTCCCGCAGAAGTAGCCTCTCCGTCTTCGTAATGAAGCAACTGAAGGCCGGATCCGCCTTTCCTGACGGCCAAAGCGCCGATCCCGACCTTCTCCGCGAGGATGTAATAGCTCGCATCCGGCCAGGAGATCTGCCTGATCGCCCCGATCCCGTAAACCAGACAGGAGCGGATCCGCGCCCCCTCCGTCTGTGAAACGAGATCGAGGTATTCCCGGGGCAAATCAGCATGAATCCTGGAAAGATGGGCTGCACGCCTGGTTTGCGGCAGCGGGGGCTGCAGGTTGGATACCCAGCCCTTCGCATGCCATTCGTGCAGCCAGCCGGTGAGGGCGGAGATTTCCACTGCGCGCCCGGCAGAAAAGCTCGGAACCAGATCGGAA
>JAJZTT010000108.1 GCA_021848705.1 Pseudomonadota bacterium
CTCAAGAATCGGGGAATCGAGCTTTCCATCGACGATTTCGGGACGGGTTTTTCCGCATTGTCCTACCTGCACCGCTTCGATGTCGATTACCTGAAAATCGACATGTCGTTCATCCACAGAATCGAAGCGGATTCTTCCAGTCGGGCGCTCACCGAGGCGATCATCATCATGGCGCACAAGCTTGGCATCAGGACCATTGCCGAGGGAGTTGAAACGCATCAGCAGTGCGAAATTCTGAAATCTTTCGGCTGCGACTATGCTCAGGGGTTCATCTATTCGAAACCGCTGCCTGCTGACGAATTCGAGAAACTGCTTGCGGAATGAGGAAAGATTTCCCATTCCGGTGATTGTTCTTTGCCGGTCGACATTCCCGTCGTCACTGCACACGGAGCCACCTGCCACGAGCATCTGCCAGGGCAGGGAGGTCGTCGCACCGATGATGATTTATGCTTCGTCGGAGTGCGCCTGCCGAGGTCGTCCAGGACGCGGACTGTCATGCCGATGCTGGTTGCGGTCAGGGTTCCGCCGATGAAAAGGGAGGTGAGTTCGTCCAGATGGAAAGGATCCTCAGTTCTGGGGGCGTAATACTCAATTAGGTTTTGATCAGACAGAGGTTATCAGATCAGATCATTTGGGTTGCAACTGTCCAAAAGATCATTCGGTTGGTGTTCTATAGATTGCGCCGGGGGCTGCCCGACGGCTGGCCCCTTTTCTTGTCCCGGCAAGAAAATTGGCGGAAAGAAGCCGGCCCTGCTGCGCCGTCCTTCGGATCCCATCGTCTCGAACGCCAGATCTCGCGTGCGCTGCTCGCCCCGGCTGGGCGCAACAAACCCACCATCCTGCAGAGTTCGAACAGTGCCCGCCTGAATCCCCCCGATTTGCCGTCCCCATCTCGGCGCTGCAGAAGGGAAAGGAAAACCATGTCACCGCCGGGATCATCTGCGATGGAGTAAGCGCTTGCCGTTTTTGCGCATGCCTCAGCCTGCCTGAGCTAAGGCTCCGGTTCGCCCTGCCAGAGCATCTCGTAGCCGATCTCGTCGGCTTCAGAACACATTTCCATGAGCGCGGAAAACTTGCTCCTGAACGTTTCGTCCGCATGGGATTTTTCATGTTCTTCGAAGGAATGCCAGTAGGTGACGATGGCGATATGATCTTCCTCAGGTAGCTTCGCTTTGAGGGAACCCTCGCCGGATACGAATCCGGTGAACTTGAATACCTGGCCGGCGATGAAGCCTCCCTTCTCGCCCCCATATGTGTTTTTCACCACATTGCACATTTCGCCCAGCGCCAGCTCTACGTCGCTCATATCGACGCCAGGCTTGAGCTTCAGGGTGTTGAAAAGCATTTTTGCGCCGAAGGGAATGGAAACAGCTTCGAACATGGCCATCTCCCGCGAAGGTGATGATTCGAGTATAGCCGTGATTTGTGGAAGTAAATGGCATGGCGTTTTCTCCAGCGCCCAGTTGTGCATGATGCTTTGCAACAGAAAAACGATAATCCAAGACCAGGCACCAACATTGAAAAACGATAATTCAAGACCAGGCACCAACATTCTTCTTCCTGATATACTGCATTTTCTGGTCGGCAACCTTGCACCCCGAGATGAAGAACAGAAGAATCATCTATATCCTCCTCCCGTTTGCCTTCCCGGCAGGCGGGGTGGCAGTCATCTACGAACACGTCGAGATTCTTTCCAGGCATGGTTTTCGGGCATTCGTGGCTTTGCCGGAGAAACCCGCTGTCGATTTCTATCAGACGAAGGCGCCGCTTCTGATCCATCACGGGAATCTCAATGTTCAGCCTGGCGACATTTACGTCATTCCGGAGGATTTCAGGGATTACATGGAAGCACTGAGAAATGTTCCCGCGAGGAAAATCATGTTCTGCCAGAATCAGTACTATCTTCCGTTTTCGGACAACCCCAGCGCCGGTTTTGCGGAATATCACGTAGACGGTCTCATCGTTTCGAGCGAATCGCTGCGCAACTTTTTCGGCGATGTTTACGCGATGCACGATGTGCCGCTCATTCCCTGTGCCGTGGATACCGGGCTATTTTCGGCCAAGCCGCATAAAGTGCGGCAGATCGCCTACATGCCCAGGAAGCTACCCGCCGAGGCTGCTTTCATAGAGGCAACATTCAAGCGCATGTACAAGGAATATGCCGAAATACCATGGGTCTCGATCAGCAATAAAACGAGGAGGGAAGCGGCCGGGATTCTGGGAATAAGCGAAGTGTTTCTTTCGCTTTCGCACAAGGATTCATTCGGCCTGCCTCCCCTGGAGGCCATGGCTTGCGGATGCCTTGTGGCGGGTTTCCACGGAGATGGCGGTCGGGAATACATGAATGATCGTAACGGCTGGTGGGCGGAAACAGGCGACTGGCTCGGAGCCGTCAGGGGGCTTGCCAAAGCGCTGAAGCTTGCTGAAAAAGGCGGAGGGCAGCTTGAGGAATTGAGAGGAGAAATGGCCCGGACTGTCGGCCGCTACAGCACCGAGCGAATGCAGCGCGAACTTCTCGGCTTCTGGGAACAAGAAATCAGGACCCCTTTTAATTGAGGCGCTGACCGCCCTCGAGGCGCATTCGAATTCCTTCCGGATTGATGCGCAGATTGTCGCAGACATCCAGGACACGCCCTCTTCTTGCCTGCCAGGAGACAGAAGAAAAGGAAGCGAGCCGGCTAGCTGCCGGCAGGCCGGGTCCCTATCGGAATGGCGGGGATCGCTCAGCGGCGCTGTGCCTCGAGGAAGCGGTAGTCGAATTTCCAGTCGGTTCCGCTCTTGTCGCTCAGAACGGCAATCCTGCCGCCGTTGTCGAAAGCGATCCTGAATATTTCCCATTGCTGGTCGGAGATCCCGCCCTGCTTGCGGGAGGCACCTCCCTCATCCCACTGGATGACGATCTCCCGTCCGCCGGCGGTTTCGAAGTTGCCGAGTCCCGTTACGCTGCCGTAATGCCAGAGCATAGCTGCTCCAAAGGCCCCCGATTTGAGGGTTTCTGCGGTTATCTCGTGAAGGCTGTTTGCAATGATTTTGGTTTCTTTCGAGCTCATGGTTTTCTCCTTTCCTCAAGCCTTGAACTGCCCGGTTTCTATCCATTCGTTCTTGAGCAACACCCACCAGTCTTCGGCCAGGCCTTTCAACACGTAATCGTAAGGAAGCCAGCCATATCCGTGATCTCCCCAGCCGGTTCCCCATGAATTACGGATCAGAAGCGCGCCCTGTGAAGTGCTGCCGCAATTCGGATTTCTGATCTGCAGCCCATCGTTATATCCCACTGCGACGATGGCATGTCCGCCAACCACCCTCTCCCGCGGGCATGGAAACGGGATCGCGCCGCTTGCCCCGACCTGGGCAATGGAGCTGTATACGGTGAAGCCGAACATGGATGGAAGTCCGGCCGAAAGATAGGATTTGATGCTGTTCAGCAGTGCTCCCCGGGCGGTTCCCGGGGGATCGAGACGCAAATACTGGATCGCCTGGTAATTTTGCGCGAAGGAATAGCTAAAGGCACCGGGATCGCAGTCGAAGTTTGCAATGTTGTACGGCCAGTATTCTTCCGGAGGGACTCCGAAAAGGGCGAGTGCGCCCATGGTCGTCCTGAGATAGGCGCCGGTGTCCCCCGTGGCATGCATGAGGGAGCGGGTGGTCTTGTAAAGAAAGAGACGGGATGCATCGATGAATTTTCCGAAGGCCCTTCTTTCGAAATATTCGACCACGCCAACTCCGGCATTGGCGGTGCACGATCCGAGTTGCCCCTGATCCTCGACCGGTGAGCACCAGGGTCTGAGGTCCACGAAAGCAGGAAGCGACGGCAACGGCTTGTCGACATTCGCATTCTTCAGCATTTTCCCAACTGCGTCGTGCTCCGGTGTGTAATCGCGAATGTCGGGAAGGTCCGGCAGCCAGCCCATTGCGGGCATCGCGGATGATTCGATTCCCGAAATCGGAACCGCCTCCATCATGACGGTATGCGCAGCCTTCTGGCCGGCAGATTTCAAATCCTGATCCATGGGATCCTCCTTTTCAAGTCGTCGGCCCGATTCAGGGATGGCCTCGTTACCCGTAACCTCACGGTAGATCAGAAGTCGGGAGAGTCAAGCGGGATATTGAAAAGGCTCAGTGCGGGTGAAGATGATGCATGTCCGGAAAATGGGGATGGGAGTGGGCCATGGGCTCGTGGCGATGAAAATGAGAGTGCCTCGTTCCAGGAGGTATTTCGGCTTCGTGGGAATGGAGGTGATGCATGTCGTGGACATGCTCATGATCGTGTTCGATCGGCTCATGGAAATGTTCATGTTCGTGGTTTTCCGTCATGTGGAGCCAGACACCGAAAAGCATCAAGGCGCCAGCCATGACGAGCGTAATGGTCACCGGTTCACCCATGAGAAGAGAAAGGAGGACGCCGAAAAATGGGGCGGATGAAAAATAAGCTCCGGTTCTCGCAGCGCCGAGATGTCGAAGTCCCACCACGAAAAGGGACAGGCTCACGCCATATGCGAAAAAACCTACGAAGGCAGCTCCGATCGCACGGCCGGGAGGGGGAAGGGAATCGCCCAGGAAAAAAGCCAGCGCCAGGTTCATCGAACCTGCAGAGAGCCCCTTCACGGAGGCGATCCAGGTCGCGTCCGAAAGCGAAATCTTGCGGGTCAGGTTGTTGTCTATTCCCCAGAACAGGCAGGCGCAAAGAATGGAAAGCGAAGGGAGAAATCCTGAGAAATGGATTTCGTTCGGCCAGCTCAGGATTGCGGCGCCGGAAAGGATTGCGATCATGCCAAAGACAATCCTGCGGTCAAAATTTTCCCGAAATGCAAACCATGCGAGCAGCGTCGTGAAGACGCCTTCCGTGTTGAGAAGAAGGGAGGCGCCGGACGCCGGCATTCCCTTGAGGCCGACCATCAGCAGGACCGGAGCTGCAACGCCACCGGAAAGGATCGCGCCTAGCAACCATGGAACTTCCTTCCCGGGAAAATTGGCTGGAGCGGCCTTGCAAATTCGCCTGTAAAGCGCGAGGCCGATCCCGGATCCAAGATAGAGAAGGCCTGCCATCACCCATGGGCCGACATTCCCGATCAGCATCTTGGCAAGAGGGGTTCCCGCTCCGAAAAGCAGCGCGGAAAGCAGGGCGGAAGTGATCCCGGGATCTCTGGGCTTCAACTGGAATGCTCGTCTTGAATTGCAACAGACTACATTTTGCCCGAGCCAATTCATCAGGAAAAGCGCCCTGATCCCTTCCACGGAAATTCAGGAAGGGAAATCTACCACCAACCTCCCCCCCAGGGGCCCCATGGTCCCCATGTTCCCGGGGAATACCAGAAAGGCGGGTAATCCGGCAGGGGAACGACTTTCGGCCAAAGGTAGACGTCGTTCGCAGCAACTCTGGGAAACAGGTACTGGTATTCCCCGATCTTTCCCATCTGCGGTGCCTGAAGCGTTCCAACGACAGTGATTTGCCGCCCGGGGGCATACACCACGGGATCATAAAATTCATGCGCGCAGGCGATGAATCTTCCATTCGTGCTGTCCCCCGTGATCGGGCGGGCGGAGGAATCGAGCGGGTGGCTTACAACCTGAAAGCAGGTTTCGTCCTTTCCCGTATCCACCTTCGCGATCGTACCTCCCCAGCGCACCCTGTTTCCAGTGTGCTCTCCTTTCTGGGAAACGTTCGGGGTGAGATTGACGAAAGGTCCTGCAGAAAGTCTGGCAGGAGGCTGGCTCGCGCAGGCAGAAAGCAGCAGCGCCAGCAAGGGAAAAATCCGTCTAATCATTTCGCCTCCCTTTTGCTTTTGAATATGTTCGAATCTTATACATTAGATGCCGAAACGTCCCGTCTGGTTCAATCAGGAAAAGAGCAGGGATTCGGCGAGAGGGAACAGTTCGCGTTCCTCGAAGCGGACATGCGCTTCCATGGCCTCGCCGAAATCCCGCAGGCAGGCCAGCTCCCCGGATTCGAGGCGTGCCGCGATGGCCCTCAAGGTTTCATGTTCGGAGAGGGTGCGATTCACCATCCGGTCATGCCCGGACCTTTCGAGCTCGACGAGCAGTCCGGATTCCTCCATCCTGAAATGATCGCCGATTTCATGGCGCATTGCGGAGGCGATTTCCGCTGCAAGGCCTGCCCTGTCCGCAGGATCCGCTTTCGCACGCTTGGCAAGCAGGAGTGCGAAGTGATGCTCACGGGAAAGCTGGATCAGAGCCGGGTGTCTTTTCATGCCGGCGGATCACTTGGAACCTTTGGCAGCCTTCATGAAAGCCTTGCCTCCCGCTTCGGCGGCGGAGCCGATAGCCTTCCCGGCCTTCTCTGCTCCATGGGCGATTTCCTTCCCGACTTCCTTGGCTCCGTGGCCTATTTCATGGACTACGGTTCCGGTGGCATGTCCAACCTTCGTTGCATCCTGAGACAGGGTTCCATCGGAGGCATGTGCATTGAAGGCGCAAAATGCCAACATGGCCAGGATCAGTTTCGTTGCATTCGGGTGTTTCACTATCAGGATTCCTTGGTTCAGGGCAAAGCCCGTTGCAAAATTCGAGCGTCAATCATGCGGGAAAACCGGTTTTTTCAGGGCTTCAGTTTTTCCCAGAACTCCTCGCGGCTGTTGGTTTTCGGAAAAGGCTCCCCGGGAACGGGTTTTTCGAGGAATTCGCAAAGCGGTCCCCACCCATCTTTGACTTCATAGACGAGCAGTCGTTCGGAGGATATCGCCTCCTTCACGGCATGGCAATGAGCGTTGAATGCGTCGATGAGTTCTTCCTTCGTCATTCCTGCGCAAATTCCGCTCTTCGAGGTCACGTCTTTTCCCATTTCAAGAAAAGGGCGCACTTCTTCAGGAGCCTCCTCGATCGTCGAAAGCAGTCGGTGGATTGTCCCGGTAAAGCTTTCGTACCATTTTTCAGGTTCCCGCACCGTGAGAACAAAGCGGGCGTCGGGGTGAATTTCGGAGAGTTCCTTCCAGAATGCAGCAGTGGGCCAGTCAACCGCGCTGCGGTATCCGTCATAAGCGGCACTCCAGTCGGCATT
This sequence comes from Pseudomonadota bacterium, assembly GCA_021848705.1. Taxonomy (GTDB): domain Bacteria; phylum Pseudomonadota; class Gammaproteobacteria; order Burkholderiales; family JABEVD01; genus JABEVD01. The sequence goes on from JAJZTT010000108.1 coordinate 7,016, forward strand.
GCCGCCCACGGCGGTGCTCCAGAGCGGAACCTGCACGGGGGCATTTTTGATCACTTCTTCCATGTGGTGGCAGGGGCCGAGCCCGAGGATTTCAAGGGCAAGCTTGAGCGAATGGGTTCCGGTCCTTCCCAAGCCCGCGCCGATGACTTCGAGTGTCATGTTTTTCTCCTATTTGGTCGCGATGATCATCGAATCGGGGCCGACGAGGTGTTCCACCCTCGTATCCCTGAATCCGGCTTCCTTCATCCAGGAAGCGCAGTCTGCTCCGGAGAAATCGAATCCTCCGGGGGTTTCGATCAGCATGTTGAGGCTCATCATGAGGCCGAATGCGTTTTGCGACCGGTCGTCGTCGATGAGCGCTTCGTAGATGATGAGGGAACCACCTTCCGGGAGGGCTTCGTATGCTTTTGTTATGAGCATCTTCTTGGTGGCGAGGTCCCAGTCGTGAAGGATGTGCCCCATCAGGATGACGTCCGCTTTCGGAAGCGGATCCGTGAAAAAGTCTCCCGGCCTGAAGGAGACGCGGCCGGCGGCACCTGCGGCCTCGACATATTCCTCGAAAACGGGGGCTACCTCGGGGAGGTCGAAACCTGATCCTTCGAGATGCGGGTTGGCGAGCGCGATCTGAACCGCGAGATCCCCCTGCGCTGTTCCCACGTCGACGAAGGTTTTGCATTCCTTCCAGGGGAATTTTCTGGCTATCTCCATGTTGGAGCCGCGGCTCACTCCGCTCATCGCGGCAAGGAATTCCTTGAGGCGAGCAGGATCCGCATACAGCGTCTCGAAAACCCCTTCACCTCCCCCCTTCATTTCATTTTGGGGCAATCCGGTTCTGAGTGCTTCGGTCAGATGAGCCCAGTGATGGAAAAGACGGTGATTGGCCATTTCGAGGATTCCGCCCACATAGGAAGGTTTTTTCCGGTCGAGGAACTGGTCGGAGTCGGGGGAATTGGAATACACATCGCCTTCCCTTTTCAGGAAACCGAGCGCGACGAGCGCATCCAGGAAATCCCTCGCGGAGCGGGGGTGGAGACCAAGCCTCCCGCTCAGATTTGTGAAGGATGCCGGGCCTTTTGCAAGTTCGGTGAATACCCCGATCTCAACGGCGGACAGTAGCGTTTTCGAAGCCCAGAAAGCCGTGCCGGTCTGCAGGATCCTGGAAGGGGTGACTGGTTCGCTCATGCATTCTCCTGTTTGTTTTTGTGAATCGGGGAAAACTTCGCGCATAAAACCACACTATGACACAGTTTGAGCAATCAAGTTCATTCGGGAGCGGCGCGAGACTCCCCGTTCTTCATCGTGCCTTCAAAGCGTATAATCATTTGATCGCAAATTGAAACCCCTCACTTCACATGGACATCAGGACCCTTTTCGTGGCAGATACAGTCTCGAATTTTGCGTTCGCTCTTGGGATCCTGCTATACGTCATCGGACAGCATTCCGTTCACGGTTCAATTGCAATCTGGGGCAAATCACGCTTTTTCGCAGGGCTCGGTTTGGTTTTTCTGGCGCTGAGAGGAACGGTAATCCCCGTTCCAATCGTCATCGTCGCTGCGAATTCGTTTCTTTTCACTTCAGTCCTGCTGGGTGTTTTTGCTTTCAAGTCCTGTCTTTCCAGGCCCCATCCGAAAATGCCTTCCACTGCAATGATATTGCTGGGCTTTCTTGTTTTCTGGCTGATCCTCCAGGCAATCGGAATTCCTGAATACATGCGGCTGGCGTTGTTCACATTCTATTTTTCCATTTGCCTCGCCATCGTATCCAAGGATCTTGTCTACGGGTGGAGAAAAAACTCGATCCTCCAGAAATTTCTCGCAATCGTCACCACCGTTTTTTCCATACTGGCCTTGATTCGCGGAGTCCATGCATTGTTGCACCCCCTGGAAGGGGTTTTTTCCCGCAGCGCTTCCCAGGTCGCAGTCATGTTCATCGGCTTCGTCGAATCGATTTCTACTTCCTTCGGATTCCTGCTGCTCGCCAAGGAGAGGACGGACAGGGAACTGGAAATGCAGGCCAGCACGGATCATCTGACCGGATTGCCCAACCGGCGCGCTTTCCAGTCCATGGCCGAAATGGTTTTTTCACTCGAAAAGCGTGAAGGAAGCCCGGTTTCGCTGCTTTACCTCGATATCGATCATTTCAAGAAGATCAACGATCTTTATGGACACGATGCCGGAGACAGGATCCTGGTGGAGTTCGCCGGAATTCTGCGAAATTCGGTACGACAATGCGATATCCCGGTTCGGGTCGGCGGGGAGGAATTCGGCGTGCTCATGCCGAAAACTTCCCCGGCGGCAGCGTACGAAGCGGCCGAGAGGATCAGGAGAGCTGCGGAATCCTGCCGGCTGGAAATGCAGGGAG
>JAJZTT010000109.1 GCA_021848705.1 Pseudomonadota bacterium
AGGCGGGGATGGAAAGGCTTCCGATCATGATGATCGATGGAAGCATCGTCTCGACAGGGGTTTATCCTTCCCGTCAGCAGCTTGCCAAAAAGCTCGGTCTGGATTTCGAAGCTGGAAACTGTTCTCCGAAGTCCGGCTGCTGCTAGAAGCATGGCCCTTCCTGAGATCGACACGAGGCATGTTTTTTTCACCGGCAAGGGGGGAGTGGGCAAGACATCGCTTTCCTGCGCCACGGGACTCGCATTGGCCGAAAAGGGGAAGCGGGTCCTCATCGTCAGCACAGACCCCGCCTCCAACCTGGACGAGGTTCTCGGAACCGGCCTTTCCCGGGTTCCGAAGCAGGTCCGGGATGCCTGCAACCTGTTCGCCGTCAACATCGATCCCGGCGCGGCAGCCGAGGCTTACAGGGAGCGCATGGTTGCGCCTTACAGGGGAATACTGCCGGAGGCCGCCATCGCGAGCATGGAGGAGCAGTTTTCAGGCGCATGCACCGTGGAAATCGCAGCCTTCGACGAATTCTCGAGGCTCCTGGGAGATCCGGAATCAACGGCGAATTTCGATCACGTGATTTTCGACACGGCCCCCACCGGGCACACGCTGCGTCTCCTCACCCTCCCATCCGCATGGGACGAATTCATCGCCTCTTCCACCGGGGGAGCCTCGTGCCTCGGCCCGCTCGCAGGCCTGGAAAAGCAGAAGGCGCTCTACAGCTCCACCGTGAAAAGGTTGTCCGATCCGAAACTCACCACCGTGGTCCTGGTTGCAAGACCGGAAGCCTCGTCCCTCAGGGAAGCGGAACGGACCCGGGGTGAACTTTCCGAACTCGGAATCGAAAACATCCGGCTTGCGATCAACGGCATTTTCAGCGCAGCCCTCAAGGGCGACGACATTGCGGAGGCGATGGAGCGGCGTGCTCAGGATGCGCTCTCCTCCATGCCTGCCGGAATCTCGGCATTGCCTGCGACCAGGACGCAATTTCTCCCGATGGGAACGGTCGGTCTCGAAGCGCTTCGTTCGATGGGTTCATCCGTAAGGATTGCGCCCTCCCCGGGGCAAAAACCGGATATTTCGCTTCCTCCCGGGCTCGAGCCGCTCATCGAGGAAATCCGGAAAAACGGTCACGGCGTCATCATGACCATGGGCAAGGGGGGCGTCGGGAAAACCACGGTCGCAGCGGCGATCGCGGTGCGGCTCGCAAGGCTCGGGCATCCGGTCATCCTCACCACGACCGATCCTGCAGCGCATGTGAATGACGCGGTCGGGGAATCCATTCCCAATCTTCAGGTTACGCGTATCGATCCCGATCTGGAAGTGAAGCGCTATGCAGACGAGGTCCTGGGAAAGGCGGCACGGAACCTGGACAGGGATGCGCTCGCACTTCTGGAAGAAGACCTGCGATCGCCCTGCACGGAGGAAATCGCGGTTTTCCGCGCATTCGCGCAAACGGTCGACCGGGCAAGAAACGGATACGTCGTGCTCGACACCGCACCCACCGGCCACACCATATTGCTGCTCGATGCTGCACAAGCCTATCACAGGGAAGTGCTGCGCACCCGCGGAGACATTCCCGATTCGGTCAGTGAACTGCTTCCAAGGCTTCGCGATGCTGACTATACGAAAGTTCTGATCGTGACCCTCCCGGAATCCACCCCCGTTCACGAAGCGGAGCGTCTGCAGGAGGACCTGCAAAGGGCCGGTATCGAACCTCATGCATGGGTCATCAACCAGTCACTTTTCGGCTGCAGAACGCAGGATCCGTTGCTCATCGAAAAAAGCCGGGCCGAGGCGCCCCACATCGAGCGCGTGGTCAGGGATCTATCCAAAAGGACTTCGCTCATCCCCTGGCTCGCAGAATTCCCTTCCGGCATGCAGGTGAGATCCGGGCCAGAACTTTAAGCCTGCCTTGCGATCCAACTCTGAAAAGGGAATGGAGATTTTTTCATGAAAAAGCTGATTTTCATCCTCATGATATCGGTCGCAGGAGTCGCGCAAGCCGATCACGGAGGCTGGCATGGCGGTGGCGGAGGCTGGCATGGCGGTGGCTGGCGCGGTGGAGAAGGCTGGCGAGGAGGCGGATGGCGTGGCGGAGAAGGATGGCGCGGCGGAGAAGGTTGGCGCGGATATGGGTGGCGGGGCGAAGGATGGGATGGAGACAGATGGTTCGGCCCGGGAGTGATCTTCCCTGTGCCGATCTATCCTCCCGCATACGTGGTCCAGGCACCTCCCCCGATGATCGTATCCCCGCCAGTGGTCGCGGTTCGCCCACCCGTGGTCGTCGCCCCTCCCGTCACGATCACTTACGGGCCGACCACTTATTACAACGGCTACGGGCCGGACAGCGATCGATGAATTCCTGATCCGCAACTGTTATGGCAGATATTCCGGTACAGTGCAGTACACCGTGGCTAAACTGTATCTGTACCAGCCCCCGATTGTCCTGTAAGGTGACACGATCCAGATCCATCAGGGACGACGCATGAATATCCACCAGTATCACTGGAAGAGAAGGACGACCCAGTTCGGCGCCTTGTTGCTGATTTCGCTGATTCCGCTGACCGGCCTGTTCAGGATCGATTTTGCCACCGCGAGCTTCTTCATCCTGGACCGCCAGGTACCCTGGTCGAATTATCCCTTTCTGTTCGGCCTCGCCATCGTTTTCACCACCGCCCCCATCCTCACCTACATGACCATCGGCTCGGTTTTCTGCGGCTGGGCCTGCCCGCAGAACCTGTTTTCCGAAATGGCGAACGGGCTCACCCACAGGCTGCTCGGCAAGCGTGCCGACGTCAGGGTGCACGGCAAGGGGCTGGTGGTTGCGCATTCGAAGAACCGCATCGTGAACTGGCTGATGCTGGGGATCGCCTTCATCTCTGCATCGCTCGTTCTGGGCTTCATCTTCCTGATGTTCTTCTACACCAGAGCGGACATGTGGGCCTTTGTCACCGGGTCTTCCGAGCGGCAGCCGAGCATGATCGCGATGTATTTCATCACTTCCTTCCTGATCTTCATCGACATCGCTACGGTTCGTTATCTCTATTGCGACTACCCATGCCTTTACCGGGTGGGTCTCCGTCTGTTCAGGCCCAAGGAAGCGCTTAGGGTGAGCTACGACGAATCGAGATCGGACGCCTGCACCAAGTGCAATTATTGCGCAGCTTCCTGCATCACCGACATCCAGCCCACGCGGATCACCATCACCGACACCTGCGTGGATTGCGGTGAATGCATCGACGCATGCGACAGGCTCCATGCAAAATCAGGGAAAAGCGGGCTGCTGAAATTCGAGATCGGCGACCTGTCCTGGAGGAAAATGATCGCGAAGACCTTCTCGAAATTCAGATGGCTTGTGAGCCTGTTTTTCCTGATCGGTTGCGTCCTGATGGGCTGGGCAGTGGCCACCCAGAAGGTGGTGGACAAGCAGAAGCTCCTGATCGAACAGGCGAAGATCCAGAGGATCGCGCATCTGTGCAATTCCCGCTGCGAAAAATATGAAGCAGCCTGCAACGGCAAACACATGGAAGCCTGTTTCCGCGCCTCTTCCTGCAAGTGCTCCTGTACCCTGGAGCAGGATCCGGGGAACCCGCAAAGAGCCTCCCTGCTGCAGTGCGTGAAATATGCAGATTCCCGCGCAAAGGCAATCGAGTCGAAATGATCACGCTTCTTGCTGTGCGAGCGCCCGAATCCTGAAAACCGCAACCGAACCCGAAAGCTTCTGCGCCTGTTCTTCCAGCGATTCGGCCGCTGCCGCCGCTTCCTCGACGAGCGCCGCATTCTGCTGCGTCACTTCGTCCATCTGGATCACCGCCTGATTCACCTGCTCGATCCCCGAACTCTGCTCGTCGGACGCGGCCGAGATTTCCGCCATGATGTCGGTCACACGCCTGATCGAAGTCACAATCTCTTCCATGGTGTTCCCAGCTTCCATCACCTGCTTCGAGCCACCCTCCACCTTCTCCACGGAATCCGAAATGAGCGCCTTGATTTCCTTCGCTGCCGCGGCCGAACGCTGCGCGAGGTTCCTCACTTCTCCGGCCACCACCGCGAATCCCCGACCCTGCTCTCCCGCACGCGCTGCCTCCACCGCTGCATTCAACGCCAGGATGTTGGTCTGGAAGGCGATCCCGTCGATCACCGAAATGATGTCGACGATCCTTTTCGAGGATTCGCTGATCGAATGCATCGTCCCCACCACTTCGCGCACCACTTCCCCGCCCCGCCCCGCGATCTCCGAAGAACCGATCGCGAGCTGGTTCGCCTGCCTTGCGTTGTCCGCATTCTGTCTCACGGTGGAAGTGAGCTCTTCCATGGAGGATGCGGTCTCCTCGAGGCTGGATGCCTGCTCCTCCGTTCTCTGCGAAAGATCCTGGTTGCCGGATGCGATCTCCCCTGACGCGGTGCGGATCATTTCGACAGAATCCTTGATTTCCCCGACGAGCCTCTTCAGGTTTTCGACCGTGGCGTTCACCCCTTCCCGGGTCTCTCCGAATAGGCCCGGATAGTCACGCTCTATGGTCTGGGTGAGATCCCCGCCGGCGAGCGCCTTCGAAACACGCATCACGTCCTTCAGCCCTTCTTCAGTCACGTCGGACAGGCGGTTTAGCAGCTGGGCGAGATCCCTTGCATATCCTTCCTTCCCGGAAAGATTCATCTTCAACCCGAAGTCCCCGTGATTGGCGGCCGCATCGACGATGGCCCGGATTTCCGAGACGATGCTCGTGAGCGAGTCCACCGTCCGGTTCACCCCGTCCTTCGTCCGCCCGAAAACTCCGGGATAGTCCCGCGTGATCTTCTGCGACAGATCGCCCGAAGCGAGCGCGGTTGCAACCCGCGTCACGTCGTTGAGTCCGGTCTCCGAAACGGTCGAGAGCTGGTTGAGCAGTTCCGATAGATCCTTCATGAATCCCTGCTTTCCGGAAACGCCCATTTTCACGCTGAAGTCTCCGCGGATCGCCGCAGCCTCCACGATGCTCCTGATCTCGGAGACGGTTCCCCTCAGGGAATGCTGCATTCCCTTCATCGAATGGAGAAGCGAAATTTCGTCTCCGCGCTTGAGCGAAATTTCCGTGGAAAGATCCCCTGCCGCGATTTTATTCACCACCTCCACGGCATAACCCGGCTCTCCTCCAAGCTGTTTCATGAGTTCGCGCATCAGCCAACCGGACAGAAAAAAGAGCATCAACTGCAACACGATCTGTCCTGCGATCAGATACCGGACGATGCGATGCAGCTTTCCAAAATCCCCGGAGAGATCGATTTCGAGGTCGGATGCACCGTTGACGGTCCCTTCCCTGACGTTGTGACAGGAGAGACAATCCGTGCCGTGAAAATCCCGCACTGCCCTGTAGGGAGTCACCATCCGATAGATCGGTCTGCCGTTTTTCGTTTCCAGCCTGCGGAAGGTTTTCCCGCTCTCCAGCACTTCTCGCTCGACATCTCCCTTCGCCTGCTCTCCGGGCAATCCGGGGCCGAACTGATTGATGACGGCCTTCGACCTGACAAGCCTCAAGTCGACGATGTTCCCTGAACTGGCGATCTTCTTGATGAGAAGCTTGCGGTTATCCGCGTTGGAGATGGCACCGGTCACCATCAGCATGTTGGCATTGTCGATGACTTCGCTCGCGACTTCTTCCGCATGCTGCCCAACCGAATCGAGGATGATCGATTTGATCGTCCCATAAATGAGAAAAGTGGCCAGGGAGAGCAGGATGAACAGGGCAGGCTGGATCAGGAGCTGGAATTTCGCCTGCATCGAAAGGCGGCGGAATCGCGCTGAATTTCCTCCCGCTGCGTGTCCGTCCGTCATTTTCAGCTCCTTTAGTTTCCGTACATTCTAGCAGTTCCGGCAAGGCCGGGCGGCTGCACGCGCAAATGCAGCCCGCCATTGCGGATCGGCAGGTTGCGCTTCGAAAATTATTCATGCTTGACAGGGCACAGACATTGAACGACCTTCGGATTCCCCCTGCAAACCGACTCGAAGCACTGAAAGCTGATCGCAGGGGGCAATACAGCATTCGCATCGACCCCCAACGGCGAATCTGTTTCGTGTGGACGGAAAGAGGCCCTTCCGCTTTCGAAATCGTCGATTGCCGCTGAGGACAAGAACATGGACAAACTGGAAAACATTCACCCGGGAGAAATCCTCCTCGAAGAATTCCTGAAGCCGATGGAAAGACGAATCGCGAGATTCACGTCCGGTTCCGGGAGCGCGAGGCCACGATTCCCCTGCGCCACTCAACCAGTCGAACACGGTCATTCCAGAATGGTAGAATGTCGGACCTGCTGACCCCAGCCTTTCCAGCGAAATTCGTCGACGATCGAAAATGCCGGCAATTAAGTATTATGTGACCTGAATTTCACAGCGAACCTCGGTTTTCACGGAATTTGCAATGAAACATTCGTCATGCGCCTGATGATGAAGTTGCTCAAGTTCGATAGAGGTTGGTTGCTTCTCACCCAGGAACTTCACGGCCGGGTGAAGCGTAACGACTGACATCATGAGTTTTCCGCCCGAATCCTTTTCCATGATCCCTTCGGCGATGTCATGGTAGTGGTCGACAACGAATCCTTGCCTTGCAGCGATGGACAGAAACCAAAGCATGTGGCAACTGGACAGGGACGAAACAAAGGCTTCCTCTGGATCAACTGCGTCAGCCGCAGAGTAGGGCAACGGGACAACATGAGGCGATGCGGAGCCGGGCACTTCAATCCCGCCATCGAAGCGTAGAAGGTGTTTTCTGCTGTAGCGGCCGTCGATGAACTTCTGTTCAGCACGAGACCAGAGGACTTCAGCGGTATAGGTGGCCATGGGTGTGCGCTTTAACTGATAGATTAAGGGGCGGCCCCGCCGTGGCACAGGGGCCGCAGCGACCCGGACGACCCCTTCAAGCGCGGGTTCGGCCTCATAATGATGGACCTTTTTCACGACTTGAATGCCAGAAAGCAACCACTTCGAGAAAGTTTCCGCGTACGCGGTAGTAAATGTAGTACCGGACACGCGCGAGGTATAATCTGCGAACCATGTCGGAGCGAGCCGTTTCTACCTTGACGCCGATGCCGGGTTCTTCAACGAGCAAAGCAAGTGCCGCTTCTACATCCTTGCGGATAGCGCCAACGGCGGCGGGACGATTCTCGGCCCACCATTCTGCAGCACGCTCGATTTCTTGCTGAGCGCGTGGCTTGATCCGAGCGGTGAGTGTCAAGATCAGCCGAAACGACGGAGTCGGGCAAAGAGCTCTTCGGCGGGAATGCCTTCCTCGCGATCAGCCTCGTCAAGTGCTTCGATAAGCTCGGCTTCCTGCTGAGGCAAAAGTCGCACAGCGGCCTCATCCCCGCGCGCGAGAATGGTAACGACCGTTCCCTCTGGTAGGGAAAGCCCTTCAACGACGACCTTGCCGTCGATTATGGTTCCAGAAGCGATTTGCATGCAGAAATACTACTCCACTGTCTATGGAAAGTACAATTTGGTGCCGAACGGATAGCTAAAGGGGGGGGCGTCGGTGGCGCAGGGGCCGTAGCGACCCGGACGACCCCTTCAAGCGACGGTTAGGCCGCGACTTCAATGTATTCGACCTGGCTTGTGGGTAATGGAACTGGCAGACCATCTTCCCGAAGGCCGTCGATATGGAACGCGATGGCTTCGCGAATTACGTTTTCGGCTTCTTCCAGGGTTGCTCCGGTAGCCACGCAGCCTGGCAGGTCGGGCACGTAGGCAGAGAAGTTGTTGCCTGCATTTTCGATGACAATGGCGTATCGCATATGGCTCCTATTTGAGGCTGGCTTGTTTCAGGATGCTGTTCAGTGTGCCGGGAGCAAGCTCATCGCTGGGCTTTCCGGCAACGGTAACGCGGCCCGGTTTTTGCGGGTGCTTGAATTGACGATGGCTGCCACGGGTTGTGACAAGATACCACCCATCATTCTGCAACCGCACCAATATCTCATTGACTTTCATGCATAAAGAATACTGGGCAGGCTACCGGAAGTCAAAGCCAAAGCGGCTTAACGTGGAAGCTGTGCGGCGCAAACGAAGCGCAGCGTAGTTTGCGTCCGAACGAGCGACTTGTTATGCGGCATTCGCCACCTCATTTAGCACACGCGTCAGGCGATCAATGTTCTGCTCGTTTGCGGGGCCAGCCCTTAGCTTGACCGCTTGCGCTGTTTCGGCATCCTCGAAAATCTGTGTCCAGGTCAAGCGCGTACCTTCGTTAACAGGCGTGAGGTCCACAGTAAGCTTGAAGTTTGGAGGGCAATCATGGTGGATGACGATTTTGGCATCCGTTACAAGTTCTTCGAAAAGGCTTTCATTGGGATAACTCTTCCCATCAGGGCTGTGCATCATGAACTTCCAGCGACCGCCGGCAATGAACTCAAAGATCTCGAAGGTTGTTGGCGCTGAATGAATGTTGACCTAGGGTGCTGATTGAATTTTGACCCAGGACCGGTTGCTGTTTCTGAGAACGGCAACTGTGGGTAAGTCTACCAGATTACGGGATTGATGTTTTGTGATGCGCGGGGCATTCACCGAGATTGAGGTTCGTGATGAACTCCCCGCGCGATCCGCTTTAGAATGGCTCTTCAGGTGGTGCTGCTTTGCCTCCTTTGCGAGCCTGCTCTCGCGATTTGATACGAGTCTTCGCGGCGATGCTGCTATGCTGGAATCGGTAAGACTCGTTTCCTGTTTCGACGATATGGCAATGATGCGTCAGCCTGTCCAGCAGCGCCGTCGTCATCTTGGCATCACCAAACACGCCAGACCATTCCGAGAAGCTCAGGTTTGTCGTGATGATCACGCTGGTGTGCTCATACAGTTTCGATAATAGATGGAATAGCAACGCTCCCCCAGCCTGGCTGAATGGCAGATAGCCAAGTTCGTCGAGGATGACCAAATCCATGCGCATCAGGCTCGCTGCTACTCGTCCGGCCTTTCCCTCATGCTTCTCGCGTTCCAGCAAATTGACCAGATCAACCGTGGAGTAGAACCGCGCCCGCTTGCCCTTCGAGGTGATGCCGGATATCGCAATAGCGGTAGCCAGATGCGTTTTGCCCGTACCCGGCCCGCCGATCAGCACCACGTTCTGTGCCGTATCGGTAAATGACAGCGTTGACAGTTGCCCTACCAGATGTCGGTCAGCCTTTGAGCAGCCAAAGTCGAATCCTGCCAGATCACGATGCACGGGGAATTTGGCAGCATTCAGTTGATTGCGGACTGAGCGCATGGCCCGGTCGGTCATCTCGGCTTGCAATAGATGTTCGATCAACCATCTCGAAGAATCCATCGTCGCGGTGCCCTGCGCGACCAGATCCAACCATGCCCCCGCCATGCCATGCAACCGTAGTTCCTTGAGTTCAGCAATCACGTCACGACGCATGATCGAG
>JAJZTT010000110.1:0-2223 GCA_021848705.1 Pseudomonadota bacterium
ATCCGGGCGCTGCAGCACGACGAAGAACTGGTGAAGGCGGAATCCGGATCCGTGGGGGATGCAAGGGATGCGCTGCATCTTGCCGAAGTGGGTTACCGTGCGGGAACTTCGGATTATCTTCAGGCAATTTCCGCCAGGATTCGCTACCAGCAGGCGCGGAGCGGCCATCTTCAGGCGCTTGCGCAAAGGTTCCAGGACATCGCCGCCTATTTCGTTTCGATGGGCGGCGCGGGGCACTGAAATCAAACCCGGGGTTCGGAAGGCACCTTCTGGTAGTAATGATTGATCGCCCATTCGATGTCGTCCTTCGGCGCCATGACCGCCAGGATATGTCTTTCGCAGGCGAACCTCAGCGCCTTCAGCGCATTCTGGTCCATCGGATCCTGCATCGCGATGACGACCTGGTTGCGGTGGATGAGGCAGGGCATCAGCGTGAAGCGCTGGCAAAGTTCCATCGGAACCAGGCCGATCACGGATTGGGGGATCCTGAGGTTGCGCAGGTCCACGGCAGGCACGCCGAGTCGTTTGGCCAGGATGAAATTGAGATCTTTCTGGTCGACGAGTCCGGTCGAGACGAGGATCTCGCCGATTCTCGGCTTGATCGAGCCGTAGCGCTTCTGGATCTGGAGTGCCTTCTGGAGATGCTCCTCCTTCACCAGTCCATGCGCGATCATGTCCTCGCCGATCTGGGAAATCGGACTTGGAGACGGGTGGTCCAGCATCTGCTTCAGCAGGTCTGAGTCGTGGATCCCGCCCGGGGTCCGGAGAGGCGCCTCCGGTCCTGAAGGATGGGCAAGGGTTTCTTCTGGTTCCGATATTCCGGGAAAATCCAGCAGATCTTCCGGGGATGCGGCCAGGACCGGAATTTCCTGCGCTTCATTCGAACCGGGTTCTTCGGTGGGCAGGGCTTCCCCGGTCATCGGTTGCGCATGGATTTCTTCCGCTTCGTACGGAAATTCGATTCCTTCGTCCAGGATCGGCGTTCTTCCCGCGTGGACCATTCTGGTGAGAAGAAGATCGTAATTTTCCCGCTGACCCATCTGCAAATAAATCTGCAACAGCTTCGACTGCGCCCGCACGTCATCCTTGCCCAGATTGTCGACATACCAGCGCAGGATGTCGGCAGCCCGGTCGAGATGGCCGTAGCGGATATAGATGTCGACTCCCTCGAGCGGATTGACTTCGCTCACTTCCATGCTCTCGCCTGCGCGAACGGCTGTGTGATGGACGGGCGCCCCGATTTCCTCTTCGACTTCGAGCGCAAGGGGTTCCTTCGCTTCCTTCTGTGGAGGCTTTTCCGGGGTTTTTTTTCTGTTCGACCAGTTGCTCCGGGTGAGCTTTTCAGCAGCCTTCCGCACCCGCCCGATGGCAAGCAGAAGCGCCAGCAATACGCCGATGGACAGGCCGACAAGCAGCGAGTTTATGTCCATCGAGCGGCACCCTCATGATGACAACATGCTTCCTTGCGCAATTTTCCCCTCTTGATGAAATTTCCCCAAGACGCTTTCATGGACAGGTCGCAACCTGCCTTTGCCTTCCTCGAAGATTTCCCCCGGGGGCAGTTATATATTTCGATGGCTGCGGGTCCCAGAATTCCCTGCCCGGGATATGGTAACATGCGGATGCAGAACGAGTCCAAGGCGCAGGGGGGCGCCGGGCGCCCCGCGGCGATTTTTTTACCGGCCCGGATTCATTTCCAGTAGAAAACTTCACTCGCTCGTCCGAGCGTGACCGTCCTGGTCTGGCTGCTGCCGTCCGATTCCGCCCTGATTTTGTATTTTCCGGCCGGAAGGGACGCGAAGAGGAAAGGTCCTTCCGTCACGGTCTCGAATTTCCTGCCTTCTCCAGAAACGGATACCTTCACATCGGATAGATAGGCGCCGGATTTCCTGGCGAAGGTCATGAACAGATTGAAGTCGCGATGCATTTCCTTCATCTCTGCGCGTTCCTCGATTCCCACCCCTCCACTCACATAGGAGATTCCGTCCTGCTTCACGGGCTGAAGGCCGGAGGCATGCACTGCCGTCGGAAACAGGATGGCCAGCAAGAGAAAAATCGTCCTTTTCATTTTTTCCTCCCTTTGCCATGGATGATCATTTGAATCCGGAACAGGGCAATGGTTCATTCCGACCTGCGAATAGTTGTCTCCGTTTGGCGACAATGTATCCATATGAAAAAAAAGTATTTTTTTATTTGCTCCGGATATCTGTCGCCTCAAGGCGA
>JAJZTT010000110.1:2233-9339 GCA_021848705.1 Pseudomonadota bacterium
GCCCCAATGAGGTCGCGCAACTGTATGAATATGAAATAAAAAATTCTTTGGCTCGATCCTTGCTAGGGAAGGCTCAGTCAATTCGGAATTCGAGAGACATGCAAGCAACCCTGCTCCAAGATTTGCCCGTTTCGCAAAAGCCCTTCCAGGGCGAACTTTTGCATTTCAGGAAGAAGGAAATCGAGATTCTCCGGATGGATTATCTCGCCGGCCCAAACCTCTGGGCCTACCGCCCGGTTGTGGAAGCGCTGGTGGATATCGGCGCGCTGGAGGATTTTCCATCGAACCGGCTTCCCGGTTTCAGCGAAAGGCTGACTGCATGGCTGCCCGGCCTCGTGGAGCATCGCTGCAGCTACGGCGTGAGGGGCGGATTTCTGAGAAGGCTCGAAGAAGGAACCTGGGCGGGGCATATCCTCGAACATGTCGCCCTGGAATTGCAGGGAATGGCGGGCATGCCGGCGGGATTCGGCAAGGCAAGGGAAACTTCCAGGCGCGGCGTGTACAAGGTGGTGGTGCGCGCGATGACCGAGCCTCTTGCGAAGGCCTCGCTCGAAACCGCCAGGGATCTCATGATGGCTGCGATCCTCGATCGTCCCTTCGATGTTTCAGGGGAGGTCGGAAGGCTTGCGAACATTGCCGCTCTTTCCGCTCCGGATGCGGATGCTTCTTCCATTCTGGATGCGGCAGGGGCGCTCGGCATCCCCTCCATGAAGATTTCCCAGAAGCTCATCCAGCTCGGATACGGCGTTCGCCAGAGAAGGATCTGGTCCTCCATGACCGATGCGACTTCGGCGATTTCGGAGGGCATTTCACGTGATCCGGATTTGACGCAAAGGCTGCTTTCCACTTGCGGGCTTCCGGTTGCGGTTGAAGGGAAAGGAAAGAAGTACAGCCTGCTCGTCGCGGGCGAAAAACTTGCGGCCGCTCTGGAAATCGGTGAAGACGGAAAAAGCCGGGACGTGACCGGAACCGTCCATCCCGAACTTTGTTTCGATGCCTGCCTCGCCGCGAGGATCGTCGGTCTCGACATCGCAAGCGTGGAACTCCTTGCAGAGGACATTTCCCTGCCATTTTCTTCGCAGCAGGGAGGGATCCTCGAAGTGCACGCCTCTCCTTCCCTTTCCGCACACATGAATCCGGACCATGGCGAAGCCCGCCCGGTGGGGAAAATCGTGGCGCAAAGCCTGTTCGGCGAAGGCGAGAGCGGGAGAATCCCGATCGTCGGCATCGCCGGGACCGGGGAAAACGGAACCGCTTCACGCCTCCTCGCCTGGCTGATGCGGGTCGATGGAATGAGGGTGGGACTTGCCTGCGAGACCGGTTTTTATCTCGCCGCAAGGCAGGCGGAAAAGGGAGACTGCGGGGATCTGCGCCATTCCCGCAAGGTGCTGATGAACCGGGAAATGGAGGCTGCCGTGCTGGCAGTCGGCCCGCGTTCCATGCTTTCCGAGGGGCTTGCCTACGATCGCTGCCTGGTCGGGGTGGTGACGGGAATCGGCAGGGAGGCGCAAATTCCGGAATACGACCTGTACGGAGCGGAGGATTTGGCGAAAGTGATCCGCACACAGGTCGATGTCGTTCTTCCGGAAGGGGCGGCGGTCCTCAATGCAGGAGACGAGGCGGTTGCGCAACTCGCAAAATTCTGTGACGGAGAAGTGATTCATTACCATGCAGGAGGAGAGAATGCGGTTATTTCTTCCCACCTCGATGCCGGAGGAAGGGCGGTATTCCTGAAGAGGGGAGCGATCGTTCTCGGCGAAGGGAAGAAAAGGACCGTGCTGGTCGACGCTGCCGCACTCGCGGAATATTCCGACATGGTGGGAGTACTGGCTGCAGTTTCCGCTGCGGTTGCGTTGGGGATTCCGCATGCGATTTTGCGCAACGGAGTCGAATCCTTCAACAGGGAGGGTTTTTAATGGAGATCCTGCGCATCCGCACCCTGCGCGGCCCGAATGTGTGGAGCCCGCACCGTTCCATCGAGGCGCTGGTTTCGTGCAAGGCCGGTTCGCCGGAATTTGCAAAGCGCCTGCGCACGCTGTTCCCGAAGATTGGCCCGCTCGACCCGGAAGGCAGCGAAGCGCATGCGCTGGCGGTGGCGGCGCTTGCCCTGCAGGCCCAGGCGGGATGCAGGGTGGCCTATCTGCGCACGGCCAAAACCAGGCTTCCCTGGGAGCATTTCGTGGTGGTGGAATATTCCGAGGAAAAGGTGGGCAGGCTGGCGATGGAGCGGGCGGTGGAGCTTTGCCGGGCGGCGCTGGATGATGTTCCTTTCGACCCGGATGCGGCGATTGCCGAGCTTTCCGAACTGGATGAGGACATTCGTCTCGGACCGTCCACCGGTTCCATCGTGAACGCGGCCATCGATCGCGGCGTCCCGTATTTCAGGCTGACCGAGGGAAGCCTGGTGCAGTTCGGATGGGGATTCCGCCAGAGGCGGATCCAGGCTGCAGAAACCGACGGAGACGGTGCGATCGCGGAAAACATCGCCCAGGACAAGGATCTCACCAAGGAACTTCTCGATGCTGCTGGCGTTCCGGTTCCGCATGGAAGGGTCGTCCAGGATGCAGAAGATGCATGGCTTGCCGCATGCGAAATCGGTGGGCCGGTGGTGGTGAAGCCCAGGGACGGAAACCAGGGAAAAGGGATCGCGGTGAACGTATCCGCCCGCGAAGACGTGGTTTCCTCGTTTCATGCCGCCTCGAAAGTGAGCAGGGAAGTCATCGTCGAACGCTTTGTTCCGGGTAGCGATTATCGACTGCTGGTGATCGGATCGAAACTCGTCGCGGCAGCGCGGCGGGATCCTCCCCATGTGATCGGCGATGGAAAGAGGACGGTTCGCGAACTGGTCCATGAAGTCAATCTCGATCCGAGGAGGGGTTCGGGTCATGCCACTTCACTGACTCGCATCCCGCTGGACGAAATCGCGCTCGCCACCCTTGCGAGGCAGGGTCTTGAAGCCGGATCGGTGCCCGAAAAGGGCAGGCGCGTGGCGCTGCGCAACAATGCCAATCTTTCCACGGGTGGAAGCGCAACCGACGTCACCGGCGAAGTCCATCCCGAAGTCGCAGCCCGCGCCATCGATGCCGCGCGCATGGTGGGGCTCGACATCTGCGGAGTCGACATGGTTTGCAGGGAGGTCCAGATTCCGCTCGAGGAGCAGGGCGGAGCGGTGGTGGAAGTCAATGCCGCTCCGGGGCTTCGCATGCATCTTTCCCCTTCCTATGGAAAGGGGCGACCGGTCGGCGAAGCTGCGATTTCCACCCTTTTCCCGGACGGATCGGACGGCAGGATTCCGCTGGTCGCGGTGACCGGCACCAACGGAAAGACCACCACGGTGCGGCTCATTTCCCGTTTCCTGGAGGAGAGCGGATTCAAGGTCGGCATGACCACCACCGACGGGGTGTATGTCGGTGACAGGAAAATCGACAGCGGGGATTGCAGCGGACCGAAGAGTGCGAAGAGCGTCCTGATGGAGCCGGACGTGGAAGCCGCTGTGTGCGGGACCGCGCGAGGCGGCATACGGCGCGAAGGTCTGGCTTTCGATCTTTGCGACGTGGCCGTGGTGACCAACCTGGGAATGGGCGACCATCTCGGTCTTTCGCAGATCGAGAACGTCGAGGATCTCGCTCGGGTGAAGCAGACCGTCGTGAAGGCGCTTTCCCCGCAGGGTACTGCGGTATTGAATGCCGGAGATCCCCTGGTGGCCGCGATGGCGGAAGGTTGCAGGGGATCCGTCCTGTATTTCTGCAGCGATCCGCATCACCCCCTCCTCGTTTCCAGTCGCGCCATGGGAAGGAAAGTGTTGTTTCCGGGGCGAGACGGAATCCATGCCGCATGCGGATCAGAGGAGCATTTCTTTCCCTGGGAAGGGATCCCGCTTGCGCGCGGGGGGACCATTCCCTTCCAGGTCGAAAATGCCATGGCCGCGATCGGCGCAGCCTGGGCGCTCGGAATCGAATGGAAAAGGATTGCTGCCGGGCTGGCCGGTTTCGAAAGCGATGCCGGAACCACTCCGGGGAGATTCAACTTTTTCGATTACCGCGGCGCCACCCTGATCGCGGATTACGGGCACAATGCGGATGCGATGATCGCGCTGGTGAAGGCGGTGAAATCCATGCCCGCGAAAAGGAGGATCGTCGTCATCAGCGGCGCCGGAGACAGGAGGGACGAGGACATCCGCATGCAGACGGGAATCCTCGGGGAACTCTTCGACGAGGCGATCCTGTACGAGGACCAGTGCCAGCGGGGTAGGGCGGATGGCGAGGTGCTTTCCCTGCTTCGATCCGGGTTTTCTTCGGCTTCGCGCACCTCGAAGGTGAGCGAAATCCGCGGAGAATTCGCAGCCATCGATCTTGCATTATCCCGCCTTTCCAGCGGAGACCTGTGCCTCATCCTGGTCGATCAGGTCGAGGAGGCGCTCGCGCACATCGCCTCCGCGATGGCGGCATGAAGCCCCAGCGGTTATACTGTTCAGGTTAACGTAGCCAAGAAACGAATTTGACCGAACCCAGCCAAGAGCGGCAAAGCAATTCCTTCCTCAAGCTGATCCTGGCCGGGTTCACGCTGGTCGCCCTTCCGCTCTTCCTCGCCCTGGTCTACAGCGCAGTCTCCATCAACAGGCTTTCCATCCAGAGCAGGGACGCGGTCTATCGGGCCGAACAGGTCGCCCACGACAGCCGGATCCTGGTCGAACAGGCCGTGGAGATGGAAAGGAGCGTGCGGCTCTACCTCATCCTCGGGGACAGATCGCTGCTCGACGCCTACTACCAGGCCCATGAGAAATTCGTCGGGATCGTGAAGACGCTTTCCGCTCAGACCCTGAGCCCGGACCAGAAAAGCCTGCTGGATTCGATCGATTCATCCGAGTCCGGCATCCACGAAAGGATCGTCGACGCGGATAACAACAACGAGAAGGATTGGAAGGTTCAATTCGGACCGCTGCTCGATTCGGCACAGGCTTTCCTCACAAGAGGGGATGCGCCCATCGAGCGGGAAGTCGAAGCGATGCAGGCGATGGCGGAGCGGGCAAGGAAGATCGTTTTCTGGCAGATCGTCCTGCTCGTCCCGTTCGCCATCCTGCTTGGCCTGGGATTTTCCCTGCTGATTTCGAGTCCGATCCGGCAGATCGAGGGGGCGATCAGCGCCATCGGGCAGGGAACGCTCGACCGCGAAGTCGTGGTGCGCGGGCCACAGGACCTCGAACTCCTCGGCGAGCGTCTGGACTGGATGCGGCTCAGGCTGCTCGCGCTGGAGGAGCAGAAGACGCTTTTCCTGCAGAACATCTCGCATGAACTCAAGACCCCGCTCACTTCAATCCGGGAAGGGGCGGATCTGCTCGCTGAAGGCGTGCTGGGAGAACTCAACGATCGCCAGCGCAACGTGGCGAAGATTCTGCTCTCCAACAGCATCGAGTTGCAAAAGAGGATCGAAGACCTGTTAAACTATAGCGCCATCCAGACGGGAAAATCCTCCCTGACCTGGCAGAAACTCGGACTTGGAAGGATACTGGATACGGTGCTGCACGATCATAGTCTTGCCCTCATGAACAAATCCATAGAAATCGACCTTTCCTGTCCCGACATTTCCTTCGAAGGAGACGAACAGAAGATCAGGATCGTGGTCGACAATCTGTTGTCCAATGCGATCAAATATTCCCCGAAAGGGGGAAGGATTTCCATTTCCGCCCGGAGCGAAGGCGGAAAGGTGAGCATCGAGGTTTCCGATTCCGGTCCCGGAATCGACCCTGGCGATGCGTCGAGGATCTTCGACCCGTTCTATCAGGGAAGGGTTCGCCCGGAGGGGCACGTCAAGGGAACCGGGCTCGGGCTTTCCATCGCGAGGGAATACGTGAGGGAGCACGGCGGAAACCTGGAGCTTCTGGATCATCCCGGGAGCGGATCGCAATTCCGCATCACCCTGCCTTCCAGCCGGATTGTGGCATGAAGGGAATCGCATCCGCCTTTTTCGCTGCGTCGCTGCTTTGCGCATGCTCCGATCAGCCGCCCAGAAAGCTCGAGCCCGTCGTGCCGAAGGCGCCTGCCTGCCCTTCGCCTTCCCATCCGGCCTCCTCCGTGGAGGAAGTGCTTCGCGACCACGCCAGGGTGGAATCCCTTGCGGGCGCCGCCCTGCTCGATGAATTCCATGCGCAGAGTGCAAAGGCGGAAAGCTCTGAAACGGACAGGGTGCGCTTTGCATTGCTGCTTTCCATGCCGGGAACCTCCTTCCGCGATGTTCCGAAGGCGATCCTGCTGCTGAAGGAGCCGATTGCCGATCCCGCCCTTGCCGAATTCGCAAGACTGCTGGTGGCGCTGCTTCGGGAGGAGCATCGTTCCGACGAGGCTTCTGTTCATCTCGCGAAGCTGCTGCACGAGGAAAAGAAGCGTTCCGAAATGCTTCAGGAAAAGATCGACGCGATCACCAACCTGGAAAAGAACATGATCCTGAGGGAAAGGAAATGAGCAGGATCCTGGTCGTGGACGACGACCCTGATCTGCTGCAACTCCTTTCGCTGCGCCTGGGGGCGGCAGGCTACGAGGTCGATACCGCGGAGTCCGCCGAATCCGCGCTCAACCGCATCGATCTTGCAAGGCCGAGGCTTGTCATCACCGACATGAGAATGGAAGGGATGGACGGGATGATGCTGTTCGAGAAGATCCATGCCGCGAATCCCGCGCTTCCCGTCATCATCCTGACTGCGCACGGCACCATCCCGGATGCGGTGGACGCGACCCAGCGCGGCGTTTTCGGCTATCTCACCAAGCCTTTCGACAGCAAGCTGCTGCTCCAACAGGTTGCAAAGGCGCTCGAAGTTTCCCCTTCCGACGTTGCCGGAGCGGGCATCATCACCCGAAGCGCGGGGATGGAGGATTTGCTCGACAAAGCGAGGCTCGTCGCCAAAAGCGATGCGAGCGTCCTCATCGAGGGAGAGAGCGGAACCGGGAAGGAGCTCCTTGCCCGTGCGATCCACGAAGGAAGCTCGCGTTCCGGCCGTCCTTTCGTCGCGATCAACTGCACCGCAATCCCGGAGCAGCTGCTCGAATCAGAGCTTTTCGGTCACGTGCGCGGCGCATTCACCGGCGCGGTGCGCGACCACAAGGGGCTTTTCC
>JAJZTT010000003.1 GCA_021848705.1 Pseudomonadota bacterium
GCTCTCCCACATATTCGAAAAATTCTACCGGGCCGATACAGTGAGCGGCATTCCGGGCTCCGGCCTCGGCATGTCGCTGGTCCTCGAAATCATGAAGATCCACGGCGGAAAAATTTTCGTGGAAAGCGCACCGGGCAGTGGCACCACGGTGACCCTGCTGTTCCCGGCTCCATTGCAAACGGAGCCCTAAAATGGCAATATATGAAAATAATGAAATCATGATCTGATATAAATGCAATTTCCGTTCCCATGGTAAACAACAAGGATCGCGAAGAAGTCTGCTCCACCAGGGAGGCTTCGAAAATGCTCGGCGTATCTCTGCGCACCATCCAGCTCTGGGTGGAGAGCGGCAGCCTCAAGGCCTGGAAAACGCCGGGCGGCCATCGCCGGGTCAGCAGGAAATCCGTGGAAGAATTGCTTGCAGCGCGTCGCTTCGAAGGAATTCCCGCCAGAGAGAAGTCGATCGAAGTGCTCGTGGTGGAAGACGACCTGGCGCTTTGCAGGCTGTACGAGGCCACGATCGGCAGATGGAACATTCCGGTGCGGATCAGGACCGTGATCGACGGATTCGACGCACTGGTCGCCATCGGCGCGGAAAAACCCGACATCATGATCATCGACATCAATCTGCCCGCAATGGACGGCGTGGCGCTGCTCAGAAAGCTGCGCCAGAACCGCGATTACGACGATATCGAAATTGTCGTCGTCACCGGCCTGGATGCAGAGGAAATCGAAAGACGCGGCGGCGTGCCGAAGGGAATTCCGGTATTTCTGAAACCGGTCCCGTTCGGACTCATTCAGGCCAGCATGCAGGAAATCGCCAACCGCAAGCTCGAGGGACGCCTTGTCCGGAACTGATTCCGCCCGCCGCCCCGTGAATTCCAACGTCCCGCCCAGCCCATGCTGACAGTTTCCCTGGATCAGGAATGCCGCAAACTGGTCATGCATCTTGGCGGCATGCTGTTCATTGCAGATCTGAAAGGAAAGCTTCTTTTCGTCAATCCTGCATGGCAGAAACACCTTGGCTACACGGAGCAGGAATGCATCGGCAGGCGCATCGAGGAATTCGCAACCGGGTCTTCCCGGAATGGCATTCCTGAATTGCTCTCGTCAGGCGGCGAGATGGAATTGCTCCTGAAGCGCAAGGAGGGCGGCGAAATGACCGTCGAACTGCAGGTATCCCGCCTGGGAGCGGAGGATGGACTTCTCGGGCTCATGGTGGACGTCTCGGAACGCAAGGCGGCGCAGCATGCTCTGCAAGCGACTGAAACCAAGCTGCGCAAGATCCTCTCCCTGAGTCCTGAAGGCGTTCTGGCGCTCGATTCCTCCTGCTGCATTTCCTTTTGCAACAACCGGCTCGCCGAAATGCTCTGGATCGGGACCCAGAAGGGCAACCCGATTGCCGGTTGCCTGCCGAAACTGGAAGAGGAATGGCTTTGCAGGTTGGCCGAACTGCAGGAAGCCATCAGGTCCGGGCAGCAGCACGGGTTCATGCGGCTTGCCGACCCGATGAGAATCATCCGTTGGGAAGCCCGTGATTTCGAAAGCGAGGAACTGAGCCATGTGATCTTTTTCAGGGACATCACACGGGAAGCCGAAATCGACCGGATGAAAAGCGAATTCCTGGCCACCGCAGCGCACGAACTGCGCACGCCGATGTCCAGCATTTACGGTTTTGCCGAATTGATGCTGCACCGGGAAACCGACGAACGTGAACGAAGGGAATTTCTCGGCATCATCCACGAGCAGGCTGCCGGCATCATCAGGATGCTGGACGAATTGCTGGATCTGGCCAGGATCGAGTCGAGAACCGGAAAGGATTTCAGATTCAGCCAGCAGGACCTGCTCTCCGTCTTGCATCTTGCCATGCAGGACATCCGCTCCGCAGGCGAAACCCGCAAACTGACCCTCTCCGTTCCCGACCGGGAACTTCCGCCTGCATGGGTCGATCCGGAAAAAACCAGGCAGGTTTTCTCCAATGTACTCGGCAATGCCTGCAAGTATTCTCCGGATGGCAGCGAAATCCGGATCGAAGCGGGACGGGACGCTGCCGAAAACAAACTGGTTTTCAGCATCACGGACAGCGGGATCGGCATGACTCCAGAACAGGTTTCCAGGATTTTCGAGCGGTTCTACCGCGCAAAAAGCATCCCTCACGTTCCAGGGGCTGGACTCGGAATGTCGCTCGTCCGGGAAATCATGCTGATTCACAACGGCTTCGTCGAGGTAGAAAGTTCGTTCGGAAGCGGAACCTGCGTCAAGCTCGGTTTTCCCCTGAAGGACCGGAGGGAAGAGAATGCGTGAAAAGATTCTCATCGCCGAAGATGAAAGCAACCTCAGGAAGCTGCTGGTGGCGACGCTGGGCGCATCTTTCCAGCTCTTCCAGGCATCCAGCGGCGAAGAAGCCTTTCTGCTCGCACAACGGCACAAACCGGATGTCATCCTGCTCGACATCATGATGCCCGGAACGGTCAACGGCCTCGACGTATGCAGGAAAATCAAGCAGGACCCCGCCCTGTGCACCAACTACATCATCCTGCTCACCGCGCTCGGACAGAAGGCGGACAGGGAATGCGGCGCAAAAGCCAATGCCGATGCCTATGTCGTCAAACCTTTCTCTCCGCTGGCCCTCATCGAACTGATTGAAAACAGGAATAAAAAATCGCACTGCTGACCGAAGACGAAATCGTTTGCACGAGCCTGCAGGGGGACTGTGAACGGACCGGATGAAGAAAAAAGACTTGCAGCAGAACGCAGGCCGCTTTCCGGGCCGATACCTTGCATCCCTTTCCCTGGAAATCGCCCGAATTTCAGAAACGGCGCCCGGCGACGAGGCTCGTCCCGATCATGGTCCGCTTCATGGCGAGCGGACTTGAGGCCGCACTTCCCCCGATACGGTGGATGCCGAGGGAGGCATGAGTGAACCATCCTCCACCCAGTTGATGCATCCAGCCCAGGTTGGCGCCGTAATTCCGGATCCCGGCACTTGCCGTGTAGGGAGCCAGCACTCCCCCGGAAGCAGCGGACTGCGCAGGCGTGACGCCGAAATAAGTCTGCATGTAACGGCCGTTCGCCCAGTTGACTTCGAGCCCGGCTCGAACCCGATCGGATCGGCCGATGTTCCTCTCCAGCCCGCCATCGAGTTCCACCCTAGCGCCTCGCTGCCCTGCTCCGAAGCGCGAGGCCGCATACCATGGAGCGAATCTCGCGTCGAAAAAGCCGCCCGCCTCCACGCCCCAGTTGATGTCGCCGGTGCCATTGAGACGTACGTCGGCATTCTGCCTGCGATAAGGGGTGAGTCCGATCCTCGGACCGAAATGGAAACGGGGATCTTCGGAAAGGTCATACCCGATCCCCTCCGAAACCCCGGCAAAGAATCTCCCCTTTCTTGCCTCGAACACCGGCACGGCCCTCACCCTGCGAGTCGACGATCCCTCGTAGCGGGGAACGAAGGCGGCGCCTGCACCCAGGGTGAATTTCCATTTCTCGGATTCCCGCACCTCCACGGCTTCTTCTGCGAAAGACATCTGGCAGACCAGGATGGATGGAATCAGCAGCGAGACTCTTTTCATGTTCATGCTTCCAGTTTCATATCGGGAAGGTGAATATAAATTCGCAACATTAAACCCGGCTGAAGATCGCGGCAGGTAGCAAGCGCCACCACCTTGATTTTCAGGGAAAAATGCATCATCATTGGATGGACCGTATCGCCCCTGGAGTAAAATCGGCAAAAATGGCTGCATTCGAAGAAAGGCTCAACACCGCGGCCGGAAAGCATCTCGAAGGCGCGATCGCCGCTGCGGAAATCCTCTACCGCGAACTCGTCGCGGATTTCCCGGAAAAGGCGCAAGCGAGGCATTATCTCGGATTCCTGCTGCAGCAACAGGGAAGGCTTGCGGAAGCTGCCGAAGAAATGGAGGCTTCTCTTGCGCTCGATGAAGGGCATGCAGAACGCCATTTCAGTCTCGCCATGGTCCATTCCGGGCTCGGTAATCCGCATCTGGCCGAAAAGGCATTGCGGCGCGCCATCGAACTAGAACCGAATCAGTATTTCTACCATACCAATCTCGGCGCAATCTGCGAACAGTCCGGAAAACCGGAAGAGGCGGAATCGAGCTATCTCGAAGCTGCGAAAATCTCGCCCGAAATCGCGGACGCCCATTTCCTTCTTGCAGAGCTCTATCTCCGGCTCGGGCGCCATGCGGATGCGCGGAAAAGAAACTGGCTCGGCATCGCCGCATCCCATGGCAAGGGTTTTTCGAAAATGGTCCATGCCCAGTCCCTGCACGAGACCGGCAAGGAGGAGGAAGCCTGTTCCCTGCTGGAGAGATGGCATGCCGAGGAACCGGACCATCCCGTCCCGGTCCACCTTCTCTGCGCCTACCGCGGGGACCCGGCCCCTGAAAGATGCTCAAGGGATTATGTCCGAAAAACCTTCGACTCCTTTGCGGAAAGCTTCGACAACGTGCTGGGCAGGCTCAAATACAGCGGCCCTGCGCTTGTGAAGGCATTTCTCGAGGAAACGCTTCCCGCCGGAAAATTCCACATACTTGATCTCGGCTGCGGAACCGGGCTCACCGGAGCATCCCTGAAGCCTTATGCCTCTTTGCTCGAAGGAGTGGATCTTTCCGGGAAAATGCTGCAAAAGGCCAGGGAAAGGAACCTCTACGACCGGCTTCACAGGAACGATCTTGTCGATTTCCTGGAAAGGGATGCCGATTCCCGGGACATCGTCGTCTCCATGGACACCTTCATTTACCTGGGCAACCTCGAACCGGTCATCGGCCTCGTCGCCGCATCGCTCAAACCTGGCGGATGGTTCCTGTTCAGCACGGAATCCCTGGAAGAAGAAGCGCCCTACCGGCTCGACATCAGCGGCAGGTATCGGCATTCCCCGGTTTTCCTGCGCAAGATTCTCGAAGAAAAGGGGTTCGAAATCCCACGCTTCGAGAAAGTCGTGATCCGCCTCGAATCCGGCAGTCCGATCCACGGACATTTCGTCTGCGCGCGCATGAGGGAACAATAAGTGGCCATCTTCGAATGGAACGAAACCTACAGCGTCGGCAATGAAGTGGTGGATTCCCAGCACAGGAAGCTCGTCGAAATGATCAACGAACTGGAACATGCCTACTCGGTCGGCCAGGAAATCTCCAGCATCGCCGGACTGTACGGCAGTCTCGCCGACTACGCGAAATACCATTTCTCCACGGAAGAGAAAATGATGCGCGAGAGGGGCTGCGAGGCGAGGCATTACGAGAGGCACTGCAGGGAGCACAGGGAATTCGTGGGTATGGTCCTGAAGCTGCACGATGCGCTCGAGTCCTCCGACACCAAGATCGCCGACGCCATCCTCGACTACCTCATCAAATGGCTCATGCACCACATCATGGGCGAGGACAAGGCAATGATGCGCATGCTCGAAGGGAGAAATCCCAAGCAGATCGAGGACAGGGAGGCCTTCCTGACGCATGCGCTCGACCAGGAAATCGCCGAGCGCAACCTGATATCCGCACTCAGGGAAAGCGAAAACCGCTTCCGCTCCCTGGCGAACCAGGTTCCGGTACTGATCTGGATGGAAGAAGAAGCGCGAGGCAGGGTGTTTTTCAACCAGACCTGGCTCGATTTCACCGGAAAGCGGATCGATGAAATCCGGGGAGAAGGATGGAAGAAGGACGTTCACCCGGAAGACCTCGAGCACGCGAATGAGACGATTTCGAAAGCGCTTTCCGCAAGGAAACACTACACTGCGGAATACCGGCTGAAAAGGCAGAACGGAAGCTACCGCTGGCTGCTCGAAACCGGGGTGCCTAGGTTTCTCGGCAGCGGGGAGTTTTCCGGCCATGTCGGCGCTTGCGTCGACATCACCGAGCGCAAGAAGGGCGAGCTCATCATGAAGGTCGCCCGTGACCAGCTCGAAAAAAGGGTTGCAGAAAGAACCCGGGAACTCAACGAGGCGAACGCAAGGCTCTCTCGGGAGAAGGAGGAACAGCTCCTGCTCATCAGAAAACTGGAAGAAGCGCAAAATCAGCTGCTCCAGTCGGAAAAAATGGCCGCCATCGGCCAGCTCGCAGCAGGTGTCGCCCACGAGATCAACAACCCGATCGGGTACGTGCAGTCCAACCTCGGCACCCTGAAGACCTATATTGAGGACATCCTGAAGCTGGTCGAAGCCTACGAATCGGTCGAACCCACGCTCGAGGGGGAAAATTCCGCCAGGATCGCCAGGTTGAAGCGGGAGATCGACCTCGATTTCCTGAAAGGGGATCTTGCCAGCCTGCTGGCCGAATCGCGGGAAGGCATCTCCCGGGTCAAGGGGATCGTGCAGGATCTCAGGGATTTCTCCCATGTCGACGAATCCGAATGGCAGTGGGCCGACATCAACCGCAATCTCGACACCACCCTCAACGTCATCCACAACGAACTGAAATACAAGGCAGAGGTGATCCGTGAATACGGATCTCTGCCCGAGATTCGCTGCCTTCCCCAGCAGATCAGCCAGGTGTTCATGAATCTCCTCGTCAATGCAGCGCACGCCATCGAAGGGCGTGGCACCATCACCATTCGCACGCTTGCAGAAAACGGGGGGGTCGTGGTGAAAATTTCGGATACCGGCTGCGGCATTCCGCAGGAAAACATCAATCGCATCTTCGAACCCTTCTTCACCACGAAGCCGGTCGGAAAGGGAACCGGGCTCGGGCTTTCGCTCGCGAGGAGCATCGTCGAGAAGCACGACGGCAGAATGGAAGTGTCGAGCGAACCTGGACGGGGAACCACTTTCAGCATCTTCCTCCCCCCCTCTCCTCCAGGGTAAAATGTTGCAAAGCCGGTTGCAATTGCCGGGGCATGGTGCCAGAATTGGAATGTAGCGTAAAAAGGAATCACGATCATGGGCATGTCGATGCAAAGCGTCTCCAGCACCCCGGCCACGAGCACGGTCAGCGCGCTGCAACAGATGCAGCAGATGCAACAGATGCAAAGCCTGCAGCAGCCTCCCGTTCAGCAGCCCAACCCGATTCCGAGCAAGCCGGTCGGTCCGCTCGGCAACAACATCGACGTGAAAGCATAGGCTGGCCCACCTTCTCCTGCTCGAAATCCCGGGCGCGAATGATTTCAACATCATAAACGATGCGGTGGCCCTGGGCCACGAAGTCACTTTTTTCACTTCGGATTGCACGCTTTATCATGGAAGACAGGGTTCCGACGCGCTCCGGCTTTGCCGCGCGATCGTCGAAACTTCTCCTTTCGATTACGATTCTTTCGAAAAAAGGGCGCTCCGGATCCATCAAAACAGGCCTTTCGATGCCATCGTCTGCCTGATTGACATCCGGCTCGTCGAGGCTTCCAGGCTCGCGAAGAAACTGGGCTTGCGTTTTCTGTCGCAAGAGGTTGCGACCCTGGTTCGGGACAAATACCATGTGCGTCAAAGGCTCTCCGATTGTGGAATCGTCCAGCCGGAATTCGAGCTCGCCACTTCCAACGCAGAACTTTCCGCCGCAGTCGAAAAAATCGGCTTTCCGGTCCTCATCAAGCCCTGCGACGGCTATGGATCCCAGAACATCGTGACCTTCCGCTCGCAGCGCGATTTCGAACCGGCAAGAGCACTGTTCTCCAATTATCTTCCCTGCAGGACAGACTACGGGCTCGGCGTCAGGGCGAACGACAGGCTGCTCGTCGAGCGCTTCGTCGAGGGGGCCGTGATCGGGGTGGAAACCTTCACGCTGGAAGGAAAACACCGCTTTCTCGGCATCAACGACAAGGTTTTCTTTCCTCCGCCCTTTTTCGCCATCCGGGGAAGCAGCTTCCCCGCTTCGAGATTCGACACTGAAAAAATCAGGGATTACGTGTTCTCGGTGCTGGATGCGATCGGCTTCGATTTCGGAGCGGCGCACACCGAAGTCATCGTCGCCGAAAACGGGCTGTATCTCGTGGAAGTCAATGCCAGGCTGATCGGCGCGAAGATCCCCAGGCTTCTCGGCCTGGCCCTGGGCAGATCGGTCTATTCCGACGTCGTGAACCTGCATCTCGGCACCCTTTTGGAACCGAAGGATGCCGGGCTCTTCGCAGCGTCGAGATGGCTGGTGGCGAGCGAAGAAGGAGTCCTCCGAGAAATCGTCCTGCCAGAGCAGCGCGATCCTGCGATTCGTACAGTCGAAATGTTGAAGCAGCCCGGGGACAGGGTGAGGCCGCCGTTCGACAACACCGACAGACTGGGCTATGTCATGGCTGTCGCTGGATCGGCCGGCGAAGCCGAAAGGATCGCAGAGGAATATTCATCGCGCTGCTGCGTATTGATCGATCAACAGTCTTCCGCGAGTCTGAAACCCATCGCATAGGTTCCCGATGCGGGATTGTGCCCGTGCCTTCTCCTCGTCCTGGCAAGATCTCGCATCCTTGCGAAGCCCCCTCCCCGCGCCACCCGGTAGTTCCCGTTCTTCTCGACGAGATGGTCGCTCACGAACTCCCCTCCGGGATAGGGGTGATAATCATCCGAGACATATTCCTCGACATTGCCGGCCATGTCGGCGATGCCGAAAGGAGAATTCCCCTCCGGGAACATTCCGACCGGGGTGGTGGACAGAATGCCCGTCTCCAGCGTGTTGCAGCGATCGGCGAGGAATTCGTTCCCCCAGGGGAACTCGAATCGTTCCGTCCCTGCCGCCGCATACTCCCATTCGGCTTCGGTGGGCAGGCGCAAGCGCCTCCCGGTTTGCTCCGAGAGCCAGCGCGCATAGGCATCCGCCGATTGTGCGCTCACGGTAAAGACGGGATGGTTGGATCTTTCCTGCGGATAGCGTCGGAATGCCCAACTGTCCGGAATTCCGGAATGTCCGGTCCGCTCCAGGAAAATCCGGTATTCGAAATTGGTGACCGGGTATTTCGCCATCCTGTAGTTTCCCAGCAGGACCCGATGGGCGGGGCATTCCTTGAGGATCCATTTCCTGTCGAGGCCGAGACCTGTAAATCTTTCCATCACCGAATCGACTTCGGCCTGGCCAAGCCCGATTTCGACCTCCCCGCCCGGAATATCCAGCATCGCGGGCGATGACGGGTCGATTCTCGGATCCCCCAGCAGGGCGAGCAGGTTCCCCGCCGCATACCGATCCTCCAGGCAGGAAGCGGGGTCCTCGACGATTGCGCACAATTCCTCCCGGTCCAGCCCGGAAAGCCTCAGCCAGGTCTCGCTGAGGTCGCAGAATCTGGAAGGAAAATAACCTTCCGGAAGGCCAAGCCTTTCCCGGTCGCTCATGGTGCCGCAAAGCGCTGTCTCGAATTTCGGAGAATGCCACCATTCAGTCATGCGAACCTCCCACTAGAGACTGGAAACTTTCCATCATGTTGCGCACGTGGGCTGCAAATTCCCCAGAGAACCGGTACGAGTCGCCTTGCACCCAGTGGTCCGCGCTGGATACGCAGATCTGCCCGGGATGAACCAGACAGCCGAGGTAGGAAAAGATCTTTCTGGCATCCTGTAGTCCCAGCACCCCGCCCGTCCAGCCGGTGGAGGCGGATACGAGGAGTAGCGGCTTCATGCTGAACGGATAGGGTTCGGAAGGAGCAAGCCTCGGGATCCTGGAGAGCCAGTCCACGGTGTTCTTGAGGTAGGGGGAGACATGGGCGTTGTATTCCGGAGAAGATACCACGATGCCGTCTGCAGAAGCGAAGCGGGCGCCGAGCGGGACGAGCGCCTCGACGATCGAGGCTTTTCCTTCCAGATCCTGGTTGTAGATCGGCAGGTCGACTTCTCCCGCCTCGATGATATCGTACTCGAATCCTGCGTCCAGCAATCCGCAAAGATGGCCGATCAGCCTTCTCTGGTGGGAGCCGCGTCTCAGGCTGGCCGGAAAAAAGAGGATCTTCTTCATTGGATCTGTGCCCTGTAAATTCTGCCGTCATAGGCGCTTGCAACGAAAAATCCGCCCGGATGGTAGGCAATGGAAGAGATGCCCGATGCGGTTGGGCGGGTCATCCGCATCCAGCACCTGGTTTTCAGATCGAATCCTGCAAGCGTGCCGGAATAGGCGCCCGTCATCAGGATCCGCCCGTCTGCGCTCGCTGCAATGCATTTCACCGAATTCGGATGCGGACTGGGATGGGCTTCTTCGGATCCGCTCGTCCAGATGCGCAGCACCCTGTCCCGCCCCACGCTCGCGAAACCATCTTCCCCGGCAGGGCAGCAGGCGTTGGCGATTCTTTCGTGAGCCTGTTCCACCCTGCGCACCAGACTGAAATCGGAAATGTCGTGCCAGGCGATATCGGTCGAAGCGCAGACAGAGAAAATCCTGTTGCGAGAGACGGCGAGCCCCTTCACCGCATTGCCGTAGACCTTCAGGGTCCCGACGAAGGAAAAGGCACCGCCTTCCTCTGCGAAGGCCAGGATTTCCCCCGTATAGGTCCCCACCACGACATGCGGCATGCCGGATCGAAAAAAACTCGCTGCGCAATTCAAAGGAGAATGATGGATATGGAGGCTTTCGCCGGTTTTCGCGTCGTACAGCACGCCGAGCTGCCCTCCGGCGAGAAGTTTTCCCCCGAAGGGAAGGAGGAAATTGCAGAGGCTGCCGAGATCTTGCTGCGGGACTCCTTCGGTAAAAAGCATTCCTGCATCGCCGATCGAATGGACGCCTTCCTCGCTCACCGCCACCGCATTCAGACTCTCGTCCGGCTTCCATCCCGCGAGATCCCATTTGCCTTCAGACCAGTCGTAGAGGCCGTAAGTCGAGCCGAATGTGCCCGCCGCGACGCGGTGTTTTCCGCAGAGTGCGGCCGCCCTCGCCCAGACGCAGGCGGGAAGCTCGCTCCTCGCAAGCTCGACGAGCGAAGTCCCCCTGCTCATCCAGATCGCCAGACTGCGGTCATAACTCAGCGAGACCAGGATACCGGATTCCTCCTCGAACACCAGCTTCTTGATTCCGGCGCGGTGCGCATCGAAGGCATGGAGCTTCCCTTCGACTGCGAGCACGATCCTTCCCCGGTCGTCGCCTGCGATGATTCTGCCGGATGCGTCGACCTGCACGGTATCGGTCCTCACCCCGATGTCGTTGCAGCGGATCTCCCTGCCCGTCGCAGCATCCCATTCGCGCAGGGTGCCGTCGACGCTGGAGGAGACGATGCGACTGCCGTCGCCACTCCAGGCGAGCGAGAGGATGTTGCCGGTATGACCTTCGAGCACCGCGAGGCATTTTCCGGTGAGGTCGAAGATCCTGAGCTTCCTGTCGAGCGCGCAGGTCGCAACCCTTGCGTCGTCCGGGGAAAAGGCGGCCATATCCACATCGTCGGCGTGGCCGGTGAGTGCAACCTTGAGGCGCAGCGAGGGAACTTCCCAGATCCTGGCGGAATAGTCGCTGCTCGCCGAAACGAGCAGGCTTCCGTCGTGGCTGAATTCGCAGCTGTTGACGAGATGGTCGTGGCAGGCTCTTGAGACTGCGCGCCTCGAAGCCGCCTCCCAGAGGATCAGCAGGTTGTCGTAACCTGCGGTTGCAACCCAGGGACCGAAAGCCGAAATCCCTGCGATCGGACCGCGATGCACGATGCCGCCTTCGTTCGGAAATTCTCGAATTTCGCCCGCCTTCCTTGCGATCAGGATGAAGAAAAAATGATACGACGGGATCGCGAAGCGGGAAGTATCAAATTGTATCCTTCAGGAATAGAGCTTTTCGGTCATCATCTTCCTTGCTGCCAGGTGGGCTCTGGAGAAGGCGTCGCGCCGGTAATCCCAGAGCGGATCCGGCGGGGGCGGAACGATGCTCATGGTGGCGTTCGCTTCGTAAAGGAGCAGATTTCCCTCGCCGTCCAGAGAAAAATCCACTCCGCCATAATCGAGCCCCAGCATGGAACCGATTTCCTCCAGGGCCCTGACCGCGCGATTTCCAAGGACCGACTCGAAACTGCGAAGAAATTCCGCCTCCTCTTCCCGAAGTGCAGGATTTTTCGCCATTTCAGAGCTGAAATAATGCACCTTCCAGTCCAGGGAGGCCGCCATGTGAAGGGGATAAAGCCCGCCACCGATCAGCATCACCCGGTATTTGCGGAAATATCCGTCCGAGGATCGTGCATCGAGCCATTCCATGGCGATGAACTCTTCTCCGGGCATGTTTTGCAGCGCGGATTCCAGCTCTTCCGGATTGCCCGCCATCCGGAAATGATTCCCGCCATGAAACCCTGGAGCACGGACCAGGATCGGGAAAGGCCCTGCGAAAGGTTCCTTCCTGGAAAAAAGCTTCATCTTCGGCGTGACCACCCCATGCAGTTTCGAAAACCTGTGCGCATTCTCCATCCGGGCGGTTTTGAGGACCGCATCCGGCGGATTGATCACCGGAACCCTGCCGCAAAGGGAGGAAGCGATCTGCAACCCTTCGCGACAAAGATCGGCATCCCCGATGGCATTGAAGACCAGCCTTGGCTCCGGCAGGATCGCCCCATCATGGTATTCCACCGCAACCACGGTGGCCGAAAACACCTCCACATCGATGAGCCTGCGCCAGGGAAGGTTCCCTTCCAGGGATGAAGCGAGCACCAGGAGCGGAATTCCCTTGCCTTTTGCAGGCAGGGCGGAAACCGGACGCGGCCGGTAGCCCTGTTCCCGGTGGATGGCGGCCCGAGCCGGGTCTCCCAGGCGGTGAAAAACCGAAGCGAGGCCCTGATGCGCCTCGGCAAGGTCAGGCGACAGGGCGAGTGCCGCCTGGAATTTCTCCCTCGCTTCTTCCTCTTCCTCCATCTGAAGATGGACGTTTCCGAGATTGACGAGCGGCGAGACTTCTCCCGGATGATGGGTCGCGGCAGCCGTATAGGCGGTCTTCGCAGCAGAGGCATAGCCTGCATCGAACAGCAGATTGCCCAGATTGAGCCATGCGCCGAAATGATCCGGCGCGAGGCGGATCGTCTCCAGATAGGCGTCCCGGGCCATCGAAAAGTCCCGGGCAGCGAGATGATTGGCGAGATTGAAACGGATTTCCGCGGAATGGGCATCGAGCAGCGCGGCTCGATGATGGAAAATCCCCGCCTCGTCGAACTTTCCGGACTGCTCGAGGATCAGCGCGAGATTGGCGCAGGCGACCGCGTTTTGCGGATCGGCTTGGACCACCTTTCTGAAACAGGCCTCCGCCTCCTCACGCCTTCCCTCTCGCATCAGACGCGAACCCGCTTCGAGCCCCTTGTCCTCCTGCAGATCCCGATTTTCCCTCTTCATGATCCCTCCTTGTCCATGTCCATTTATACATGATTCGGGCTATCATCTGAAAATGGATTTCGGAGAACGGCATGCAGGCTGCATGGTTTGATTTGCACGAACAGGAGGTCAGACGCTATGGAAGCCGCGCGATCGGCATCCTTCTCGTCCTGTTCTCGGTCCTGCAGGCCGGGGGGATCCTTCATGTCCCGTTTCTGAAGAGGGTCGAGCTCATGACCTACGACATGAGGCTCGACATGACCATGCCGAAATCGGTCTTTCCCGGAATCGTCATCGTCGACATCGACGAAAAAAGCCTGGCAATGGAAGGACGCTGGCCATGGAGAAGGGACAAGATGGCGAAACTCGTCGACCAGCTTTTCGACCGCTACCAGGTCGCTGCGGCAGGATTCGACATCGTTTTCGCGGAACCGGACCAGAATACCGGGCTCGAAGTGCTGCAATCCCTGGACCAGGGCGAACTCTCCGGGGTTGCGAAATTCCACGATGCGCTGAAAAGGATCGCGCCAAAACTCGATTTCGACCGCACCTTTGCAGATTCCATGAAGGGCAGAGCAGTCGTCCTGGGTTATTATTTCTCGACGGAACCCGGCCAGTCCAGAACCTCCGGTGCCCTGCCCCCGCCGGTTTTCCCGACGGGATCCTTTCCCGATCTCAACACGGTTTTCCTGAAAGGGCGGGGATACGGGGGAAATCTCGACATCCTGCAAAGCGCCGCTTCCGGCGGTCATTTCGATCCCCTTCCGGATGTGGACGGCATCTCCAGAAGGGTCCCGATGCTGATCGAATACCATGGCGCCTATTATGACTCCCTTTCACTGGAACTCGCCAGGGTCGTCATGGGCAATGCCCCGATCACGCCGATCGTGAAGAAAAGCGGCGGATATTCCGCGCTCGAAGGGCTGGAAGTCGGCGGAATGAACATCCCGCTCGACCGCAATGCCTGCTCCTTCGTCCCCTACCGGGGGGAACGGGGGAGTTTCCGCTATTTTTCTGCAACCGACGTGCTTCACGGCAGGGTCAGCCCAGCAGACTTGTCCGGCAAGATCGTCCTGGTCGGAACGACCGCCCCGGGTCTCATGGATCTTCGGGCAAGCCCGGTGGGAAAGGTCTATCCGGGGGTGGAAATCCACGCCAACCTGCTCGCTGGAATCCTCGAGCAGAACATCATGCAAAATCCGGAATATTCGGAAGCCGCCGAACTCGTCACCCTGCTCGTCTGCGGCACCATCCTCACGATCTTCCTGCCGAAAATGAGCCCTTTGAAGTCGCTCCTTTTCACCCTTTTCATTTCCTCCATGGTGCTTGCGGGCAATCTTTATGCGTGGAAAAAGGGCTTCGTGCTGCCCATCGCCTCCCCTTTCCTGCTCATCTCCTCGATCTTCGTCGTCGAGATCCTGTACAGCTATTTCTTCGAATCCAGGGCGAAACGACAGATGTCGGGGCTTTTCGGCCAGTATGTTCCACCTGAACTCGTCGACGAAATGAGCGAAAACCCGGGGATGTTCAGCATGAAATCGGAGAACCGGCAAATGACCGTGCTGTTTGCCGACATCCGCAATTTCACGAAAATGTCCGAAGGGCTGGATCCGGAACAACTCTCCAGCCTCATCAACGACTACCTCACGCCGATGACCACCATTATCCATTCGAACCACGGCACGATCGACAAGTATATCGGCGACGCGATCATGGCCTTCTGGGGCGCACCCATGCAGGATCCGGGGCATGCGGAAAACGCGGTGAAGGCAGCGATCGGGATGCACAGGGAACTGGCCAGGATCAATGTCCAGTTCAGGGAGAAGGGCTGGCCGGAACTGAAAATCGGGGTGGGAATCAATACCGGGATGATGAGCGTCGGCAACATGGGATCGCAATTTCGCAAGGCCTACACGGTGATGGGCGATTCGGTGAACCTCGCCTCGCGCCTGGAAGGACTCACCAAGCTCTACGGGGTGGGCATTCTCGCGAGCGAATACACTGTGCAAGCCTGCCCGGACATATCCTTCCTGGAAGTCGACCGGGTTCGGGTGAAAGGGAAGAACGAGCCGGTGAGGATCCATACTCCGGAACAGGATCCGGACATCGCGGAACGATTCGCGAATGCGCTCGAATGCTACCGCAGGCGCGACTGGGAAGAAGCGGAGAAACGCTTCAGGGAAATCGGTCAGGAGAGGGCTCGTCTCGCGGAAGTCTATCTGGAAAGGATCGCAGGATACAGGAAGGAGCCTCCTCCCGAGGACTGGGACGGCGTATTGAATCTCCTCACCAAGTGAAATCTTGTCTAAAATATGACGAACAGCAATAACGATAAAACGGGGGAAAGATGTTCAAGGGGAAAATCCTTGCGATGTTCTTCGCCTTGATCTGGGCGGGAAGCGTGCTGGCTGCCGGCCCGGATCTGGAGAAGGCATCACAGCTCATGAAGCAGGGGAAAGCCGGCCAGGCTTACGCCTTGCTGCTTCCTTATGAATTCGAAATGGCGGGCAACGTCCGGTACGATTACCTGCTCGGCATTGCCGCCCTGGACAGCGGCAATCCGGCCAAGGCCACTTTCGTGCTGGAAAGGGTGCTCTCGCTCGATCCGAATCATGCAGGTGCGAGGCTCGACATGGCAAGAGCCTATTACCAGCTGGGCAATCTGGAACGGGCGAAGAAGGAATTCACCCTCCTGCTCGGCATGAATCCGCCGACCCTTGCCAGGACCACCATTCATCGCTACCTGGCAGCGATCGCCTCCAGGGAGAAAGCGAGGCAAACCGGCCTGAAAGGCTATGTCGAGGGAGTCTGGGGGCACGACGACAACATCAACAATGCCGCATCCCAGTCGCAGATCGCCGTTCCCGCATTCGGCAACCTGCTCTTCACGCTCAACCCGACCAGCAGGAAAACCGGGGATGGCTATTTCGGCGTCAATGCAGGCATGCAGTACGACCATCGATTCAACCCTGACCTCGGGGTGCATGCCGGAGCAAGCACGCGCAACCGTTCCTACTTCTCCAATTCCGCCTTCAATTCGCAAATCCTGGACGAAAGTGTCGCGCTCGGATTCGGCCCGGACGACAACGAAATCCGCGCCGGCGTCGCCATGGAACAGTACGACATGGGGAGCAACCGCTTCATGAACATGGATGGGGTCACGCTATCCTGGCGTCACGCCATGGGCCCGTCCGACATGATCGATACGGGCGGCCAGTTCTTCGCCTACCGTTTCCCTGCAGCCTCGCTCGCCATCAACGGCTTCAATCAGGAAACCCTGAGCGCAGGATGGGTGCATGTGACCGGAAGCGGGAAGGGAATGACCTTTGCCAGCATTTTCGCAGGACAACAGCAGGCGACCAACGGACGCGCAGACGGTAGCAGCACCCTCGCAGGAATCAGGACCGGCGCCCAGTACACCTTGCGCCAGAACCTGGATTTCTTCGCCTCTTTCGGATTCATGTCGAACCAATACGACAAGCAGAATGCAGCCTTCCTGGCGACCCGGCGCGACACGATGGCCGACGCGAGCATGGGGCTCGACTGGCATCTGAACGAAGCCTGGAGCCTCTCCCCGAGAATCGACGTGACGAGGAATCAGTCCGACATCGTCATCTACCGGTTCGACATGACCGATGTCTCGCTCGTCCTGCACCGGGATTTCAGATAGGAGCGATCATGACAAGAAATTTCCTCTTCCTTCTGCTCACCCTCTCTGCCGTTTCGGCGCAAGCCTCGGTGGGCGAATTCATGTTCGTTTCCGGCACTGTCACGGTGAAATCCTCAACGGGACAATCGAGGCAGGCTAAAAAAGGCCAGGAAGTCGATCTGGGCGATACCGTCTCGACTTCCACCGCCTCCACCGCCCAGATCAGGATGTCGGACGGCGGATTTCTCGCTGTCAGGCCGCAATCCGAGATCCGTGTGGACAGTTATTCCTTTCACGACAAGCGCTCGGACAACAGCACCATCTCGCTGGTCAAGGGCAGCTTCAGGGCGATCACCGGTCTCATCGGCAAGAACAATCCCCGGAACGACCTCGTCAGGACGCCCACCGCCACCATCGGCATCCGCGGCACCGACCACGAGGTAGCCTACATCCCCCCGAAGGGAGAATGAAATGAGCAGATTCCTTTCTTTCGCACTGCTTTTTCCCGCCATCGCACTGGCAGAAGGGCCGCCTCCCGGCACCTACGACCATGTGAATTCCGGCGGGACCTTCATGCAGACCAACACCAGCCTGCTCAATCTGAACCCGGGCCAGACCGGTTATTCACCCGGCATCAATTCGAATCCGGTACCCTATACCGGACCCTCCCCGTTTTCCTCCTTCACCCCGGCGCCTTCCGGACAGGGAGCATCCGGAGAATCAAACGGTAAAGGCCAATCCTCCGGAGGAAGCCAGTCATCGAATGGATCTTCGGGGGGCAGGCAGTCTTCCGAATCTTCAGGAAACGGACAGAACGCGGCAGGACAGACCGGGGGAAGCCAGAATCCTGGCGAAAGACCGGAAACTTTGGGCACCGGCGGCTTCGGAACAGCCGGAACACCGACCGGGGGCACTGGAGACATGACCGGGGCTTCGACCAATCAATACAACCCGGTCAACATGGAAAACGGCGGAACCACCGTGAACGCAACGGAGCAGACTACGACCACGGCAGGCGTGACCACGCCGATCACGAATACCGTCACCTATGCCCCCTACAACCCGAACCTGATCGCGATCGGCATCTCGGGTCCGAACGGCATAATGTCGCCGTTTTTCGGCACGGCCGGCAATGTCGCCCTCCTTTCTTCCGCCGATATCGCCTACACATCCGGATATCCGTCCGGCATCAACATCTGCAGTCACTGCTCCTCCTATTCGGGCAGTTATTCTTCGTCGATCAGCCTGGTCGGCGCGTCGGGTCCGGTCACCGGAAGCGCAGCCGGAATGAACTTCGGAAGATGGACGGTATCGACCGGCCTCATTTCCTCCTTTTCCAGCCCGATCGGCAACCAGTACAATCCGGCCACTCCATGGATCTACGGGCCGCAGGGCTATATCGATCCCGTTGCGGGCGTCCCGGCGTCGTTGTCCGGCACCTTCAGCTACCAACTGGACGGCTCCCCCCCGCCGATCGACCGTTCCACGGGAAATACCGGAACCCTGACTTCCGCTTCACTTTCCGCCGACTTCACCCATCTGACGGTGAACGCAAGCATCGGCCTTTCCATGAACGGGGTTTCCTGGAGCGCGAACGCAACCGGAATGTCGATCGGCAATGCGCAATTCAGCGCAATGCCCGGATCCGGGCTCACGATCAACCAGGGAGGAAGCCCCTGTTCCGCATGCGGAGGGCAATTGAGCGGCGCCTTCACAGGGCAGAATTACGCCGGAGCAATTCTCTCCTACAATCTTTTCGATACCGCCGGTACAAACCTTTACGGCGCGGCTGCGCTCACCCGGAACTATGCGGGAAACACCAATCCGGTCGTCACCAACGGAACACCCGCCCCGACAGGGAACTATTTCGTGGCCTATTACGGCGGAGGAATCCAGACTTCCTCGAGCGCAGGAACAACCGGCAACGTGCTGACTTCGTTCGGATCCTCTTCTGTCAGCAGTGGGTCCTACTATTTTTCCTATTCGACATCCGTATCCTGCACGAACTGCACGGGCAGTGCATCGGGTGATGTCGCCAATACCGGGATCTATTACGGGACATGGGATTCGGGTACGATCACCAACATCTCCGATACCAGATGGTCTGCGAGCCCCGGACAGTTCCACTGGATCACAGGACCGGAAGTCTATCCAGTCTATCTCGCCCAGGTGCTGACGGGAACGGCCACCTTCCCGCTCGCAGGAGGGACCTCCCCCACCGACCAGAACGGGAATACCGGCACGCTCAATTCCGGTTCGCTCTTCGTCAATTTCGACCAGCAGAAGGTGGGAATCAGCCTTTCCCTTTCGGTCAATTCCCACAACTGGTCGGTCACCACCCCGGCAGGAAACGAGATGCCCCTACAGGGATCGAACGGGATCGGAAACACTTCCTTTTCCGGATTCGGGGGGCTGAGCGGAAGCACAGGGCCTGGCAACCTCAGCATCACCCTGGACGGATCAGCAGCTTCCGGAAACCTTTCCGGACAGCTCAGCGGGACGGGCATTACCGGGGCGATGGTCGACTACAACCTGAACGGCAACTCGGCCTCCCTCTACCAGTCGGTGAACGGCGTCGCTGCCTTTTCTTCCACGCCTTTCAGCACCTCGACCCCCTACCAGCTTGTCGCAATCTCCTCGACCGACCTGCTCTCCACTTCCTCGTATTCCTCCCAGTTCTTTTCCTCTTCCGGTCTGGGCGCTGCAATCAATGCAATTTCACGAATCAGCGCCTCTGCAGGAAACCTGGCCGGATTCGACGTTTCTCCGGTCGACGGGGGAAGCTATGCATCGATCTCCCTTTCCCAGGGAAGCAGCACCGCAACCGACTTGGGCAACGATCCGGTATCCGGCATCAGCTGGGGGCGCTGGCAGGGAGGCGTGATCAGCTACTCCGACCGGAGCAGCGGATCGGCCGGAACGATCGCCCTGGCAGGAGGGCTGCACTGGATTTCAGGGCCGGTCGAAACCGGGCCGGTGACGCTGCCCACATCCGGAACCTATACCTACACCTTTGCGGGAGGGACGCACCCGACCGACAACCTTGGCAATGTCGGCGTGCTCAATTCCGCGACGCTCAACGCCGATTTCACTGCGCAAACGGTGGGCGTCGGCATCAACGCGACGGTCGCAGGCTCGACCCTGAACGCGCAGGCTTCCGGGGTTCCGATCACCCAGGGGGTGACCTTCAAGGCTTCCTCTTCCATCCCCTCCGGAACCGCGGGCAACCTCTCCGTGAGCTGCAGCGGAAATTGCGGAACATCGACTTCCGGTACGATCGTGGGTGCATTCACCGGGGCGGGCGCCACCGGAGCCGGAGTCACGTACATGCTGCAGAAACTGGGCGGAATCAATCCGGGAAGCATTTCCGGAGTCGCCGCTTTCCACAGATGACCCTCCCCCATCCAGGATTTGCTATGATCCGGTATCGAATCCAGATGGGGAAGCATTCTGAACAGGATCGGAAACAGGTTTCAATGGCTCCTGCAGTCCGGCTACATGTCCGTCAACCTGATGATCAAGTCGGGGCTGCACAACCATGCCAAGGCGGTTTCGTATTCCGCGGTGCCGCTCATGCTGCTTTTCGTGTATTTCCTGAACACCTACCTCAACGGCTACCCGGAAATCCGCGAGGCCTTCAATTCCCTCATTCTGTTCACGCATCTCAATTTCCTCGAGGCTGAATCGGGAACGAGGCCGGTATTCGAAATCCCTTCCTGGCTCAGCATCGGCATGATCCTCTGGACATCCAGGGGGGTGTACAATTCGATCCGCAATGCCTTCACCACCATCTTCTCCGAAGCGAGAAGAGCCCCCTTCCTGCCCGTTCTCATTTTCCCCTTCGGGTTTCTCGTCATCTCCTTCGTCATGCTGGGAGACTATGCGATGGACCACATCGACT
Source organism: Pseudomonadota bacterium (assembly GCA_021848705.1). Classification (GTDB taxonomy): domain Bacteria; phylum Pseudomonadota; class Gammaproteobacteria; order Burkholderiales; family JABEVD01; genus JABEVD01. The sequence goes on from JAJZTT010000003.1 coordinate 20,716, forward strand.
ATTCCTCGCTCGGGCAATTCGGCCACCTTGCGAAATACCTGCTCGGCTCGTTGGCATCCGTCCTGCTTGCCTTCAGCATCTGGGGGACGACTTTCCTGATCTATTACCGTACTCCCGTGAAAAGCCCGCCAGCAAGATCGGCCGGCCTCTGCAGCCTGTTCTTCCTCGTCTCGACCACGATTTTCCTGATGCTGTTCCGCAGCGTGATGAACCTGGAATTCTACAGCCGCCTGTACGGCATGGTCGGAGAACTGATCTACGTGCTGATCTGGGTGTATCTCGGAAGCCTGCTGTTCTTCTTTTGGGCGCAATTCCTTCACGTATCGGGCAGGATCGACCTTTTCGCCCTGGAGAAGATCTTCCTGGAAAGCGCATCCCTTTCGAGGCCCGAATCCGCCATCGAACATTTCCTGTTCAGGCATTCGGAAAGGATCTTCGGCAAATACGGCCAACACTTCAGGAAGGGGGATTTCATCTTCAGGCAGAACGAGCACAGCCAGACCGTCTACTTCATCTATTCGGGGAAAGTGGTTTTCCGCCAGCATCACGAAGGGCGGGATGTGCTGATCGGCGTGCTGCACGAAGGGGAAATCTTCGGTGAAATGGCCCATCTCCTGGGAGAATCCAGGATCGCCACCGCGATCGCGGATTCGGACTGCTTCCTGTTCGTGCTCACGCCGGAAATGTATGTCGACATGATGCACGGCAGCCTGCCATTTTCCGCGAAGATCATCGAATCGCTTTCACAGCGGATTTCGAGGATGAACGATGCGGCGCACCCCGTTGACAGGGCCAGCCAGATCGAATCGCTCAATGCGAAGCTTGCCGGAAATTGAACCCTTCCCGAACTGCGATTTCCCCCTGAGAATTCCGGCCCCATCGCCGTGGAATTTATTTATAATTGCGCAACCCAATTTGTAAAATGAACCATGTACGCGCCATCCGACAAGAAAGCCAGCAGGATCCGCGTGGCTTCCGTCGTCGCCACACGCTTCTGGTTCAAGTGCTTCGGCACCACGGGGTTCACTCTGATTTTTTTCTCGGCCTATCTCTACCTGCTGAAGCACCCTGCGCACGAAGTGACCGTCATCCCGGAAACGGCCATCGACCGCCTGATCGGCTTCGAGCCCCTGATGCTTCCTTTCTATCTTTCGCTCTGGCTGTATGTATCGCTTCCTCCCATGCTGATGCAAAACCGGAGAGACATCGTCGAATACGGCTTCAGGATCGGCAGCCTTTGCCTTGCTGCGCTCGCCATTTTTCATTTCTGGCCCACCGCTGTTCCTCCTTCCGACATCGACTGGACGCGCTATCCCGGCATGACGTTCCTGAAGGGGATGGATGCTTCTGGAAACGCATGCCCTTCCCTGCATGTCGCCACGGCGGTGTTTTCCTGTTACTGGCTGAACCGGAAATGCCTCGAAATGGGATTCGGAAAAACCGTCAGGAACCTGAATTTCCTCTGGTGCGCCAGCATCGTCTATTCGACCATGGCGACGAGGCAACACATGGCGATCGACGTCGCATCCGGAATCCTGCTCGCCTTCCTGTTCGTCCTGATTTTCGAAAAAAAATCCTTCCGGATCGGCGTCCATCGGCGAGAATTCATGGGAATCTTCACGTTTCGCAACCTTGCGGTCGCAATCGGTGGAACGATCTATCTCGCAATCGGTTTCATCGCGTCGACCGAATCGCATCCGCCTCTTTTCGCAGTGCTTCTGGGACTCTTCCCGCTCGCAGCAGCTTCGCTTGCCAGCGCATGGAAATCGAAAGCGCGAGGGATCCTCCTGCCGATTTTCGTCGCGGCGGCCCTCGCCATGGCTTTGCATCCGGACGAGTTGCGCGATCACGCAGCCTGGCTGTATTTCCTCCAGCATGCAGGCGCGATGACGCTGCTCGGCATCACCTTCGGCGTCACGCTGACAGGTGGGCATGAAGAAGCGCTCTGCTCGCGCATCGCAGGCTTCATGATCCATGAAGAACTCGACGCGGATTACCTCTTCTACACATGGAAAGTCACTCTGGCCTGGACCATCTATTTCGCCGCGAGCGCAACGATTTCGATGCTGCTGTTTTTTCTCGGTCCGATCGAATACTGGTCGATCTTCGCCAATTTCGCAACGCCAATCTCCCTGGGAGCGATGTTCGCAGGGGAATATCTGATCCGTCTGCGCGTACTGCCGGACAGTCCGAAGATGAGCCTCTCTGCCACCATCCAGGCCTACCGGGAATACTCCCAGCGTCAAAACTGAATGAAAACCCTGCCTCTTCTGCCTGATTCAGGAATGGATTCGATCGTGGCCTATCGGGGCGCAATCCCGGTGTGCCGCGAGGAATTTCTCGCCGACGTGCATGCCATTGCCGCCAGCATTCCGGAAACGGAACATGTGCTCAACCTCTGCAAGGACCGTTACTGGTTCGCTGCAACGCTGTTCGCAAGCATTTCCCGCGGCGCGCTCAGCATCCTGCCGAATTCCGCAGCACCGGAAATCGTCTCGGGACTTTCCATGGAAATCCCGGATCTCGTCTGCCTGGGCGACCAGCCATCCATTTCCCACGACATGCCCTACCTGCGGATTTCCGGATTCAAGGCTGCGAAACCCATGCCGCCTGTCCCGCAGATTCCCGCGAACCGCACCATCATGCAGGTCTACACTTCCGGTTCGACCGGAAAACCAAAATCGCACGCCAAGACCTTCGGGAAAATCTTCGGGTGCGCAAAGGCGGAGGCGGCAAGAATGTGGGAAGTCGCCGACGGTCCATGCGCCGTGCTCGGAACCGTTCCTTTCCAGCACATGTACGGGCTCGAATCGACGATTTTCCTTCCTCTTCTCGGCGGTGGGAGACTGAGTTCGCCCCTGCCCTTTTTCCCCGCGGACGTGGCCGATTCCCTCGCAGCACTTCCCGAACCGAGGCTGCTGGTCACGACCCCGTTTCACCTCGGAAAACTGGTCGATTCGGAAATGGAATTTCCGAGGATTTCGACCATCGTTTCAGCGACCGCCCCCCTCTCGGTGGAACTCGCCAAAATCGCAGAGGAAAAACTGGGAGCGCCCATCCTCGAAATTTACGGATCGACCGAAACCGGACAGATCGCCACCCGCCGACCGACCGGGACCGTCCGCTGGAAAACCTACGACGGTATCTCGCTCAGTCAGGAACAGGGAGCCACCATCGCAAGCGGCGGGTATCTGGAAGGACCGCAGCTACTGCCGGACATCCTGGAACTGGAAGACGAATCGCATTTCCGCCTGATCGGGCGAAATTCCGACATGGTCAATGTGGCCGGCAAGCGCAGCTCTCTTGCCTATCTGAACCAGGTCATCACCAGCGTCCCGGGAGTTCGGGACGGCGTTTTCTGCGTTCCGGAGCCCGATGAAGGCGCATCCCGCCTCGCAGCCTTCGTAGTGGCGCCCGGACTCAATCAGCACGACATCCATGCCGCACTTCTGGAAAAGCTCGACCCGCTGTTCCTGCCTCGCCCCGTCGTGTTCCTCGATTCCCTGCCGAGGGATGGAAACGGCAAGATCCGGGCCGCTGCCGTATCCGAACTCGTCGCAAGGCACATTCACGCAAGATGACCACCGTATCTTTCACTTTCGAAGCCGATCACCCCGCATTTGCCGGACATTTTCCGGGCCACCCGATCGTTCCAGGCGTGCTGCTCCTCGATCGCGCGCAAAGAATCGCGACCATCGAATGCGGAGAATGCGAGCTCAGGATGGCGAAATTTCTCAGCCCGGCAGGCCCCGGAGAAATCCTCGAACTGGAATATTCGGTCGAAAACGGCTCGATGAAATTCGAAATCCGCTGCGGAGTCCGCAGGATCGCAACCGGCCAGTTCTCATCCAGGTCATGACGAACTCCGCCCAGGAAACCCCGGAATGGATGCAGAGCAAGGAGCGCGGCAGCCTCTTCCTTCTGAAAATCATGTGCAGGATCTCCCTTCTCGCCGGACGCAACGCATCGCGCATCGTGCTCCACGGCATCGCCCTGTACTTCATGCTCGCGGTGCCCGCAGCCAGACGTGCATCGCGGGCCTACCTGGAACGCGCGCTCGGCCGCCCGCCCGCCTTTTCCGATCTCTATCGGCACATCCTGGTTTTTTCCACCACGATCCACGACCGGATCTACCAGTTGAACGATCGCCACGAACTCTTCGACGTGCGCATTTTCGGAGCAGAACCGCTGCACGCCATGCATGTCGGCGGAAAGGGATGTTTCCTTTTCGGCGCCCACCTCGGCAGCTTCGAAATGCTGAGGAGCGTGGCGAGGGATCATGGCGGGCTCAAGGTCAGCGTCGCGATGTTCCCGGAAAATGCGCGCCGGATTCACGAAACCCTGGCTTCGATCAACCCGGCGGTCATGCTCGACCTGATTCCGCTCGGACAGATCGATTCCATGCTCGAAATCCATAAAAGGATCCAGGAAGGCGCAATGGTCGGCATCCTCGCCGATCGCGCAAGCGGACCGGACAAGTACCTCGAATTGCCTTTTCTCGGCGCCCCCGCGCGCTTTCCGACCGGGCCGTTCCGAATGGCCGCGATGCTGCGCCATCCGGTGTTTTTCATGGCCGGACTGTACATGGGGAAAAATCGATATGAGGTACATTTCGAACTGCTCGCGGATTTCCCCTCCCCGGCAACATCCCGTGAGGAGGAAATCCGCTTCCTCATGGAAAAATACGTGGCCGCGCTCGAACGCCATTGCCGGGAAGCGCCTTTCAACTGGTTCAACTTTTTCGATTTCTGGAAAGCCGCAGACAGTGAAAATTCCTGAAAAAATCGCCGCATTCCTCCTCCTTGCGCTCGCCTCCTGCTGCGCGCTCGCGGACGACCTGCAGATCGGGCAACTCATGCACATGCTCGCGAAAAACAAGTCGGGCAAGGCCACCTTCGTCGAGAAAAAGTACATCGGAATCATCGACAAACCCATCGAATCGAGCGGTGAGCTCGCCTTCCAGGCGCCGGACAGACTGGAAAAACGCACGCTCACCCCGAAGCCCGAGTCCCTGCTGCTCGAAGGAAAAATCCTCACCATAGACCGTCCGGGGAAGAACCGCATGACGGTGAATCTCGACGAGCACCCCGAGGTCGCGGCATTCATCGAAAGCATACGCGGAACGCTTGCCGGAGACCTTTCCTCGCTCGAAGCAAGCTACACCGTGGCGCTTTCCGGAAGCGAGAAAAATTGGCAGCTCTCGCTCAGCCCCAAACAGGAGCGCCTCTCGCGCATTTTCAAAAAAATCCTGATCGGCGGAACGAACTCCGACATTCGCACCATCGAACTCGACCAGAGCGACGGAGATCATTCCGAAATGATCATCACCGGGTCCAGCGTCGAAAGATGACGAAACAGCGCCTGTCGTTCGCGATCTGGCTCGCGATCCTGATCGCGTCGATCGCGATCATCGCGAAAACCAGGTTCGTGTCGGATCTATCCGCATTCATGCCCGAGGCGCCGAACGAACGCCAGCAGCTTCTCCTCGACCAGTTCAAGGACGGAATCATCGGCCGCCTGATCATGATCGGAATCGAGGGGGGAAGCGCCGAAGAAAGGGCCGCACTATCTCTCGAACTTGCAAAAAGACTGCGCAAAACCGGGCTGTACTCCGGAGTGCAAAACGGCGACTCGCAAACCGAAGAGCGCGACCGGAAATATTTTTTCGAAAACCGTTATCTGCTGAGCCCCACCGTCACGCCTGCGAAATTCACGAAGGCGGGACTGCATTTTGCGATCTCCGACTCGATCGATGCGCTCGCTAGCGACGCGGGAATGATCATCAAGCGCCTCTTCGCGAACGACCCGACCGGGGAGACGCTCGCGCTGCTCGAACGGTTTTCCGGGGGAAGCGCGCCTCGGAGCCTCAACGGCGCATGGGCATCGCAGGACGGGAAACGGGCCGTGCTGATCGCCTACACCAGGGAGCCCGGCACCGATACCGAAGCCCAGGCCCGCGCGATCGAAATGGTGAAGAAGACCTTCGCTGCGCTTCCCGGAAAATCCGCAGACACCCATGTGGTGATGAGCGGAACGGGGGTGTTCTCGGTCAAGTCCCGCAACACCATCGAGGGCGAAGTAAAAAGACTCGCAGGGGCGAGCCTCGTCCTGGTGGTGAGCCTGCTGCTGCTATTTTATCGATCCGTCTGGCTGCTCGCGTTGGGACTCCTTCCCGTGCTTTCCGGCGCGCTCGCCGGAATCGCCACCGTCAGCCTCGGATTCGGCTATGTGCACGGGCTCACCATGGGGTTCGGCACTACCCTGATCGGGGAAGCGGTGGACTATTCGATCTATTTCTACCTGCAACGCGCAGGAGAACTCAATCCCGGCAGGTTCTGGAAAACCATATGGATCGGGGTGTCGACCTCGATCGCAGGATTCGCCGCCCTGCTCTTTTCAGGTTTTCCCGGACTCGCCCAGTTGGGCACCTATTCGATCAGCGGGCTGATCGCAGCGGCCATCGTCACCCGCCACGTTTTGCCCACGCTGGTTCCGGAAAAACTGAATCTGCGCGACATGAAGAAAACCGGACTTGCCCTGGATGGAATGCTCGGCTTCGCAACCCGGTTGCGCTGGCTCCCCCCCCTGCTTGCGATCGCAGCCTGCGCGGTCATCTTTCTCCATTCCGGAAAGATATGGAACCGCAACCTCTCCACGCTGAGCCCGATTTCGAAGACGGACCAGCAGCTCGACCAGCAATTGCGCAGCGATCTCGGCGCCCCCGATCTGCGCTTCATGGTCGCTTTCAGCGCCAATGATGAAGAGCATGCGCTGCAAGGCGCGGAAAGGGCGGGAGTCGTTCTCGACGATCTCGTCAAGAAAAAAGCGATCGCAGGCTTCAGTTCGCCCTCCTTCGTCCTCCCCAGTCTGAAGATGCAGCAGGCGCGCCGCTCGGCCATCCCCGACGCGCCCCATGCGAAGCAGAATCTCGACGAAGCCCTCCAGGGGCTCCCGGTGCAGGCGGCAAGACTGCAGGGATTTCTTTCCGACATCGAAGCTGCACGAACCGGGAAACCGCTCACGAGATCCGATCTCGAAGGGACCTCCGCCGCCCTCCTCTACGACTCGATGCTGATCCACCGGAAAAACGACGTTCTGGTCCTGATGCCCCTCAAGGAAACCGACAGCAGCGCGGACATGCCCATCGAAGTGAACGTGGTTCAGGATGCCCTGAAAAAGACCGGACTCGATCATGTCGTCGTCATCGACCTGCTGGAAGAATCCACGCAGCTATTCGAGAACTACCGGGACGAAGTGCTGACTCTTTCCGAATTCGGATGCATCGTGATCGCAGGACTTCTCCTTTTCGCGCTCAAATCGCCTCGCCGCACCCTGAGAGTGATCGCCCCGCTCGTCTGCGCGGTGACCTGCGTCACGGCCGCGACCCTGCTTGGCGGCACCAAGCTAACCATCCTGCACCTCGTGGGACTATTGCTCGTGGTCGCGATCGGGTCGAATTACGCGCTTTTTTTCGAGAATTCGGAAAGCGCGACGGACGGGGAAAGAAGACAGATGCAGATCTCCCTCGTGGTGGCCAACCTCACCGCGGTCGGAAGCTTCGGAATCCTCGGGTTTTCCAGCATCCCGCTGCTTTCCGCAATCGGCACGACGGTGGGACTCGGCGCGTTTTTCTCGCTGATTTTCTCCGCGATCCTGTCGCGCAGCAGAATCGTATTATAATCGGCACCATTTCCAACCGAAGCGACCATGCGCAGATTCACACCTTTCATTCTGGGCTCGATCTGCCTCCATGCGGGAATGTTCGCACTCGTGGCATTTTCTCCGGAAAAATGGCTTCTCGCGCTCGCAATCCTGTTCGCGAACCATGCAGCGATCGGCGTTGCGGGGCTCCTTCCACGCTCCCGGCTTCTCGGGCCGAACCTCGTCCATCTTCCGGATGAAGCGGCGAATCGCGCGGAAGTCGCGCTCACATTCGACGACGGCCCGGACCCCGAAGTCACACCAAAAGTCCTGGAAATCCTGGGGCGACACGGGGTGCGTGCCACCTTTTTCTGCATCGGGGAACGGGCGGCAGCCCATCCCGAAATCTGCCGAGAAATCGTGTCAAGCGGCCACGAAATCGAGAACCACGGGCAGCGGCACCGCAACCACCTTGCCTTTTCCGGCGTCGCAGGCTGGATGCGCGAAGTGGGAGAAGGGCAGAAGACCATCGAAGCCATCACGGGAAGACGACCGGAGTTCTACCGCGCGCTCGCAGGACTGCGCAATCCATTTCTCGACCCGGTTCTGCAGAAACTCGGGATCCGCCTTGCAAGCTGGACCCGTCGCGGCTATGACACCCGCTGCAGTGACTCCGAAGCCGTTCTCTCCCGCCTCACAAAAGGACTCAAGGCGGGAGACATCCTGCTCCTGCACGACGGCCATGGCGCGAGAAGCGAGACGGGCGACCCGGTCGTGCTCGAAGTGCTTCCCCGGCTGCTCTCCGAACTGGAAAAGCGGAACCTGAAACCGGTTTCCCTGGGGACCGCCCTTCGCCAACGTCATGCTGATCGCGCGCGCATCATGATGTTCCCGGATCACGACTGGATCGCCTCCCGCATTCCGCACAAGGCAAATATGTGCCTGCTCGACCGGGTGATTGGCTGGAACGAAACGCAAATCTTCTGTAGGGCAAAAAGCCATCGTTTTCCCGACAATCCCTTGCGACAGGAAGGAATGCTCGGCATAACCACGGGAATCGAATACGCCGCGCAGGCCATGGCGGTACACGGGGCGCTGCTTGCGGGAAACGAAGAATCCCCTGCCGCAGGCTATTTGACCAGCGTCAGGAACGTGCGCTGGAAGAGGAGCAGGCTCGACGACCTGGATGGGGAAATCGAAGTGCGTGCAGAGCGTCTTTCCGGAAACGAGCTCAACATCCTGTATTCCTTCGGAGTCTCTTTCGGAGAGGAAATGTTGATCGAAGGCAGGGCGAGCGTCATGCTCGATGCATCCTCGGCAAAATTGGAGAAAAACTCATGAAAAGAGCGCTCGTCACGGGAGGGAGCGGCGCGATCGGTGACGCCATCTGCAGGCGTCTCGCCGCTGACGGAATGCATGTCATCGTCCATGCCAACCGGAACCTCGATTCCGCCGGGGAGCTCTGCGAAGAGCTCATCCGGCAGGGATATTCCGCACAGGCGGTCCGGTTCGATGTGACCGATCTCGCCGAATGCGAATCGACCCTCGAAGCTCTCGCCGAAGAAGCCCCCATCCAGGTCGTGATCAACAATGCCGGAATCCACGACGATGCAGTATTTCCGGGAATGAATCCGCAACAGTGGCACGGCGTCATCGACGTTTCCTTGAACGGCTTCTTCAACGTCACGAAACCGCTCGTGATGCCGATGATCCGGACCCGCTGGGGGCGAATCGTCAACATCACCTCGATCGCAGGAATCACCGGGAACCGCGGGCAGACCAATTATGCCGCGGCCAAGGGCGCGCTTCACGCAGCGGGAAAATCCCTTGCGCTGGAACTCGCAAGCCGGGGAATCACGGTCAATTCGGTTGCGCCCGGAATCATCGAGTCTCCGATGATAGCAAAAGCATTCGACCGCGAATCGATCTCGCGCCTCGTTCCGATGAAGCGGGCGGGAAGACCCGAAGAAGTGGCGGGACTCGTCGGCTACCTCGCATCCGAAGAGGCCGCCTATGTCACCGGGCAGGTGATCTCGATCAATGGCGGAATGATCTGACCCGGAAGGGTTCGAAGGGCAGATCGAGCCCGCCCGCTTTCAGCCAGCGGGAATAGAGCCTGAAATCCTTCTGCTGCGATCGGGTGAAGTTCGCGTATATTTCTCCGGCAAAATTTCTCGCCATTTCGTCCGGCACCCTTCGGGCAGCGCTCCTGAAAATCACCATGAACGGGGCAAGCGCGGTCTCGTACTTCGTCAATCCATCCCCGAGCAGACGAAGCGCACGGGAGAACTCGTCGACGCTGAAGGCGGCCTTGAGGGAATTGAAGTAATCCAGGGTGAAATTTTCCGGCTGCTCGGCGCTCCGGTCCCGTGAAAAGAAACGCTGGGTGGCGGAGCGTTTGAGGCGGCCGAAATCGATCAGGTAAATCCCCCCTCCCGGTTTCAGCACCCGCCGGGCCTCGCGGAAAGTGGAAAAAAGCGCATCCTCGTCGGGCAGATGATGCAGGGTCATGGTCGAAATCACGCAGTCGAACGATGCGTCGGCAAATCCGGAAAGCCGGGTCATGTCGCCCGACTCCAGGCCGACATTTCCAGTCCCGCAGCGCGCCACCGTGTCCCGCGCTCGATTCAGCATCTCGGATGACGCATCGAGCCCAAGGAAATCCGCGGATGGATTCAGTCTTGCGATCTGCACGAGCTGATTGGCCGGACCGCAGCCCAGGTCCAGCACTTTTTCCCCGGGCTTCACCAGGTTCGAGATCTGGATCGCCTGGTAAAGGTAAATGAAGGCGAGCAGCCCGTCCTCGCGCCCCACCCGCTCGAACGCTTCGTTCTGCGCCGCGTCCCCCATCACGAGCCCCGGCTCGGGTATCCGTTCGAGCACCTTTCCCGAGAATTTCTCCAGGATGAGGTGAGCGAGCATCGCAGGGCCGGACATGCCTAGCCTCGTGCGATGCTCATTTGGTGGCCTGGTATTCGGCCAGGATGCTCATTCCCCTGACCTCGATGTGGCGGCGAACCGAAGTGAAGCCGCTCGCTTCCAGCGTCGCCAGCACCGTTGCAGGCGGTACGCAGGCTTCGATGGTATCCCAGTAATAGCGCCAGAGGCGCGCGGTATTTTTCCTGTTGCCGACGAACATCGCGAGCAGGGGCACCAGCCCCTTCATGTAAATCTTGAGCAGGAAGCGCCCCCAGGCGCTTTCCGGACAGGTGATCTCGAGAATGCAGAGCTTCGCGCCCGGCTTCATCACCCGGTGAAACTCGCGAAAGGCCACGGAAAGATCGCTGATGTGACGAAGCGCATACCCCATGCTGAGAAAATCGAAATGATCGTCCGGAAACGGGATCTCCTCCGCGCGCCCTTCCACCATGGCAACCCCTTCGGGAATCCTGGCGTTCTTCATCATTCCCGGACTCGGATCGACTCCGGTGACGAGCCGGGGGTCCCCGACGATCCTCGCCGCCTCGCGAGCCACCAGTCCGGTGCCGACGCCCACATCGACGATTCTCATCCCGGATTTCAGCCCCGCCCTCTCCAGCGCCTGACCGCGATACCAGAGACCGGTTCCCAGCCCGAGAATGTGTTCCATGCGATCGTAATCTTCGGCCGTGCTGTCGAACATTTCCCGGACGAATCCCTTCCTTTCCGATTCGTCTGCGTAATAGCGGGTAAGCGGGACATGAGGAGCGCGGGCGATTTCATCGTTGCTCTGGTTCATTTCGGTTTCCTGTGGAAGATCTTATCCGTTTCTTCTGAAGGCCAGCACGGCATTGCTCCCGCCGAAGGCGAACGAATTGCTGATCGCCGCATCGAAGGAAACATCGCGAAGCCCGATTCCCATCACATGGCGCACTCCCCTGCAGTCCGCCGCCACTTCCCTAAGATTCGCGGTCGGTGGTATTTCCTGCCTTACCAGGGCGAGCACGGTGATCACCGCTTCCATCGCGCCCGCAGCGCCCAGAAGATGCCCATGCATCGATTTCGTGGAACTCACGGGCAAACTCTCCGCCCAATTTCCGAAAACGGTTTTCAGGGCATCGATCTCGACCGGATCGCCTTCCTGGGTTGCGGTCCCGTGCGCGTTCACATAACCGATATCTTCCGGGGAAAGCCCGGCCTCATGGAGCGCCGCCTGCATCGCCCTGACCTGACCGGACGGGTCAGGGCGAACCAGATGAGAATGATCGCAGCTCTGTCCGTATCCTGCGAGTTCGCAATAAATCCTTGCTCCACGCTCGATGGCATGATCCCAGTCCTCTAGAACCATGGCCGCTCCCCCTTCCCCGAGAACCAGCCCGGTACGTCCTTCCTGGAACGGCCTGCAGGCAAAAGGTGCGGTAGCTTCGTCCCCCTGGGCGACGACCCGCATTCCGTCCCAGGCCATCATGACCGAAAGAGCGAGCGGAGACTCCGAACCGCCCGCCACCACGAGGCGGCTTTCCCCGGAGCGAATCCTGCGATACGCTTCCCCGATCGAGATCGCCGAAGAAGCGCAGGCTACCGAATAGGTCTGGCAAGGTGCGCCGAGGTCAAGCGCGATGGAAATGTGGGAAGCCGCCGCATTGTTCATGGCAAGCGCCACGGTGAGCGGAGACATGCGGCGTTTTCCGCGCACGAAAAAATCGGTATATCCCTTCTCGAAAGTGATTGCGCCTCCCACCCCTGTGCCCCAGGATACGCCGTATTCGTCCGATCCCTTTTCCATTCCTGCATCCTTCCAGGCCTCGAAAGCGGAGGATAGGGCGAACTGGCTGTAGCGGTCGGTCAGGCTGGTCAATGCGCGACCGATTGCCTGTTCAGGGTTGAAAGCGGTGCAGCGCACCACGGGCTGGGCGAGATCGTCGGGAGATGCCGGGTGCCGGTAATGGGACACTGCCGACTCGCCGCGCATGATCCTGTCAAAAAAATCCCCGGTGTCCCCACCGAAAGGGCTGACCAGCCCGAGACCGGTGACGGCTACCCTTTTATGCCCCGTCATGCTTTGCCAGGGGGCTTGTATTTTTCGACCACTTCGATCAGGTCTCCGACCGTGCGCGGGGTGGGCAGGTCGCGGGGCAGGCTGAGGCCGTATTTTTCTTCCATTTCGAAAATCAGTTCCAGCAGGCCCAGTGAGTCGATTCCGATTTCTTCGAGCACGCTTTCCGGCTGAATGTTCCCGGGGGGGTTGTCGACGTGACGGTCAAGGAAATCCTTGATGAGTTGCAGGTGGTCATCCATACAGGCAATGTTCAAATTTGTTATCGTGAGGTCAACCCTCTGCGCAATCCGCACAACCGAAAAGCAGGCGAATTGTTCAATATTACCCGATACGAGCAATGATTGAAAACAGGAAAGAGACTTTTCCGTCCACCGGTCATGACGATTGCCCGGAAGGTTGCGCGACATTAGAATAGCGATTTTCACGCCATGATCGGTCAGAAGAAACCTTACAGATTCTGCATCGCGACCGCACTCCCGACATGCAACCCCTAGCCATCAGCCATTTCACCATGGTCAATGCCCTCGGCCGTGGAACTTCCTCGACACTGGATGCGATCCGCAACGGAAAATCCGGCCTGAGCCGTTGCGACTTCATGGATGCGCAGCTCGACACCTGGATCGGACGGGTCAAAGGGCTGGAAAGCGACCCCCTGCCCGCCCGCCTCGGGGAATACGATTGCCGCAACAATCGCCTTGCGATGCTTGGTCTCGTATCGGACGGCTTCGAATCGGCCGTGAAAGCCGCGATCTCCCGTCATGGAAGCCACAGGATCGCGGTGATCCTGGGCACCAGCACCTCCGGAATCCTCGAGACGGAGATCGCCTACCGGGAGCGCGATGCGCAAGGCGGGCTGCCCGCAAATTTCCGCTATCGCACCACCCATGAAAATTATTCCGTCACCGATTTCGTGAGAAGCTGCCTCAAGCTGCAAGGACCCGCATTCACGATTTCGACAGCCTGCTCCTCGAGCGCCAAGGTTTTCGCGACCGCGAGCCGTCTGATCGGCTGCGGGCTTTGCGATGCTGCCGTGGTGGGTGGAGTGGACAGCCTTTGCATGACCACATTGTACGGATTCTCTTCCCTCGAAGTCGTCTCGAACATGCCCTGCAGGCCCGCCTCCGCGGACAGAAACGGAATCTCGATCGGAGAAGCGGCAGGATTCGCCCTGCTCGAGAAACCGGAGGGAAAAAGCGAATTTCCCCTGCTGCTGGGCTATGGGGAAAGCAGCGATGCCTATCACATGTCCACTCCGCATCCGGAAGGTGCCGGAGCCCGCCTTGCCATGCAGCGCGCACTCGAATGCAGCGGGCTTTCCGCAACCGGGATCGATTACATCAATCTGCACGGAACAGCGACCCGAGCCAACGACAGCGCGGAAGACCGTGCAGTTTGCGCAATTTTCGGAGAGAACACTCCCTGTAGTTCGACCAAGGGCTGGACGGGACACACCCTGGGTGCCGCAGGAATCACGGAAGCTGCGATCTGCTGCCTTGCCCTTCGCGAAGGGTTTCTTCCGGCCACACTCAACACCACCTCGGTCGATCCCGGGTTCGGCATGAACGTGCTGCTCGAAAACCGCTGCCAACCGGTCAGGACCGTGCTCAGCAATTCGTTCGGCTTCGGGGGAAACAACGCCTGCCTCATCATCGGATACGGGAAAGAATGAAGGTCTATCTGAAAGGAGTCGACGCCATCGGCCCGGGATTTTCAAGCCGGGATGAACTGGGGATTCTTCTCTCATCGGGCACAATGCCCGATTTAGAATCCGTTCCCCACCCGCAGGGCAACATGCTGCCGGGAGCGGAACGCAGAAGGGCGAGCCCGACCGTGAAGCTTGCGGTCGAAGTCGCGAGGCAGGCGATGCTTTCTTCGGGCCTGAATGCACAGGAACTCGCGCTGGTTTTCGCTTCTTCCAACGGCGACACGGACACCATCCATCAGATCTGCGAGGCGCTCGCAACCAGGGAGAGACTCGTCTCTCCGACCCGGTTTCACAATTCGGTCCACAATGCAGCTGCAGGATACTGGAGCATCGCATCCGGCTCGATGCAGCCATCCACCAGCCTTTGCGCCTGGAATGGAAGTTTTTCTGCCGCACTTCTGGAAGCGTCGGCACAATGCCTCACAGAAGGAACCCCGGTATTGCTCGCCGCATTCGACACTCCTTTCCCTTTCCCGCTTCAAGAAGTCACTCCCGCCCGGAAGCCTTTCGGCGTGGCCATGGTGCTCGACTCGAATCCGGAAAGCTCGATTGCCGCATTTTCGATCGAATTTTCCGGGAATGATCCGGATTCCCTTTCCGGCTGGGAGGCATTGCGTCTCGACTCTTCCGCAGCGCGCGCCCTTCCCCTGCTTGCCGCACTGGCGAAGGGAGGGGAAGTCGTTCTGGAATACCTCGCAGATCTCAGCCTGAAAGTCGGCGTGACTCCCGGAGCCTTTGCAGCAGGAGAAGCGGCAGGCGCAGCAGGAATCCGATCACCAGGCGGATGTGCATGAAGGTGAGCAAGGCATTGTCGCGCAGGTAGTTGAAATGCGAAACCCCGCCTTCCTCGCTGCTGAAGTATTTCACCGGGGCGGGAAGGTTGACCGGAAGAACCCCGCGCCAGCGAAGGCGGACCACCGCTTCCGGGTCGAAATCGAAGCGCCTCATCCAGCGCTGCCCCCCCATGATCCTGTGAAGACGCGCAGCAGGATAGACCCGAAAGCCGAACAGGGAATCTCCGATTCCTCCTCCCAGCGTCTCGAAATTCGCCCACCAGTTGGAAATCCTTCTTCCCCGCACCCGGATGAGCGGCGCGCTCGAATCGAACTGCGGGCATCCCAGCACCATCGAATCCGGATTTTTCCGCGATGCCTCCATGAATTCCGGGATTTTTTCAGCGGGGTGCTGGCCGTCCGCATCCATGGTCAGCACATGAGAGAACCCTCCTGAAATCGCCATTCCGAGCCCGAAATAAACCGCCGCCCCCTTTCCGGAATTTTGCGCAATCACCCAGACCTTGAGTCCATCATCGGCTTCCGCCATTTCCAGCAATCCAACCGGAGTTTCATCGCTGCTGCCGTCGACCACCACCCAGACAGGATTCCACTGCCTGCGCGCTTCCCGAACCGTTTCATACACCTTCACGCCGGTGTTGTAGCTCGGGATCAGCACCAGATGGGAGGAAGAAGGTTCCGTCACGGTTCCCCGGCAGTCTTTTCCATGACTTCTGAACGGCAATACTGTTCCAGACGGGAGATGTAGGGCCTCACATCCGCGGGAGGGGAAAATCGCTCGCCGAGCCTTGCGCGGAAAACAAGGGGAAATTCTGGCTTCCTGAGAAGGGGGCGGCCCTTGCAGAGGAAAGGCTGGTTGATTTCGATGAAAACAGTCTGGACCGGCGCGCGCGCCCTTTTCGCGATCAGGGCAAATCCCCCCTTGAAGGGCTGTATGTCGCAACCCCTGGTTCGGGTTCCTTCCGGAAACACCAGCAACTGGCTTCCGGATTCGATTTCCCGGGTGGCATCGATGATCAGCCTTGCCTCCGAAATGTTGCGGATATAACCGGCAAGCCGGGCGCTCCCTCCGAAAATGAGCTGATCAAGCAGGTTGGCCTTGATGATGCAGGCTGCGTTCGGAAGATGCGCGATCATGAGCACGACGTCGATCAGGGAAGGATGATTGGGCGCGACGATGATCGACTTTTCAGAGCCGAGGCTTTGGAGTTCGTCGAGCTGGCATTCCACGATTCCACTCATTTCCAGGAAAGTCAGGTAGGATCTGAAGCCGAAGGCGATCGCCCTTCGGCCTATCTGAATGCCTGCCTGGCGGGGCAGGAACAGGCCGAGCGGGATGGAGACGAGACTCCAGAACAGGCACATCGCCACAAACAGGAGCAGCCCTCCATAATAGACCAGGCATTCGTAGAACAGCATGGAAACCGAAGAAAGACGCTTTCCGATCATGCCCGTCTTCATGCAGCCTTCCTTCCCACGGGGATCCAGAAGGCCTCGATCTCGACCAGTAGATCCGTCCGGCAAATTTCCGCCTGCATGCAGAAAATTTTCGCATGTGGACCGAATTCAATTTCCAGCCGCTTGCGGACGGAATCGAAATCTTCCCTGCTGCGTAGATACACATTGAGGCAAAGACCGCGAAAATCTTCTGCGACAAAACCCGCCTGTCGGGCCATCGAACCGACTGTGCGCAAATTCTCGAGCGTCTCCTCCAATTGGCGCATGACATCTCCCGGATGCATGGTTTCGGAGCCGACGATACTCGCCGTTCCCGAGATCAGCAATGCATCTCCCACCAGCATCCCTCGCGAAAAAGTGGGGCTTTTCGGGCCATACTTTCCGGGGTAACGATAGGCATTGACCTGTCTCGGATTTTCTATCGCCATCCCTTTGTTCCGGCCTGCGAGGAAACAGATCACCAGACCCCCGCGTCGTGTACCGATTGCACAGGCCGCGGGCACATTCCCTTCCTCGATGAGTCTCCCCTTCTGGCAGAATGCCTCGTGGCGGCCTACATTGAATTCCCTGTATCGCTCGATGCCCCGGCCTGCATCGTTGATACCCGGAAAATAGTTCCATGCCCGCAAAAGAAAAGGATAACCCGAGCGATCCAGGAGATCGAACAGGTCGGCATAAGCGGAACGGGCTCCGAGCTCGAGTCCTTGCAGCATGCACTCGCCGTGCAAACTGCGGCAGAAGAGGAAATCGCCATCGCTGGAATATTCGAATCCATCCTGACGTTGCACGCTCACCGGATTTTCGGAAACCCATATTTCGTGACAGGACTCCTCCCCGAACACTTCCAATTCGACCCACACATGGATCAGGTCTCCTGAAGAAAAGTCCGGCTCGGATGCCGAATAGGAAATCACGCCAAGAACCTTTCCGCGATGTTCGGCGAGCACCTCGGCGACCCGCCCACCCGACGTGCAGAGCAGCCTGACCGATGGCATCCTTTCCAACCCGTTCACCGGACTTCCTCCCCTGCAGAAAATGGAACCGCATCTAGCATTTCTTGCCAGAGCGAATTCCAGGTGGGCCAGTCGTGATTTCCCGGTATGCGAAACACCCGATCTTCGGGAAGGCGGGCTGCCAGCAATTCTCCCGAAAGTGAGTAGCGATCGTCCGCCCCCCATCCCAGATACAGCTCCTGAGAAAATGCCTGTGGATGTTCTTTCAGCCAGCATAGCAGGGCAGTTTCGTCGTTCAGGCGCTCGCCTGCACTCGGAGACCAGCGGTCCAGCCCTCCTTCCCCGGCCACCCTGGCGACCGTGCCGCGCGTGGAAAGGAAAGGGGAAAGCAGCAGCATCCCGCCGACTCTTTCCATTCCTTCCTGGAGAAGGCGGAGGGCGCCGAATGCCCCCAGGGAAATTCCAGCAAGCCAGATGCAACTGTATCCGTTCAGGGCATCGAGAAGCTGGCGCTTGAGGCGCTGCCCGAAATCGACGGATACGTAATCAGCGGAAGTGACCCCCACCATCACCGCGTCAACTTGCAAATTTCGCCGCCTCATCGCGTCGACGAAACCATTCACCAGGAAATCGGAAGGGCTCATCCCGGCCCCCGGAAGCATCACCAGCGCGACCTGCCCGGAGCATCCTGACGCCCTTTCGAAAACGAAATCGAACATGGCCCTGTGAAGACCTATTTGGTGCGATGCGCCTGGATGTGCAGGTTTAGACTCCTGAGGGAGCGGAAGATCATTGCGTTGTTGTCATCGTCGGAGCGCAACTGGAAACCGTAATTTCTCGACACCACGAGCGCGATCTCGAGCATGTCGATCGAGTCTAGGCCGAGTCCTTCGCCGTACAGCGGCGCTTCAGGATCGATTTCTTCTGGTTGCACTTCCAGATTGAGTGCGGTGACGATCTGTCTCGCGAGTTCCAGTTCCTGATCGGTCAATGCAATTGCATCCTGCTGCGTCGTATATGCCGACATTGTGATTGATTCCCCTAGCAAACCCCGGATTTGACTACCCGGTCGGCGGCCCGCATGCACGCGCAAGACCAGTGACCAGAGGTCATTGGTCGGCACTATCCGGCATGATTTATTTATGTTTATCGCCAACCGATGGCTGGAATTATTCTCTCAAATGTATCACTCCTTTTCAAGCGAAAGTTGCACCCCCACGCGGCGCTGATCGAGGAGACCCTCTTGTCATCAGATCAGTGCGGTACGTCAGGGCAACGATTTCCTCTGGCCTGCATGCATCTTCCGTGACGGAATGGTATCATTCCGGTTACATTTCTCACGAATGATTTTCCACGCAGAAATAGCTATTATCTATTGCAAGACATGATCGCATTCTCAGAAAAGGAAGTGAGGGAAGCACTTCTGCCGCACGGGCTTCTCGGTGCCCATGCATACTTCATGGAGAACAACCCCTCGGTCCATCTCCCCAATCACAATCTTCATCACGCCAACACGGTGATCCTGCACTGCCATGACGGTGCGATCGAGATGGGGCTGGGGCGGGAAAAAACGAAGTCGCTTCTGCTCGGTGCGATGTTCCATGACTTCGCCCACAGCGGTGGAAAATCGCCGGACGACGCAAACATTGCGGCAGCGGTTGCCGGACTCGAGTCCTGGTGCAGGAAATGCGGCGCGCCTCCCGGTCTTGGGCGAAAAGGAAGGCGGACCAGAAATGGGAACGCCTGATCGGGGAGATCAGACTGATCGGGGAATCGCTCTGCGGGACTTCCGGATGAAGCAGGATCTGCAAACGGCGGGCTGTTCAGGGGAGCGAAACGAGGATTTCAGGGAATATCGACTGTAACCTGCCCGGCAAAATTGATCTCGATCACGCCTCCGAAGATGCACATCAGCTTCGAGGAATTGTTGAGCGCGGGCATGTTTGCGATCATCACGGTCGCGCATCCGGGCGCCCAGGGAGCCGGGGTCACCGGCGTGCAGGGCATCGGCGTCAGCGCCCCCATCGCTGCAGCGGTTGCCGCTGCGACCGCGGGATTGGCGAGGCTCTGGCACATCCCGAAAGGCAGGATGTTGACGAAAGGGATGTTGTCCATGATGTTGGCGTCCGGCGTCTGCGTCAACACCCGGTTGGTCGGCAAAACGACCAGCGAACTCGGCGCCATCCCGAAGCTGCATTTCAATATTGCGCCCATGCATACCTGTTGTCCCATATCCCCTCTACCTCGAGTATTCGAAATTCAAAGTTATTTTTCGCCTTCGGATGCACCTTTCACGGTCCAGAGTGATTCCGCCAGAATCTTGCCCCCTTGCCGTGTATCGATCAGGTTTGCCTTGAAACTCAGGTCGATCTCGCCGGATTCTCCTTTCTCTACTCTAAGTCCCGGATAATCGAAGCCGTTAAACTTCGTTTTATTATTTTCGTAAATATAACGACTAGCCCCATCCTTCCATCCTTTTTCGCCGTAATAATGACCATAAGGTCCATCCAGTTTGTAGGTCGATTCGTCGAGTTCCTCGCCGTCATAGATGTAGTGCTTCAGCGTCTTATCATTCAGAACAAACTTGCCTTTGACATATTGTCGGAATTCACCGCTGCTGCAGTCGCCATCGGTGATCGACGAATCCTCGGGGGTGAACTCAGCCTTCATGTTAAACATTTTCCCCCATTTGCCACCGAAAAGCGGCGAATATTCCGCTCCGAGATCTCCCGAAGGAATTTCAGTAAATTCCCCCTTCACGTTGCATTTCGTCGCCAACTGGGTGACATTTGCCGATGGCCGCACTTCCCGCTGCGCGACTGCTTCAATCTTCCTCCTTTGTGCCGCCATCAGAGGGCTAGAATCGATCATGGACTGGAGCTGCGCGATCCTGTCCCCATATGGCGAATCCATGGACAAACCGTCCATCTGACGAGATGCAGTCTGGACCCGTACCTGCTGCTTTTCAGCCTTCTGCATCATCGTTCCATCCCGGTTAGTTCATTTCCAGACCTGATTGATCCCATGGTCATGAGGAAACATGGTGATGTATTGCACGACCCGGGGATATTTCGCGAAGTTGCGCCCGCTTCCATGTGGCAAGGCATGGTCCCAGATGACGAAATCCCCTGCTTCTCCTTCGACCGGTATCGGCCCCAGGCTTTCCAGGTCCTGTTCGCGAGGATCCTGTCCAGGCTCGAGCGCATCGAGCCATTGCCCGATGCTGCGATGGAATCCGGGCACGCAGCGGAAAGCGCCCTGCTCCGCGCCGGTATCGCCAAGGTAAAGAATTCCCTGCACGCCGAAAGGCATCGGCAATGCCAGGCTCACGTCCCAGTGAAGCCGACTGGGACCCGAGATGTCGACCATTCCGCGCTGCGGCCGGTTGAGGCTCGAGCGGTCCACGGTCGACCACAAATCAACTGTCCCCCAAACCTGTTCGAACGCCTTTCTGATTCCGGGAGCGGAACGGTTCCTGACGAGTGCCGGGTGATGAAAAATCGGAACCCAGAACACATGATCGCTTCCGTACCATGTGTCCGGATCCCCTCGATCCATGCCGAGATGATCGAAAATCGCCGCTTCCGCTTCCCGGCAATCCTCGATGCTCACAGCATTCTTCACCACCACGTAGCCGTTTTTCCGCCAGAATGCCATGTCGTTTTCAGATAAAACTGGATTTTCGATTTCGTCTCTCGAAGGATAATCGCGATGAGGCGACTCAAGATGGCTTTCCACCATTTCGTTGAGCCGGTTCACCAGATTCGGGGAGGGCAAACCGCCCAACTTTTTTGCGATCCATCTTTCGAATTCATCGAAATCCGGCCTGTGTCGGAAAAGGTATTCGAGGGGCTCGCTGATGCCCAGCCCAAGCCCGTGCATCAGCGTAAAATCAAGTCCGTGTTCGCCCTTGACCGAATCCCGATCCAGCCCGCCCTCCGCCTCCAGCGAGATATAGTCGAATCTGGTGTACGGGTGGAGGCTTGACGGGTTGAGGTGGTGGAGATTTCTGTAGAGAATCTGATTGTCGAAGTCGGAAACTTTACGAGGAAGCATCCACC